>NZ_JACUZX010000100.1:0-385 GCF_014851575.1 Rhizobium sp. RHZ02
GAGGCGTTGAACACTTCTCCTGTCCTGAGCATGCTGTGCATGATAACCGCAAGCTTCCGGGCGACCGCCACCGCAGTGCGTTTGAAGCCCAACCGCTCGCGCAGCTTCAGCCCCCAGCTCCTGAGACGGCTTTCGTTGCCGGGTCTGGTTCTCGTGAGGAGGACCGTTGCCGCTTCATACAGCAGTCCCCGCAGATGGCTGTCGCCTCGTCGCGAGATGTGGCCGTCATAGTCGACCTCACCTGACTGGTAGCGCCGCGTTGTCAGCCCAAGCCAGGCACCAACTGAGCGCGACGTTTTGAAGTTTTCTGGATCTTCAATCGCGGCAACATAGGAGACGGCCGTAACGGCGCCGATACCCGGGATCGTCATCAGGAGCTTCGTCG
>NZ_JACUZX010000101.1:0-368 GCF_014851575.1 Rhizobium sp. RHZ02
ACTTTTGGACCGAAAGGGTTCGGCAAAGGTTCAAGCCTGCATGTCTCATCATCGAAGTATCCCAGATCGTAGTCCATAAAGCTTGTCAGCCAGATATTGTCTTCGACCTGTTTGATGCCGACGGCCTAACCGGCGAAGACCAGACTGAGATTGATCTTCTTCCGCTTGTAGCAGATGCGTCCGCATGTTGTGACGGTGACTGTCTGGTCGTGGAACGGGTAGTCGAGATCGGGTAGGCCGCGGTAGGCGCGCGGTGACGCGTCGTAGCGCTCTGCCGGGTAGGCCATGTTGAGCGCCTGGTGGGGCCGCTCGCTGTTGAACTCCTCGACGAAGTCGTCGAAGCGGGCTTGCTGCTGCAGGAAATTGTC
>NZ_JACUZX010000102.1:0-358 GCF_014851575.1 Rhizobium sp. RHZ02
GACAATTTCCTGCAGCAGCAAGCCCGCTTCGACGACTTCGTCGAGGAGTTCAACAGCGAGCGGCCCCACCAGGCGCTCAACATGGCCTACCCGGCAGAGCGCTACGACGCGTCACCGCGCGCCTACCCGATCTCGACTACCCGTTCCACGACCAGACAGTCACCGTCACAACATGCGGACGCATCTGCTACAAGCGGAAGAAGATCAATCTCAGTCTGGTCTTCGCCGGTCAGGCCGTCGGCATCAAACAGGTCGAAGACAATATCTGGCTGACAAGCTTTATGGACTACGATCTGGGATACTTCGATGATGAGACATGCAGGCTTGAACCTTTGCCGAACCCTTTCGGTCCAAAAGT
>NZ_JACUZX010000103.1:0-354 GCF_014851575.1 Rhizobium sp. RHZ02
TCGACCAGATGCGTCCGGATGCTTCGACGTTGGCGCTGGCCTCGATCGAGGTTGACGTTTCCAGCCTCGAGCCGGGAATGTCGCTGACGGCCAAGTGGCGCGGCAAGCCGATCTTCATCCGCAACCGGACGCCCGAGGAAGTGAAGGCTGCCGATGAGGTGCCGCTTTCCGACCTGAAGGACCCGGTGGCGCGCAACGCCAACCTGCCGTCCGACGCGCAGGCGACCGGCGTCGACCGTTCGGCCGGCAAGGACAAGGAAAACTGGATCGTCATGATCGGCTCGTGCACCCATCTCGGCTGCATCCCGCTCGGCCAGGCCGGCGAATACAATGGTTGGTTCTGTCCCTGCCATG
>NZ_JACUZX010000104.1:0-350 GCF_014851575.1 Rhizobium sp. RHZ02
GACAGCGCTGCCTTCAGCTTGTCGACCGCCGCAATCGGGTCGTCGAATTGCGGCGCCGGAGTTGAGGCCGTGAAGTTGTCGAACGGCGTATCCTGGGCGAGCACCGGTACAGTTCCGCAAAGAACGGCCGTTGTTGCAAGAACGGCCCAGAGGCCTGCAGACTTGAAGAACGTGTTCATCGTTTTTCTCCCCAAAGGTCGCTCAACGTCTGCCGCCACCGCGTCCGCCACCGCGGCCGCCGCCGCCTCGAGGCATTTGTCTACCGCCGCCACCGCGGCTCATCTGCTGCCGTCCGCCACCGCCACGGCTCATCTGCGACCGTCCACCCCCACCGCGCTGAATGTTGGAAC
>NZ_JACUZX010000105.1:0-347 GCF_014851575.1 Rhizobium sp. RHZ02
TGGGCGGGGTCGGGTTGCGATAGCCGGTGACACCGAGGATGGTGCGGTCCTCCAGCCCCTTGGCGATGCCGGACGTGGCATAGCCGGCATCCAGCCCGACAGCACCGACCTCGAAGCCGAACCGCTCACGCTGGCGATCCAGCCGGTCGAGATAGACGATACTGTCATGCACATTGGCGGGCGTGACATGGGTATCGGTGATGATCGCAAGCTTGCCGTCCACATGGGGTAATCGCGGCGCGATCTCCTCAGTGCATTTTTACTAGATGGTACTGGCTGGGTTGGTTGCCCCCGATAAGATGGAAATACGGGCTCACGATTGGAACCGGGCCCAAACATCAATGGAG
>NZ_JACUZX010000106.1:0-342 GCF_014851575.1 Rhizobium sp. RHZ02
GGGCTCACGATTGGAACCGGGCCCAAACATCAATGGAGGCAACCATGGACCAGTATATCGGGCTTGATGTTTCATTGAAAGATACGGCGATCTCGATCCGAGAGGACGGGAAGCGGATATGGCGAGGGAAGCGCGCTTCGGATCCAAAGCTCTTGGCGCAGGTGATCCGCAAGCACGCCCCGCACGCCAAGCGCGTTGTGTTTGAAACGGGGCCGTTGTCGACGTGGTTCTATCATGCACTGATGGCCGAAGGGGTTCCCGCGATCTGCATCGAAGCGCGGCACGCGCAAAAGATATTGCACGAGACGCTCAACAAGACGGATGCCAATGATGCGGATGGCC
>NZ_JACUZX010000107.1:0-339 GCF_014851575.1 Rhizobium sp. RHZ02
ACACCTTCGGCGCCATGCTGGCGGTCATGCTCGTCGTGCAGATCCTGACCGGCGTCGTGCTGGCCATGCACTATGCGGCGGAAACGACGGTTGCCTTCAACTCCGTCGAAAAGATCATGCGTGACGTGAACCACGGCTGGCTGCTGCGCTATATGCACGCCAACGGCGCGTCGTTCTTCTTCGTTGCCGTCTATCTGCACATCGCCCGTGGCCTCTACTACGGCTCCTACAAGGCGCCGCGCGAGATCCTCTGGATCCTCGGCGTCCTCATCTACCTGCTGATGATGGCGACCGGCTTCATGGGCTACGTTCTGCCCTGGGGCCAGATGTCCTTCTGGG
>NZ_JACUZX010000108.1:0-333 GCF_014851575.1 Rhizobium sp. RHZ02
TCAGCGAGGCCGAGCGTGCAATAAGTCTCAATCCGAACTTCGCCGAAGGGCAGGTCAGCCTCGGGGAGGCACTTCTCTATTCAGGCAGATCCGAGGAGGCACTCGCCTGTTTCGATCGGGCCAGGATTTTGAACCCGTACTTTCCGGACGTCGTTCTCCACTTTCAGGCCTGGGCCTGGTTTCAACTGCGAAGGTACGAAGAGGCGGTTAAATTGTTGGTGCAGCGCGTGACTCGCAATCCCGTCACCGACGTCTCGCGCGCGCTTCTGGCCGCCTGTTACGGACACCTCGGCCGTTTCGAAGAGGCTCGGGCGACGTGGCAAGAGGTGCTGC
>NZ_JACUZX010000109.1:0-326 GCF_014851575.1 Rhizobium sp. RHZ02
GGCCGGCGACGTGCGCATCCCGGCGAGAAGCACGGTGCATGCGGTGCTCGACCGGTACGGCCTTGTGAGCCAGGCCCGTAAGAGGAACCGGGCGAACAAGGCCATGGGCACGGCGCTGTCGGCGGCCATCGGCCCCAACGATCTGTGGTGCGCCGACTTCAAGGGCGAGTTCTGTCCTTCCCGAGAGAGGGGTGACAGGTCATACCGGAGACATGGGTTACACTTTTGGCCTTTGCGAGGAGAGCGAAGGTGCCTTTGCAGGAGTGCAACCGCATGGACGAGCGTCTCAAATTCGTTGCGCGGGTTCTGGATGGCGAGAAGATAGC
>NZ_JACUZX010000010.1:0-160046 GCF_014851575.1 Rhizobium sp. RHZ02
TGGCGACAACGTCACTGTAGACGTCGAGCTGATCGTTCCGATCGCGATGGAAGAAAAGCTGCGCTTCGCTATCCGCGAAGGCGGCCGTACCGTCGGCGCCGGCATCGTCGCCTCGATCGTCGAGTAATCGAAAGACCGGCCGTTTCGCCTGAAGCGGCCGATTCGATGACATTATTATGATGCAAGCGGCGCTAGCCGCTTGCTTATTACAGAGAAATGTTGCACATGGCGCGCGAGCGCGATTTGCGCCCTGCTTCGTTCATTGGAGCGGGTGACTACAACAAGCAATAAGGTGGCCGTAAGGCCTGAAGACTGGATAGGGATGCCGCATTCCGGTGCCCCTCTCGATCTTTGAAACCGGTGGTCCGCCTTAGGAAAAAAGAACAACCCGTGTCTGCCTAACAGGCACGTGGGAAACAAACACAAGGATAACGTCGAATGAACGGCCAAAATATCCGCATTCGCCTGAAGGCGTTCGATCACCGCATTCTCGACGCTTCGACGCGCGAGATCGTGTCGACGGCGAAGCGCACCGGCGCAAGCGTCCGGGGCCCCGTTCCGCTTCCGACTCGCATCGAGAAGTTTACGGTCAACCGGTCCCCACACATCGACAAGAAGAGCCGCGAGCAGTTCGAGATGCGCACGCATAAGCGCCTCCTCGACATCGTAGATCCGACCCCGCAGACGGTAGACGCGCTGATGAAGCTCGATCTCGCCGCCGGTGTCGATGTTGAGATCAAGCTCTGAGCCTTGCTCGAGCGGATTTGGAAGGATTGAACCGATGCGTTCAGGTGTGATTGCACAGAAGGTGGGTATGACCCGCGTCTACAACGACGCTGGTGAACATGTCCCGGTAACAGTACTGCGTCTGGATGGCTGCCAGGTTGTGGCCCAGCGCACTGTTGAGAAGAACGGCTATGCCGCAGTCCAGCTCGGTGCTGGCACGGCGAAGGTCAAGAATACGTCGAAGGCGATGCGCGGTAACTTTGCTGTTGCCAACGTCGAGCCGAAGGCCAAGCTTACGGAATTCCGCGTCACGGAAGACAATCTCCTCGAGGTTGGCACCGAGCTCAAGGCTGGTCACTTCGCAGCTGGTCAGCTCGTCGATGTGACGGGCACGACGATCGGTAAGGGCTTTGCCGGCGTCATGAAGCGCCACAATTTTAGTGGTGGCCGTGCTACGCATGGTAACTCGGTTTCGCACCGCTCGCACGGTTCGACCGGTCAGCGCCAGGATCCCGGTAAGGTATTCAAGAACAAGAAGATGGCTGGTCACATGGGCCAGACGCGCGTAACGACTCAGAACCTGGAAGTGGTTTCGACCGACGAAGATCGTGGTCTGATCCTGATCAAGGGTGCAGTACCCGGTTCCAAGGGTGCCTGGATCATCGTGCGCGATGCCGTCAAATCGGCAGCGAAGTAAGGGAGCCGGACCAATGGAATTCAACGTCAAGACCCTCGAGGGAAAAGACGCAGGGAAGGTTTCTCTTTCTGACGCGATTTTCGGTCTCGAGCCCCGCGAAGACATTCTCGCCCGCGTCATCCGCTGGCAGCTTGCCAAGAAGCAGCAGGGCACGCACCAGGCAAAGGGCCGCGCGGACGTCTCGCGCACCGGCGCCAAGATGTACAAGCAGAAGGGTACGGGCCGCGCTCGTCACCATTCGGCTCGCGCTCCGCAGTTTCGCGGCGGTGGTAAGGCCCACGGCCCGGTCGCTCGCAGCCACGAACACGACCTTCCGAAGAAGATTCGCGCTCTCGGTCTGCGTCACGCCCTCTCGGCCAAGCTGAAGTCCGACGATGTCATCATCATCGACAGCCTGGTTGCTGCAGAAGCAAAGACCAAGGCACTGGCATCGGCTTTCGAGACGCTCGGCCTGACCAACGCGCTCTTCATCGGCGGCGCTGAACTTGATGGCAACTTCAAGCTCGCAGCTCAGAACATCCCGAACATCGATGTTCTGCCGATCCAGGGCATCAACGTTTACGACATCGTGCGCCGCGGCAAGCTCGTGCTTTCCAAGGCTGCCGTCGAAGCTCTAGAGGAGCGTTTCAAGTGACCGACCTTCGCCACTATGATGTGATCGTCTCGCCGGCGATCACCGAAAAGTCCACGCTGGTATCGGAAAACAACCAGGTTGTTTTCAACGTCGCCAAGAAGGCGTCGAAGCCGGAAATCAAGGCTGCAGTCGAGGCGCTGTTCGGCGTCAAGGTCACGGCCGTCAACACTCTGCTCCGCAAGGGCAAGACCAAGCGTTTCAAAGGTTTTGTCGGCAAGCAGCAGGACGTGAAGAAGGCAGTTGTGACGCTGGCTGAAGGCCAGACGATCGACGTCTCCACCGGTCTCTGAGGAATAATAAAATGGCATTGAAAACATTCAATCCTACGACCCCGAGCCAGCGTCAGCTGGTCATCGTCGACCGCTCCTCGCTCTACAAGGGCAAGCCGGTCAAGGCGCTGACGGAAGGTCTGACCAAGAGCGGCGGTCGTAACAACCTCGGCCGCATCACCGCCCGCTTCATCGGCGGCGGTCACAAGCGCACCTACCGTCTGGTCGACTTCAAGCGTCGCAAGTTCGACGTTGAAGGCACTGTCGATCGTATCGAATACGATCCGAACCGCACGGCTTTCATTGCGCTGGTGACCTATGCTGACGGCGAAAAGGCCTACATCCTCGCTCCGCAGCGCCTCGCTGCCGGCGACAAGGTCATCGCTTCCGAGAAGGCTGTCGACGTAAAGCCCGGCAACACGATGCCGCTGCAGTTCATCCCGGTCGGCTCCATCATCCACAACGTGGAAATGAAGCCGGGCAAGGGTGGTCAGATCGCTCGCTCCGCCGGTTCCTACGCACAGCTCGTCGGTCGCGACCAGGGCATGGCGATCCTTCGCCTGAACTCTGGCGAACAGCGCCTCGTGCACGGCACCTGCCTTGCTTCGATCGGTGCGGTTTCGAATCCGGATCACGCCAACATCAACGACGGCAAGGCCGGTCGTACTGTTTGGCGCGGCAAGCGTCCGCATAACCGCGGTGTCGTCATGAACCCTGTCGACCACCCGCACGGCGGTGGTGAAGGCCGCACCTCTGGTGGTCGTCACCCGGTTACTCCGTGGGGCAAGCCGACCAAGGGCAAGCGCACCCGGTCGAACAAGTCGACCGACAAGATGATCATGCGCTCGCGTCATCAGCGTAAGAAGTAAGAGAGGAAGTCTCCAATGGCTCGTTCAGTATGGAAAGGTCCGTTCGTTGACGGCTATCTTCTCAAGAAGGCTGAGAAGGTTCGTGAAGGCGGACGTGCAGAAGTAATCAAGATCTGGAGCCGTCGCTCCACGATCCTGCCGCAGTTCGTCGGTCTCACCTTCGGCGTCTACAACGGCAGCAAGCATGTTCCGGTCAGCGTCAATGAAGACATGGTCGGTCACAAATTCGGTGAATTCTCTCCGACCCGGACCTACTACGGTCACGGTGCGGACAAGAAGGCAAAGAGGAAGTAACAATGGGCAAGGCAAAAGCCGAACGCCGGCTGAAGGACAACGAGGCGCAAGCAGTCGCCCGCACGCTCCGCGTCAGCCCACAGAAGCTCAACCTCGTTGCTGCGGTTATCCGCGGCAAGAAGGTCGATCGTGCACTCGCTGAGCTGGAATTCTCCCGCAAGCGTATCGCAGGCGCCGTCAAGAAGACGCTCGAGTCTGCGATCGCCAACGCCGAGAACAACCACGACCTCGACGTCGACTCCCTGGTCGTCGCCGAAGCCTATGTCGGCAAGTCGATCGTCATGAAGCGTTTCCACGCTCGTGGCCGCGGCCGCGCTTCTCGCATCGAGAGGCCGTTTGCGCACCTGACGATCGTTGTCCGCGAAGTGCAGGCACAAGAGGAGGCCGCATAATGGGTCAGAAAATTAATCCAATCGGTTTCCGTCTTGGCATCAACCGTACCTGGGATAGCCGCTGGTTTGCGGACAATGCCGAGTACGGTCAGCTGCTGCACGAAGACCTGAAGATGCGCAAGTTCGTGATGAGCGAACTGAAGCAGGCTGGTATCGCCAAGGTGGTCATCGAGCGTCCGCACAAGAAGTGCCGTGTCACGATCCACTCGGCTCGTCCGGGCCTGATCATCGGCAAGAAGGGCGCAGACATCGACAAGCTCCGCAAGAAGCTGTCGGACATGACGAATTCCGAAACGCATCTCAACATCGTTGAAGTTCGCAAGCCGGAAGTCGACGCTACGCTCGTCGCACAGTCGATCGCTCAGCAGCTCGAGCGTCGTGTTGCTTTCCGTCGCGCCATGAAGCGTGCCGTTCAGTCTGCAATGCGTCTTGGCGCCGAAGGCATCAAGATCACCTGCGCAGGCCGTCTCGGCGGTGCTGAAATCGCTCGTACGGAATGGTACCGCGAAGGTCGCGTTCCGCTGCACACGCTGCGCGCTGACATCGACTACGGCACAGCTGAAGCGGAAACCGCCTTTGGCATCTGCGGCATCAAGGTTTGGATCTTCAAGGGCGAAATCCTTGAGCACGATCCGATGGCCTCCGAGCGCCGCGCACTCGAGGGTGACGCTCAGGGTCCGGCAAGCCGTGATCGCGATCGTCGCCGCGACAACGCCTAATAGCGTTGGTGGATAAGTTCGGAGAATAAGAAAATGTTGCAGCCAAAGCGTACCAAGTACCGCAAGCAATTCAAGGGCCGCATCAAGGGCGTCGCCAAGGGTGGTTCTGACCTGGCCTTCGGCGAATTCGGCCTTAAGGCTCAAGAGCCGAACCGCGTGAATGCACGCGAGATCGAGGCGGCCCGCCGCGCGATCACGCGTTACATGAAGCGCGCCGGCCGTGTATGGATCCGCGTGTTCCCGGATGTTCCGGTAACCGCAAAGCCGACCGAAGTCCGTATGGGTAAGGGCAAGGGCTCTGTCGAATACTGGGCATGCAAGGTCAAGCCAGGCCGTATGATGTTCGAAATCGACGGCGTCAGCGAAGAAATCGCTCGTGAAGCGCTTCGCCTCGGCTCTGCCAAGCTCTCGGTCAAGACGCGCTTCGTTCAGCGTATTGCAGAGTAAGGAGCAAGGCACATGAAAGCCGAAGAAGTACGCGGCCTCACGGCCGATCAGCTCAAGGACAAGCTCGCCGACCTGAAGAAGGAGCAGTTCAACCTGCGCTTCCAGAAGGCAACCGGTCAGCTGGAAAAGTCCTCGCGCATCAACGAAGTCCGTAAGGACATCGCCCGCGTGAAAACCATTGCCCGCCAGAAGGCGGCAGAAGCAAAGGCGTAAAGGAAAACATCATGCCGAAGCGCATTCTGCAGGGCGTTGTCGTTGGCGACAAGAACGAGAAGACTGTCGTAGTTCGCGTTGAGCGTCGTTTCGCTCACCCGCTGCTCCAGAAGACCGTTCGTCGTTCCAAGAAGTACAAGGCCCACGACGAAAACAACCAGTACAAGATCGGCGATACCGTATCCATCGAGGAATGCGCGCCGATTTCCAAGGACAAGCGCTGGACGGTCGTTTCCGCCCAGGCCAAGTAAGATTTTTGCGCGAGGCCTTGCGTCTCGCGGAAATATCTGTATGAAGCAGCGTCAGAACGCTCGTTCGTCGAGCGTTCTTTTGCTTTGAGCGCACGGAAGGTCCCGACGGGAAACCACCCTGGCACGATCGATCCCGCGCTATTCAAGCTATTGCCGTGTTTTCGCCTGTCCTTGTGGCAAGCGGCCGGCTGACAATTTTCATAAGCCGGGGTAGGGGGCGAAAGCCCAACCATTCCGGTAAACCAAAAAGGCGACCTGATATGATTCAGATGCAAACAAACCTCGACGTGGCGGATAATTCCGGCGCACGTCGTGTCATGTGCATCAAGGTGCTGGGCGGCTCGAAGCGCAAGTATGCCGGGATCGGCGACATTATTGTCGTTTCGATCAAGGAAGCGATCCCGCGCGGCCGAGTGAAGAAGGGTGACGTGATGAAGGCGGTGGTTGTTCGTACCGCCAAGGAAATCCGTCGCGTTGATGGCAGCATCATCCGCTTCGACACGAATGCAGCAGTCCTCATCGACAACAAGAAAGAGCCGATCGGCACCCGTATCTTCGGACCGGTTCCGCGCGAACTTCGCGCCAAGAACCACATGAAGATCATCTCGCTGGCTCCCGAAGTACTGTAAGGAGCGCGAAGGATGCAAAAGATTCGTAAGGGCGACAAGGTCGTCATGCTCGCAGGCAAGGACAAGGGCCGTACCGGCGAAGTCCTTCAGGTTCTGCCCAAGGAAGATCGCGCCGTTGTTCGTGGCGTCAACGTCGTAAAGCGCCACCAGCGCCAGACGCAGAGCCAGGAAGCCGGCATCATCAGCAAGGAAGCTTCGGTTCACCTGTCCAACGTCGCAATCGTCGACAAGGACGGCAAGCCGACCCGCGTTGGCTTCAAGGTTGTTGACGGCAAGAAGGTCCGTGTGGCCAAGCGTTCCGGTGAGGTGATCTGATGGCTGACGCAAAGTACGAGCCACGGCTCAAGAAGGAATATGTCGAGCGCATTCGTGCGGCGATGCAGGAGAAGTTCTCCTACGCCAACGAGATGATGATTCCGAAGCTCGACAAGATCGTAATCAACATGGGTGTTGGTGAAGCAACGGCTGATTCGAAGAAGCCGACTGTTGCTGCAGCCGACCTGGCCGCTATTGCCGGCCAGAAGCCGGTCATCACCCGTGCACGCAACTCCATCGCTGGCTTCAAGGTCCGCGAGCAGATGCCGATCGGCGCAAAGGTCACCCTGCGCGGCGCTCGCATGTACGAGTTCCTGGACCGTCTCGTGAACATCGCGCTTCCGCGGGTTCGCGACTTCCGCGGCCTGAACCCGAAAAGCTTTGACGGCCGTGGCAACTTCGCCATGGGCATCAAGGAGCACATTGTGTTCCCTGAGATCAACTACGACAAGGTTGATCAGATGTGGGGCATGGACATCATCGTTTGCACGACGGCAACGAAGGACGACGAAGCGCGGGCTCTCCTGACAGAGTTCAACTTCCCGTTCCGTCAGTAACCGTAACGACGAGCGTAGAAAAGGAACCGCACATGGCGAAGACAAGCGCAGTTGAAAAGAACAAGCGCCGCCGTACTACGGTCGCTAACCAGGCTGCCAAGCGCGCAGCTCTGAAGGCGATCATCATGAACCAGGCTCTTCCGATCGAAGAGCGGTTCAAGGCCTCGATCAAGCTGGCATCCCTGCCGCGCGATGGATCCAAGACCCGCATTCGCAACCGTTGCGAAGTATCGGGCCGTCCGCGCGCATACTACCGCAAACTGCGCATGTCGCGTATCGCGCTGCGTGAACTCGGCAATCTCGGCAAGGTGCCGGGCATCGTCAAGTCGAGCTGGTAAGGAGCAGGTTAGATGACAATGACTGATCCGTTGGGCGATATGCTCACTCGCATCCGTAACGGCGCTTCTCGCCGCAAGTCGTCGGTCTCGACGCCTGCTTCGAAGCTCCGCGCACGTGTTCTCGATGTTCTGCAGTCTGAAGGCTACATCCGTGGCTACTCCGTTGTCGATTTCGGCAATGGCAAGTCTGAGCTCAACATCGAACTCAAGTACTATGAAGGCGCATCGGTGATCCGTGAGATCGGCCGTGTGTCCAAGCCGGGCCGCCGGGTTTATGTCTCGGTCAAGTCCATTCCGCAGGTCGCGAACGGCCTCGGCATCACTATCCTTTCGACCCCGAAGGGCGTGATGGCCGATCACCAGGCTCGCGAACAGAACGTTGGTGGCGAGGTTCTTTGCTCGGTCTTCTAAGGCTGAGCAGGGATCTCCATAGCGAACAGACAGGATATAAAAATGTCTCGTATCGGTAAAAAGCCCGTTCAGGTGCCTGCTGGGATCACGGCTACGGTCGATGGCCAGAAGGTTACCGCTAAGGGCCCGAAGGGCGAGCTGTTCTTCGTCGCAAACGACGAAGTCGGCGTGAAGCTCGAAAATAATGCGGTCGTCGTGACGCCGCTCAGCCAGACGAAGAATGCTCGTGCAAAGTGGGGCATGTCCCGCACGATGATCGAGAACATCTTCAAGGGCGTTAAGGACGGCTTTGAGCGCAAGCTCGAAATCAACGGCGTCGGTTACCGCGCGTCGCTTCAGGGCAAGAACCTGCAGCTGGCACTCGGCTTCAGCCATGACGTTGTGTATGAGCCGCCGCAGGGCATCACGATCACTGTGCCGAAGCCGACGGAAATCGTCGTCACCGGCATCAACAAGCAGCAGGTCGGCCAGGTTGCCGCTGAAATCCGCGAATACCGCGGTCCTGAGCCTTACAAGGGCAAGGGCGTCAAGTATGCCGAAGAGCGGATCGTCCGCAAAGAAGGCAAGAAGAAGTAAGGATCACGCGAAATGGCTAGCAGGAAAGAAGCACTTGCACGTCGTGCCAACCGCGTGCGTCGTCACCTCAAGTCGGTGGCCAACGGCCGTCCGCGCCTGTCGGTTCATCGCTCGTCGAAGAACATCTATGCTCAAGTCATTGACGATGTCGCTGGTAAGACGCTTGCGTCTGCCTCGACCCTCGACAAGGACCTGCGCGGTTCTCTGAAGACCGGTGCTGACACGGCAGCAGCTGCCCTCGTAGGCAAGCTCGTTTCTGAGCGCGCCTCGAAGGCAGGCGTCAAGGACGTCGTATTCGACCGTGGCGCCTTCATCTACCACGGCCGCATCAAGGCCCTGGCAGAAGCAGCCCGCGAAGGCGGTCTGTCCTTCTAATAAAGTTTCCGGCCGGCAGCCTTAGGGTACCGGCCGGATATCACCGGACCGCAGGCGTCCCGAAAAGGGGAGGCCGATGCGGTCCTCGTTTTGTTTGCCGATTGCACCCGGAAAAGAAAAAGGAAGAGGACAATGGCACAGGAAAGAAGGCCGCAGCGGGAAGACCGCCAGGCCCGTGAAGAGCGCGATAGCGAATTCGTCGACAAGCTGGTCGCGATTAACCGCGTTGCCAAGGTTGTTAAGGGTGGCCGCCGTTTCGGTTTCGCCGCTCTCGTCGTCGTTGGTGACCAGAAGGGCCGCGTTGGCTTCGGTCACGGCAAGGCACGCGAAGTGCCGGAAGCAATCCGCAAGGCGACTGAAGCTGCCAAGCGCGAACTGATCTTCGTACCGCTGCGTGACGGCCGTACGCTGCATCACGACGTTCATGGCCGCCATGGCGCCGGCAAGGTTCTGCTTCGTTCGGCCAAGGTCGGTACCGGTATCATCGCCGGTGGTCCGATGCGCGCTGTTTTCGAAACGCTCGGCGTTCACGACGTTGTCGCCAAGTCGACCGGTTCCTCGAACCCATACAACATGGTTCGCGCTACCTTCGACGCTCTGAAGCACCAGGTTCACCCGAAGGACATCGCAGCTCAGCGCGGCATCAAGTATGCAACGCTCCAGGCTCGCCGTGCCGCTTCTGGCAATGCCTCTGAAGAATAAGAGGAGTCTGACAGATGGCTAAGGCTACCAAGAAGACTGAAGCGAAGACGGTTATTGTCGAACAGATCGGCAGCCCGATTCGTCGTCCGGACGTCCAGCAGCGCACGCTGATCGGCCTCGGACTCAACAAGATGCACCGTCGCCGCACGCTGGAAGATACTCCTTCCGTTCGTGGCATGATCCGTGCTGTCCAGCATCTCGTTCGCGTCGTCGACGAGAAGTAAGCCGGGAGATTCGCTATGAAACTCAATGAAATTAAAGACAACGAAGGTTCGACCCACAGCCGCAAGCGCCTCGGCCGCGGTATTGGTTCGGGCTCGGGCAAGACCGGTGGTCGCGGTGTGAAGGGTCAGAAGTCCCGTTCCGGCGTCGCTATCAACGGTTTCGAAGGCGGTCAGATGCCAATCTACCGTCGCCTGCCGAAGCGCGGCTTCAACAACATTTTCAAGGCCGACTTCGTCGTCGTGTCGCTTGAGCGTGTTCAGGCTGCGATCGACGCTGGCAAGCTCGACGCCAAGTCCACGGTTGATGCAGCAGCTCTCAAGGCTGCCGGCGTTATCCGTCGCGTCAAGGACGGCGTTCGCGTTCTCGCCGACGGCGAGCTGAAGGCAAAGGTCAAGTTCGAAGTTGCTGGCGCTTCCAAGCCGGCTGTCGAAAAGATCGAAAAAGCTGGCGGTTCCGTCACGCTTCTTTCTGCCGCAGCTGCAGAATAATTAATCTTATGATAAGTCGCCCGGGGTGCTTCACACCGGGCGATTTTGCTCCCATATGTGAGCCTCACAAAACCGGCTGGACGCACGTGCGTCATGGACGGTAGGAACGAACACAAGGGTGAGGCATAGGTTGCGTTCGCAATCCGTCCGAAACCCGCTTTTGAAATAATTCAGAATGCTGATACCGGGTCCTGCACCTCGCTTGGCTAGAGCCCGGAATTGGTAGCGCGGAGAATCGCATGGCGTCTGCAGCGGAACAGTTGGCTTCTAACCTCAATTTCTCGACCTTCGCCAAAGCCGAGGATCTCAAGAAGCGCCTGTGGTTCACACTGGCAGCTCTCCTCGTGTACCGGCTCGGTACCCACATTCCGCTCCCCGGCCTCAATCCAGAAGCTTATGCCCAGGCCTTCCGTGGCCAGGCAGGCGGCATTCTCGGCCTCTTCAACATGTTCTCGGGCGGCGCCGTGCAGCGCATGGCAATCTTTGCGCTCGGCATCATGCCTTACATTTCCGCTTCGATCATCGTGCAGCTGATGACTTCGGTCGTTCCGGCGCTCGAAAACCTGAAGAAGGAAGGCGAACAGGGCCGCAAGATCATCAACCAGTATACGCGCTACGGCACGGTACTCCTCGGTGCGCTTCAGGCTTACGGCATTTCCGTCGGTCTTGAGAGCGGCAACGGCCTTGTTGTCGATCCTGGCATCTTCTTCCGCATTTCGACGGTCGTGACCCTGCTCGGCGGCACGATGTTCCTGATGTGGCTCGGCGAGCAGATCACCTCGCGCGGCATCGGCAACGGCATCTCGTTGATCATCTTCGCCGGTATCGCCGCAGGCCTTCCGCAGGCTCTTGCCGGCACCCTCGAACTTGGCCGCACCGGCGCCCTGTCGACGACGCTGATTCTCGCCGTCATCGTCATTGCGATCGCCGTTATCGCGATCATCGTTTTCGTCGAGCGTGCGCAGCGCCGCCTGCTGATCCAGTATCCGAAGCGCCAGGTCGGCAACCGCATGTTCCAGGGCGACACGTCGCACCTGCCGCTGAAGCTCAACACCTCGGGCGTTATCCCGGCGATCTTCGCGTCTTCGCTGCTGCTGCTGCCGGCGACCGTTGCAGGCTTTGCCAACACGACCGCACTGCCGGCCTGGGCGACCTCGATCGTCGCCGCGCTCGGCCACGGCCAGCCGCTCTATATGCTGCTCTACGGCCTGCTGATCGCTTTCTTCGCCTTCTTCTATACCGCTATCGTCTTCAATCCGAAGGACACCGCCGACAATCTGAAGAAGCATGGCGGCTTCATCCCGGGTATTCGCCCGGGCGAGCGGACTGCTGAGTATATCGACTACGTGCTGACCCGCATTACGGTGATTGGCGCGATCTACCTCGTCTTCGTGTGCATTCTGCCTGAAATTCTTGTGTCTCAGACAGGCATTCCTTTGTCCTTGGGTGGCACTTCGCTCTTGATCGTGGTTAGCGTAACTCTCGATACGGTGGCGCAGATTCAGGGTCATCTGATCGCACAGCAGTATGAAGGCCTGATCAAGAAATCGAAGTTGCGCGGAGGAAAGAGGGGGCGATGAGACTCATACTGTTAGGGCCGCCGGGCGCGGGTAAGGGGACCCAGGCTCAGCGGATCGTGGAGAAGTACGGAATTCCGCAACTTTCCACGGGTGACATGCTGCGTGCTGCCGTTGCGGCTGGCACGGAGGTGGGCAAGCGTGCAAAGGCCGTCATGGATGCTGGCAAGCTTGTTTCCGATGAGATTGTCAATGCCATCGTCTCCGAGCGTCTGGATGCACCGGACTGCACCAAGGGTTTCATTCTCGACGGTTACCCGCGCACGCTGGTTCAGGCCGACGCAACGGAAGCCATTCTGAAAAGCAAGGGTCTTGAGCTCTCGACCGTGATCGAGATCCAGGTTGACGACAACGTCCTCGCTGACCGTGTCTCGGGACGCTATACCTGCGCCAACTGCGGTGCAGGCTATCACGACACCAACGTCAAGCCGAAGATTGAAGGCGTTTGCGACCGCTGCGGTTCGACTCACTTCAAGCGGCGCCCGGATGACAACCGCGAAACGGTCGTCACGCGCCTGCAGGCTTACTACAAGGAAACATCTCCATTGATCGGCTACTTCTATGCCAAGGGCAAGCTGAAGTCGGTTGATGGCATGGCGGATATCGATCACGTCACCAGCGAGATCGATAAGATACTTTCGAAGCTTTAGTCTTTGAAAATAAACTTGGCGGAAGCGGTTGCTTTTCAGCACTGATTCCGCTAAACACCGCGCCAACTCGCGACATTTATGCGATCGGCGCGGATTTCCAGAGAAGTCCGGGTTCGGTCGTTTTGACATGTACGAACCCAAATCTGAACGAGCGGCCGGTTCGGCTGCATAACGAAAAGCCTCTTGCCGGATGGCAACGGGAACGCAAGGAGAATAGGCGTGGCACGTATCGCTGGCGTCAACATCCCGACTGCGAAGCGCGTCGTTATCGCGCTGACCTACATTCACGGGATCGGTCCAAAATTCGCGCAGGAAATCATGGAGAAGGTTGGCCTGTCGGCTGACAAGCGCGTCCATCAGCTGACGGACTCCGAGGTTCTGCAGATCCGTGAAACCATCGACCGTGACTATCAGGTCGAAGGCGATCTGCGTCGCGAAACCTCGATGAACATCAAGCGTCTGATGGACCTCGGCTGCTACCGTGGCCTGCGTCATCGTCGTGGCCTTCCGGTCCGCGGCCAGCGCACGCACACCAATGCCCGCACCCGCAAGGGTCCGGCAAAGGCCATCGCTGGTAAGAAGAAGTAATTTCCGGGAAACCGGAGGTGAGGGGGCTGGCGGTCTGCGCCGGCCTCTTTTGAGTTTGGGGCAGGGCCGTAAGGTCTCGTTCCGGTGTAGCCGCTGGTATTACGGCGGTGCAGAGATCCAAGAAAGGGATTTAAATGGCCAAGGAAGCCGTACGCGTTCGTCGTCGCGAACGTAAAAACATTTCGTCGGGTGTTGCCCACGTCAACTCGACCTTCAACAACACGATGATCACCATCACCGACGCTCAGGGCAACGCCATTGCCTGGTCGTCTGCTGGCGCCAAGGGCTTCAAGGGCTCGCGCAAGTCGACCCCGTTCGCTGCTCAGATCGCTGCTGAAGACTGCGCCAAGAAGGCTCAGGAACATGGCATGAAGTCGCTGGAAGTCGAAGTTTGCGGCCCGGGTTCGGGTCGTGAATCCGCTCTGCGCGCGCTCCAGGCTGCTGGTTTCATGATCACGTCCATCCGTGACGTGACGCCGATCCCGCACAATGGTTGCCGCCCGCGCAAGAAGCGCCGCGTCTGATCATCGCCATTCACAACACCGGTGAGCGGGTTTTCGCTCCCGGTGCTTCTCAAGCTCGGTTGCCACGATTGGATGGTGGTAACGAACGGAAGGCAAAAATATGATTCAGAAAAACTGGCAGGAATTGATCAAGCCGAACAAGGTCGAGTTCTCTTCGAGCTCGCGCACCAAGGCGACGCTCGTAGCAGAGCCGCTGGAGCGCGGTTTCGGCCTCACCCTCGGCAACGCGCTTCGCCGCGTTCTGCTGTCCTCGCTGCGCGGTGCCGCAGTGACGGCTGTGCAGATCGATGGCGTGCTGCATGAGTTCTCGTCGATCCCGGGCGTCCGCGAAGACGTCACGGACATCGTCCTCAACATCAAGGAAATCGCCATCAAGATGGATGGCGATGACGCAAAGCGCATGGTCGTGCGTAAGCAGGGCCCGGGCGTTGTAACGGCTGGCGACATCCAGACGGTCGGCGATATCGAAATCCTCAACCCCGAGCATGTCATCTGCACGCTCGACGAGGGCGCCGAAATCCGCATGGAATTCACCGTCAACAACGGCAAGGGCTACGTTCCGGCCGACCGCAATCGTGCGGAAGATGCTCCGATCGGTCTCATCCCGGTCGACAGCCTTTATTCGCCGGTCAAGAAGGTGTCCTACAAGGTTGAAAACACCCGAGAAGGACAGGTTCTCGACTACGACAAGCTGAACATGACGATCGAAACCGATGGTTCGATCTCCGGCGAAGATGCCGTCGCTTTCGCGGCTCGCATCCTCCAGGATCAGCTTGGCGTGTTCGTCAACTTCGACGAGCCGCAGAAGGAAGCCGAAGAAGAAGCCGTCACCGAACTCGCTTTCAACCCGGCGCTCCTCAAGAAGGTGGACGAACTCGAACTGTCCGTTCGCTCGGCAAACTGCCTGAAGAACGACAACATCGTCTACATCGGCGACCTCATTCAGAAGACCGAAGCAGAAATGCTCCGCACGCCGAATTTTGGTCGCAAGTCGCTGAACGAAATCAAGGAAGTTCTCGCTTCCATGGGCCTGCACCTCGGCATGGAAGTGCCGGCATGGCCGCCTGAGAACATCGAAGATCTCGCCAAGCGCTACGAAGACCAATACTAACCATCAAACGGCGGGCGAGATGCCTGCATGTGAAGGAGAATAGCAATGCGCCACGGTAAATCCGGCCGCAAGCTGAACAGAACCGCTAGCCACCGCAAGGCAATGTTTGCCAACATGGCGGCTTCGCTCATCACCCATGAGCAGATCGTGACGACCCTGCCGAAGGCAAAGGAAATCCGTCCGATCGTTGAAAAGCTCGTCACCCTCGGCAAGCGGGGCGACCTGCATGCTCGTCGTCAGGCGATCTCGCAGATCCGCGACGCCGCTGTTGTTTCGAAGCTCTTCGACACGATCGCTTCGCGCTACGCAACCCGCAACGGCGGTTACCTGCGTATCATGAAGGCTGGCTTCCGCCAGGGCGACAACGCCGCTCTCGCCGTCATCGAGTTCGTTGACCGCGACACCTACGCCAAGGGCGCAGCCGACAAGGCTCGCGTTGAAGCCGAAGCTGCAGCTGAAGCCGCTTAATCCTTTCCGGTTTGCCGGAAGCAAAACAGCCGGGCTGCAAAGCCCGGCTGTTTTCGTTTGTAGCCCTTGCTGGGCACGGGAGACGGCGGTCGTGGACGGGGTCGTCGTGTTTCCACCAAGACAAGGCGTATTCAGGAGCGGATCGCTGCCCTTGGATGCAGCCGCAGGCCAATGCTGTATCGTGCTGCCGCTTGGCATGTTGAGCAGTCTTGAGATCGGAGCTAGCTTGGTGTTCCCGCCAACGTCTCAAGGAGTGGGCGCTTGATAGACCATATAACCGTTGCTGTGAGTGACTTGGCAAAGAGCAAGCTCTTCTATGAGAAGGCGCTTGCACCGCTAGGATACAAACTTTCCTTCGGAAAGGAGAGCGTGTTCTGGGCCTTCGATATCGGCAATGGGTGCCTTTTCGAGATCCAGCAGGTCGACAGCCAGCCGCCTTTGACGAGTGTGCACGTCGCCTTTCGCACTCGAGGCAAGGCCGAAGTTGATGCGTTTTATCACGCCGCGCTTGATGCTGGCGCAAAGGACAATGGCGCCCCCGGCCCACGCCCACAATATGCATCAGGCTATTACGCCTCCTTCGTTCTCGATCCCGATGGCTACAACATCGAAGCCATGATCAATCAGCCAGCGACAGAATCGTGATTGGTCGCTAGCCGATAGTCGAAGGAGCGTGCGCAAATCATGAGGCGGTCGCTGCAGCCCGTGTGCGCTGGCGGCCCTGGCCGCGTTTCCTGCTCCGCGCGATCGGCCGCCATGAGCGGTAGAGGATCAGCAGGATGATCACCGTGACATAGACGTATTGCTCGAGGTCGATGACCTTCGTCGATAGCGCAAAGTGTACGGCGCCGGCAGCGGCGATGATGTAGACGAGGCGATGCAGCCGGACCCAGTTCGGTCCGAGGCGGCGGATCGAAAGATTGTTCGACGTCACGGCAAGCGGAACGAGCATGACGAACCCGGCCATGCCGAACATGATGAAGGGCCGCTTCAGCACGTCGTTGAGCACAGCTGAGAGATCAAGTGCCTGGTCCAGCACCATGTAAACAGTCAAATGCATCGCCACGTAATAGAAACAGAGGAGCCCAAGCGCGCGGCGATAGCGCAGATAGTTCCAGCCGAACAGATCGCGGGCAGGGCTGACGGCGAGCGTCAGGATAAGGAAGCGGATCGCCCAAAGGCCGAGGAACAGTTCGAAGGTCTTTACCGGATCGGCGCCGAGCTGATCGGTCGCGCCGAGATAGAAGGTCCATGCGGCGGGCAACAGGCCGATAGCATAGAGCGCCCAGACAGAGGCCGATTGCCACCGCTTCGCAAGGCTGAGCGAAAATCCCGGCATCAGAAGTTCTTCCGAAGATCCATGCCGCTATAGAGGCTGGCGACCTCGTCGGCATAGCCGTTGAACGGCAGGGTGGGGTGGCGGCTGGCGCCAAAAAAGCCGCTTTCGCCGATGCGCCGTTCCGTCGCCTGGCTCCAGCGTGGGTGATCGACCTCCGGATTGACGTTGGCAAAGAAGCCATACTCCTGGGGATTGGTCACCTGCCAGGTGTTCTTCGGCTCCTTATCCGTCAGGGTGATCCGGACGATCGACTTGATGCCCTTGAAGCCATACTTCCATGGCACGACCAGCCGGATCGGCGCGCCGTTCTGGTTCGGCAAGGTCTGACCATAAAGACCGACGGCGAGCAGGGCGAGTGGGTGACGCGCTTCGTCGAGCCGCAGGCCTTCGACATAGGGCCAGTCGAGCGATTGGAAGATGCCTTTCTGTCCCGGCATCTCTTCTGGCCGCACGACCGTTTCGAAGGCGACGTACTTTGCGCTTCCGAGCGGCTCGACTTGGTTGAGCAGGGAAGCAAGCGGAAAGCCATCCCACGGAATGACCATCGACCACGCCTCGACACAACGCATGCGGTAGGTGCGGCTCTCGATCGGGAATTCCTTGATCAGCGCTTCGACATCGAACGTGCCGGGCTTGTTGACCATGCCGTCAACCTTAATCGTCCAAGGCAGCGGTTTAAAGTCGCCGGAGAGCGCAGCGGGATCGCCCTTATCCAGGCCGAATTCGTAGAAATTGTTGTAGGTCGTGACGGCCTTCAGGGGTGTCGTCTTCTCATCGACCGTATATTTGCTTTCGACGACCGACAGTGCCGCTGCACTGGCCTTGCCGGCTCCGTACAGCGCCATGGCGCCCAGCGTCGCAGCGCCGAGGAATTCGCGGCGGCGCAGATAGAGTTGTTGCGGCGTAATCTCCGAGGATGCGATCTTGGGGGGGCGATAGGCTGGCATCGGAAACCTCCTGAGCAAGTAAGCTCGGTATAAACCTTCAACGCATTAAACACATCTTTAGATCATTGTTTATGCCCACAGGCACGGCTGCGAAAAGCCAACTTTTTGTGTTCGCTGCTTGATGCAATAGTCTGTAACGAAACGACTGCCGTGACCGTATAAGCTCGATGTGCCCAGGAGCCGAAGCGTACCGGTTTCGGCCTTCCCGGTAGTGACAGCCCACACCGTTTGGATTAGGACAATTCCAAAAAACGGCGACAACCCGGCCGCTTGAAGCCTGCGACCCGCAATCGCCGACGATTTCCGACACGTAAGGAATACGCCAATGCCAGCCTACCGTTCCAGAACCACGACCCACGGCCGCAACATGGCGGGTGCGCGCGGCCTTTGGCGCGCCACGGGCATGAAGGATTCGGATTTCGGCAAGCCGATTATTGCGGTGGTGAACTCCTTCACCCAGTTCGTGCCTGGCCACGTCCATCTCAAGGACCTTGGTCAACTCGTGGCCCGCGAAATCGAAGCTGCTGGTGGCGTCGCCAAGGAATTCAACACGATCGCCGTCGACGACGGCATCGCGATGGGCCATGACGGCATGCTCTATTCGCTGCCGTCGCGCGAACTGATTGCCGACAGCGTCGAATACATGGTCAACGCCCACTGCGCCGACGCGATGGTCTGCATCTCCAACTGTGACAAGATCACGCCCGGCATGCTGATGGCCTCACTCCGCCTCAACATCCCGACCGTCTTCGTCTCCGGTGGCCCAATGGAAGCCGGCAAGGTCGTCCTGCATGGCAAGACCCACGCGCTCGACCTCGTCGACGCCATGGTTGCCGCCGCCGACGACAAGATCAGTGATGAGGACGTCAAGGTCATCGAACGGTCTGCCTGTCCGACCTGCGGCTCGTGCTCGGGCATGTTTACCGCCAACTCCATGAACTGCCTGACCGAAGCGCTCGGCCTGTCGCTGCCCGGCAACGGCTCGACGCTCGCAACGCATGCCGATCGCAAGCGCCTGTTCGTCGAAGCTGGTCACCTGATCGTCGATCTCGCGCGCCGTTACTACGAGCAGGACGACGTCAAGGCTCTGCCGCGCACGATCGCGTCCAAGAAGGCGTTCGAGAACGCGATGGCCCTCGATATCGCCATGGGTGGTTCGACGAATACCGTCCTGCACATCCTCGCGGCTGCTCACGAAGGCGAGATCGATTTCACGATGGCCGACATCGACGCCTTGTCGCGCCGCGTTCCCTGCCTCTCCAAGGTCGCACCGGCAAAGAGTGATGTCCATATGGAAGATGTTCACCGCGCCGGCGGCATCATGTCGATCCTCGGCGAGCTGGACAAGGGCGGCCTGCTGAACCGCGAATGCCCGACGGTCCATGCCGAAACGCTCGGCGACGCGATCGACCGCTGGGACATTACCCGCACCAACAGCGAGACGGTCCGTAACTTCTACCGCGCCGCGCCCGGCGGCATCCCCACCCAAGTCGCCTTTAGTCAGGAAGCGCGTTGGGACGATCTCGACACGGACCGCGAAAAGGGCGTTATCCGCTCCGTGGAGCATCCGTTCTCGAAGGACGGCGGTCTTGCTGTTCTGAAGGGCAACCTGGCGCTTGACGGCTGCATTGTGAAGACGGCAGGCGTTGACGAATCCATCCTGAAGTTCTCCGGCCCGGCCAAGGTCTACGAAAGCCAGGACGCGGCCGTGAAGGCCATCCTGTCGAACCAGGTCGTTGCCGGCGATGTCGTCGTCATCCGCTACGAGGGCCCGAAGGGTGGCCCCGGCATGCAGGAAATGCTCTATCCGACGAGCTACCTGAAATCGAAGGGCCTCGGGAAGGCTTGTGCGCTGATCACCGACGGCCGCTTCTCCGGCGGCACCTCCGGGCTTTCCATCGGCCACGTCTCGCCGGAAGCGGCAAACGGCGGTACGATCGGTCTGGTTCGCGAAGGTGACATGATCGACATCGACATCCCGAACCGCATCATCAGCCTGCGCGTCGACGACAAGGAGCTGGCGAACCGTCGTGCCGAGCAGGAGGAGAGGGGCTGGCATCCGGCCGAGCAGCGCAAGCGCAACGTCACGACGGCGCTGAAGGCTTATGCCGCCTTCGCAACCAGCGCCGATCGGGGAGCCGTTCGCGATCTCGGCAGCCGCTGAGCTTCTTGTCAAGAGAATGTGAAATGGACCGGTCGCTAAAGCGGCCGGTTTATTTTTTTGTAGGTTTCATCGAGCTGTTTCAGGCGCTCGTCATAGGCAGCCTTGATGCATGCCGCGTCTGCGGCGCATTCCTGGCGTTTCTTGAGCCAGGCCGTTTGCTCGTCCTGCAAGGTGCCGCGCGAGCCCATCGCCATAAGCCCAGACAGCAGGTTGAACGTCGTTACCATCTTCACATCGGCATCGTTCAGCGCGCGGTTTTCGCAGATCACTGTTTCATCCGGCTTCAGTTCCTTTGCGTCGCAATCAAAGCTCGCGGCATGGGAAGCGCCTGCCATGAGCGCTGAAAGGGTGAATGCTGCGACGGGGAAAAGCGTGGGGTGAAAAGCTCTCATGCATCAGTTCCTGTTTCATTGGGTCCAGCGACAAACATGATGCAGTTGGCCGACGCGGCAAGGACGGGTCCTGCTTTGGCTTAAAGGAATCGGTGGGCGAACGGCGCTTCAACAGCTTGGGCACCAGGAATGGGGCAGAGGTGCAACATGCTTCGAGCGCGATGTCTCCTTCGGGTGACTTCGGCTTGCCTTTGGCATTAGATATCAGTCGCATAGAGTTCGTTTTTGAATCAGTTTGCGAAGCTTGATCAGTAGTCCGTGAGCTGCCTTGTTCTTCCATGCTTCCGCCCTCTTTCCTTTCTAGCGTCCGGCGCTACAACGTGTTCAAGAGCGAATTTCAGAAGGAATCCCCATGCATGACCTGTTGAAGCGCACGGCCCTGCCTCTCGTGGCTCTGGTGCTTGCGCTGCCGGTTTCCGCCAATGCTCAAACCGCCAAGACCGTACCGCAGAGCCAGCTGGAGATGCAGCTCTCCTTCGCGCCGCTCGTCAAGCAGACGGCAGGCGCCGTTGTGAACGTCTATGCCGAAAAGACCGTCCGCAGGCAGTCGCCTTTCGGGGGCGACCCCTTCTTTGAAGAGTTCTTCGGTCAGCAGATGCCGAACCGAAGCGAGAAGCAGTCGTCGCTGGGATCGGGCGTCATCGTCGAGGCGAACGGAACGATCGTAACGAACAACCACGTCGTGGAAGGCGCGGATGACATCAAGGTCGCGCTTTCGGACGGGCGGGAGTTTCCGTGCAAGGTTGTCCTGCGAGATGACCGTGTCGACCTTGCCGTCCTCAAGGTCGACACCAAAGAGACCTTCCCGACGCTCGCGCTAGGCAATTCCGATGCCGTCGAGGTCGGTGATCTCGTCCTGGCGATCGGCAATCCCTTCGGTGTCGGCCAGACGGTCACCAGCGGTATCGTTTCGGCGCTGGCACGTAATCAGGTGGTCAAGAACGAGTTTGGCTTCTTCATTCAGACGGATGCGTCGATCAACCCCGGCAACTCCGGCGGCGCGCTGATGAACATGAATGGCGAGCTGATCGGGATCAACACGGCGATCTTCTCGCGCGGCGGCGGTTCGAACGGCATCGGCTTTGCGATCCCGGCCAATCTCGTGAAGGTGTTCCTTGCGTCTGCGGATGCCGGCGTGAAGTCCTTCGAGCGGCCCTATGTTGGCGCCACGTTCGATGCGGTGACGTCCGAGGTTGCCGAAGCGCTCGGCCTCAACAAGGCGCGCGGTGCGCTTGTCGTCAAGGTTACCGAGGGTGGCCCGGCGGCCAAGGCCGGATTGAAAGCCGGGCAGATCGTCTCCGCCGTCGATGGCATTCCGGTCGAGCATCCGGATGCGCTGCTCTATCGCCTGACCACGGTAGGGCTTGGCAAGTCGGTTAAATTGACCGTGGTCGAGAACGGCCGCGAGCAGCAGATCGCACTAGCGCTCGACAGAGCGCCCGAGACGGCGCCACGCGACCAGCGTACGATCGGTGGCCGCACGCCCTTCACGGGCGCTGTTGTCGAAAATCTCTCACCGCGTGTTGCCGACGAGCTGCGCATGCCTTCGGAATCGACCGGCGTCGTTGTTTCCGAGGTGAAGGAAGACTCCCTTGCCGCTCGCCTCGGCTTTGAGCCAAAAGACATCATAATCTCGATCAATGGCACGGAAGTGAAGAATACCAAGGAACTCGCAGCGATCGCCGACGAGGATCCCAGCTTCTGGCGCGTCGAGATCGAGCGCGATGGCCAGCGAATCCGACAGTTTTTCCGATGAGTGACGATCTCTTTGCACCGCGCATTCCCGAGGAGGTCGCCAACCGGCGGCCTCTTGCCGATCGCCTGCGGCCCCGCACGCTTTCGGAAGTCACTGGCCAGGAGCATCTGACCGGCGAAGACGGCGTGTTGCGGCGCATGATCGAGAGCGGTTCGCTCGGCTCGATGATTTTCTGGGGGCCGCCCGGCACCGGCAAGACGACTGTCGCCCGATTGTTGTCGGGCGAGGCGGGTCTCGCCTTCGAACAGATCTCCGCGATCTTTTCAGGCGTGGCCGATCTCAAGAAGGCATTCGAGGCGGCACGGCTGCGTCGAATGGATGGCCGGCAGACGCTGCTCTTCGTCGATGAGATTCATCGTTTCAACAGGGCGCAGCAGGATAGTTTCCTTCCGGTGATGGAGGACGGCACCGTCATCCTCGTGGGCGCCACCACCGAGAATCCCTCATTCGAGCTCAATGCGGCTTTGCTGTCCCGCGCACGGGTGCTGACCTTCAAGTCGCATGACGATGAAAGCCTCGAAGAATTGATGAAGCGTGCCGAGGCTGCCGAAGGCAAGGCGCTGCCGCTGACGGAAGACGCCCGTGTCAGTCTGCTTAGAATGGCGGACGGTGACGGACGCGCCGTTCTGACGCTTGCCGAGGAAGTATGGCGTGCCGCGCGCGAGAAGGAGACTTTTGATACGGAGGGCCTCACGCGCATCGTGCAGCGCCGCGCCCCGGTCTACGACAAGGCCCAGGATGGGCACTACAACCTCATCTCCGCGCTTCACAAGTCCGTCCGTGGCTCCGACCCCGATGCAGCGCTCTACTATCTCGCGCGCATGTTCGACGCCGGCGAAGATCCCCTTTATCTAGGCAGGCGCCTCGTTCGCATGGCTGTCGAGGACATCGGCCTTGCCGACCCGCAGGCGCTGGTGATCTGCAACGCGGCGAAGGACGCCTACGACTACCTGGGCTCACCCGAAGGCGAACTGGCATTGGCGCAGGCCTGCGTCTATCTCGCGACCGCACCGAAGTCGAACGCCGTCTATACGGCTTTCAAGGCCGCGACCATGGCCGCCAAGCAGAATGGTTCGCTTCTGCCGCCGAAGCACATCCTGAATGCGCCGACGAAGCTGATGAAGGGCGAGGGTTACGGCGAGGGCTATCGTTACGATCACGACGAGCCGGACGCCTTTTCGGGCCAGGATTACTTCCCGGAGAAAATGGGCCGACAGACCTTTTATGATCCACCAGAACGCGGCTTCGAGCGGGATATCCGCAAACGCCTTGAATGGTGGGCAAAGCTCAGGAAGGAGCGCAATCAGCGCTGATCAGGAGGCTCGCATCTGCCCTGCGGGAGCGACGAGCTTCACCGCTGATTCCGCAAGGCCATGATGGCCTTCCATGTCCACGACCAGATGCCAATGTCCGCTGTCGGGAATGGACAGACGGATGGGAGACTTCCGCGCGACGCCGCCGACATATTTGAAGTCGAGGACTTCGGTGAAGCGCTGATAGTTCGGCGCAGTCATCAGGCGCACATTCGCCACCGCGTTCAACGTCACCTCGATAATCGTCCCGGCGCGCTGTTCCTTCAGATCGTAGTGGGTAAAGCGAAAGTTTGGTTTCGGCATGGTCTCGTGGCATCTTCTCTACGCCAGCACCATAGGCCCTTCCAGTTAAGGAAGCGTTTGCCATTGGCGACGGGCCAGCTGGCCCGCCACCAATCACGATGTATCAGTGGATTTCCTTTTCGCCGCGCTCTAGCGCGCCGAACTGCAGGACGATGCCATCCGCGGCGCGGCAAATCTGCTCGGGCTTGTGATCGCATTCATCGGCTGCGAAATGGCGTGCTGCGTGTTCGCTGATGAAGACGCCTCCAACGAGCCCTTTGCGGTCCTGCACGACCCAGCGGCCATTTCGGTCTTGGCCGATGGTGAAGCGTGCAGAACCCTGGCGTTGGAGGGGTTCGATTGCGGACGCAGATTGAAGAGAGGGCATCGAATTTCCTTTCGAATTGTCTTCTGCGCTGGATTGCAGCGCTGTGCCACGCTCAGGAAGGTAGTGGTACTCGCATTCGCCTTCCATTGGCCGGTGATCAGGAAAATATAAAAATATCATATATATAAAGCGGCATCTTGAATCTCGGAAACGCGCGAGAGCGCCTGCGAAATAAGCTGTTCTCCATCGGCATCCAGGGCCAGAAGCGGCATTCGGACTTCCGGATCGATCGGCAACAATGTCCGCAACGCGTTCTTGATTGCAGCGGGGTCGGCCTCGGGGCCTAGCGCTCCTGTCAGTGGGGCCAGCCTGTCATCGAGCAAGCGCGCAGCTGGGAGATTGCCGCCGAGCGCCGCCTGCTGCAGCGAGGCATACAGACGCGGGTACACGTTCGCGCCAGCCGAGATGATGCTGTTGCCGCCGCTGCCGAGGAAGGAGAGGGCCGTTGCGTCGCGATCGGAAAGAAGCAGGAAGCGTTGACGCCAGAAGGGCACCGGGCACCTAGCGACGGCGTTGCCCTCCGCAAGGGCCAAGCCGACGATTGACGGGATATCGGCGAGCGCGGCGAGTGTCGGCAAGGTCATATCGATTGCCGTGCGCATCGGGTTGTTTTCGACGATCAAGGGAAGGCTCGTTGCGGTCGCGAGCTGAGCGAAGTGACCGACAATGCCCTTCTGTCCAGGCTTGGAATAGTACGGAAGCGTCACTAGGGCAGCACTGGCGCCAAGCTCCTCGGCGTCTAGCGTAAAGGCGATCGTCGTTGCCGTAGCGTTCGTGCCGGTTGCGGCAATGACGGGAACAAGATCGCCGGCAACGCGGACACAGGTCCGGATGACTGCGGCGCGCTCGCTTCTGGTGAGGGTCGGTCCTTCTCCGGTCAGTGTACAGACGGCAAGCCCGTCGACACCGCCGCGGATCTGTCGCTCCGCCAGTCGTTCCAGTGCGGGAAGGTCGAGTGCTCCGTCGCGAAACGGCGTGATGAGCGCGGTCGTGGTGGCGCCGAGGCGCAACGGTCTGTCAGCTGGCATGCTGCGCTCAAAGGCCGCCCAGAATGACGTAGAGTTCAACAGCGGCAAGCACGACCCCGAACAGGATGAGCGCCTGGGCCGTGCGTCGCTCGCGCATCTGCCGTTTCGGTGCCGGGCGGCGCGGGCGGGGGATCGGGGCATTGGGTAGCATGAAATCTCGCATGGCTTTCAACCTTCGCATTTCATGGGAAGGCTAACGCCATTCACGGTAGGAATTCCATTCGAGTACAAGCAGCGTGATATAGAAATCGTATAAAGACGCGGATCCGACGAAGGCGGCGGCGCCGGAGAAATACCATGAATTTCAGGCGATTAGCGGCGAGCTTGGATTCATCTTCTCAGGGTCTTGATTCAAAGTCGAAAGGTCGAAGACAACCTTAGGATTGATCTCTGCTGGGAAAGGCCGACATTATGCCGGCACCTTCAGGGAGGACTGCCAGAACAATGGATGGCCCAGTAATCGATACCGCGCTCGTGCGTCGGCTGATTGCCACGCAGTTTCCGGAGTGGGCTGATCTGGCGATCCGGCCCGTCGAGTTCGGCGGATGGGACAACAGGACATTCCACCTTGGCGCGGCGATGACGGTTCGGTTGCCGAGCGCTGCTCACTATGCCGAACAGGTCGCCAAGGAGCAGCAGTGGCTGCCGGTTCTTGCGCCGCAGCTGCCTCTGCCGATACCCGTGCCTCTGGCGATGGGGAGGGCGGACGAGAGCTATCCCTGGCCGTGGTCGGTTTATGAGTGGCGTGACGGTGAGACGGCGCTGACGGAACGCATCGACGACCTCAGTGAGTTCGCCACCACCCTGGCCGGTTTCCTCGATGCGTTGCAGGCGGTGGACGCCAGAGGGGGACCTCCGCCCGGCTCGCACAACTTTTTTCGCGGCGGATCGCTGTATGTCTACGACGCGCAAACGCGCGAGGCGCTTGTGCGTTTGGATGGTCGGATCGACACGCAACTGGCGACGGACGTCTGGGAAGCCGCGCTTTCGACTTCGTGGCAAGGCGCGCCTGTGTGGTTTCATGGCGACGTCGCCTATGGCAACCTTCTAGTCAGGAACGGTCGCCTCGATGCCGTGATCGATTTCGGGACGTCGGGCGTCGGCGACCCCGCCTGTGATCTCGCAATCACCTGGCACATGTTCGAGGGACAGAGCCGCCAGGTGTTTCGAAAGGCACGTCCGCTCGACGCGGGGACGTGGGCACGCGGCCGCGGATGGACGCTATGGAAGGCCCTGATCGTCGCCGCCGGCATGGCCGGCGCAAATCCCGTAGACGTCAGGAGATCTTGGCAGGTCATCGAAGACGTGCTGGCCGATTACCTGGCGTGGGCATGACGCTCTCGGAATTGCGCTGTCGAAAATAATGGCGGCTGGATGTCGGGAGAGAAGGTCCCGCTGCGTCCTATGGGGGAAGGTTAGTAGAACCGCAATCGCGGGACGCAGAAAGCCGGAAATTTGGACAACGAACGGCTTCGGGCCGAGGGAGAGATAGCATGAGCAAAACGTTCGCAATTCTGCTGGCGCGACTGATCTTCGGCGCCATTTTCGCGATGGCCATGAGTTTCAAGTTCATGGATATACAAGCCACCGCGAGCTATATCGCCGCGGCGGGCTTTCCTTTCCCGCTCTTCCTGGCGTGGATAGCGGCGTTCTTCGAACTTGCCCTGACGCTGGCATTCCTGACGGGAGCCTTCTTCTCGGAAGCCTCGGTTCTGGCCGGCATCTACGTGATATTCCTGGCCTTCGCCTTCCATGGCCCAAGCCATTGGAGCGCGAATCAGGCGGAGTTCGGTTTCTTCGTGGATCACTTCACCTTCCTCGCAGGCCTGCTCTACGCGGCGGTGCATGGACCGGGGGACGCGTTGGTCCTGAAGACGCGCTCGCCGCTGATGGCTCGATAGGTCAGCTATCCGGAGGGCGGAGGGTTTGCCAATTCATCGAGCAGGCGCTCGAACGCCGTCGGCTTCATCGTAGCCGGCGGGTTGTAGGGGTCTGAGAACGCGTAGATGAAGAAAAGAATGATGCCGGTGAACGCGCCGAGCACCGAAAGCAGCAGCAGGTTTCGCGCATCCGGCGGGTAGGGATAGTAGCCGAGCGCCATGAACACGAGCCCCGAAATCGCCGCGAACCAGAAGATGATGCTGATGGAATCGGTGCCGCTGTTTTCACGCTTGTCCCGCGCCTCCGCGATACGGTGCACATCACCAAGCATATGTTCGCGAATGCTTTGCTGGCGCACATTGGTCGGCGTCAGGTCGAGCACCCGCTGATAGACGCTGTCCCACTTGTTCCACGCCGTGGGCGATAGCTGCCCAGTGTCTCCAAGCATGCGCCACTCCTCGTCGACGACGATCTGCACATACTCGAAGAGCGCTTGCTGGATGGGCGCCTTCTCGTTGACGCCGTAGCGATCAGCGTCGAAATACACGTCTGCGATTGCGTTCGCTTCCGTGACGCTTTCGAACTTCAGTTGCTGGTACTCGATCATCTCCTGGGCGAAGACGAGCGCCAGGATCAGCGCATGCAGCGACGATATTCGCATGACGATGGCGCCGGCTAGCTCTCTGTCCTTGCCAGTCGGATCGCCGCCCATGATCAGACGCATCACAAAATAGAAGACCAGCGTTACGAGAACCGTACCGCCGATAAAGGCAACACCGAACAGGACGACTGCACTCATGCGCGCTCCCCCAAGGTCGGGCACGACTTTATGCGGCAGTGGACCATTGATCAACGACGGTTGCGCGGCTTCGCGCTCCGCCATTCGGCGGTGTGTTGACCCTACCGGAGGACCCCATCGAGCAGCGGCATTCCCATGATGGCGGAGGCTGCGATCAGCAGATAACAGATCGTTCGGAACGTGCTCTCCTTGGCGAGCCCGAACAGTTTCGAGCCGGCATAGAGACCGATGGTGTAACTCGGCAGGATAACGATCGTCAGGGCAAACACGGCCTCAACGAACAGCCCGCCAAAATAGTAGCTGACGACGCTGAAGCAGGTGGAGATCGCGAAATAGAGAATGACGTTTGCCCGCACCCGGGCAAAATCGGTCTTGCCGCCGAGCCAATAGGCAACGACCGGCGGTCCACCGAGCTGGGCAGCGCCGCTGAAGAGGCCGGCAACGAGACCTGTCGTGGAGGTCAGCGATACCAGTGGCTCGCCATGGTATCGCCACCCGGAAACCAGCAACGCAAGCAGGCAAATGGCGATCGCGGTGATCGCCCAGCGCAACGTCAGCGGATCCACCAGCGCCAGCGCTGCCGTCCCGGCAGGCACGCCAAGCACCGCGCCCGCTGCCATGGTGAAGACTTCACGCCGGTTTGCGCTGCGCCAAGCCGGGGGAATCATACCAAGCGTCGCCAGGCCATCGATGACGAGCAGGACGGGCGATATCAGCTTCGGACCTATGATTGCGCCGCCAAGCGGAACGAAGATCAGCGCCGCGCCGAATCCGGAGAAGCCGCGTGCCAGTCCCGCAATCAAGGCTATGGCGACGAGCGATGAAATGCCGCGGTCTGGTAGGGCGGCAACAAACCACGCGCTCGTGTTCGCCAGCAGCGTCTCAAGCGACATGATCGGTTCCGGGATTAGGAGGCGAGCATCAGGTCCATGTTCTGAACCGCGGCGCCCGAGGCACCCTTGCCAAGGTTGTCGAGCAGCGCAACGAGGTTGACCTGAGACGCACCCGGCGTGCCGAACACGAAGAGCTTCATCGTGTCCTTGCCGGCAAGCTCGACGGCATCGATACGGGGGAGCTTGCGGCTCTCGTCCAGCGGCACCACCGTCACGATGTCCTGGCCCGCATAGTGAGCGACAAGAGCAGCGTGGATGCTTTCGAGCGTCGTGCCCTCGGCAAGATCGTCGAGATGCAGCGGTACCTGAACGATCATGCCCTGCGGGAACTTGCCGACAGACGGCGAGAAGATCGGTGCGCGATCCAGCAGGCCGTGGATCTTCATCTCGGGCACGTGCTTGTGTGCCAGCGTCAACCCGTAGAGGAAGTGCGGCGCGGTGATCGCATCCTCCCGGCTCTGATCCTCGATCTGCGCGATCATCTGCTTGCCGCCGCCGGTGTAGCCGGAGACCGCATTGACCGTGACCGGATAGCCGTCGGGCAGAATGCCGGCAGCGCGCATCGGCCGGATGAGGCCGATCGCGCCGGTGGGGTAGCAGCCCGGATTGGCGACGAAACGCGCCGCCTTGATCGTCTCTGCCTGCTCCTTGTCCATCTCCGCGAAGCCATAGGCCCAGGAAGGATTGACACGGAACGCCGTGGAGGTGTCGATGACACGCACGTTGTTGTTGCCCGAGACCATCTGCACCGCTTCCTTCGAAGCGTCGTCGGGCAGGCAGAGGATCGCGATATCGGCGCTGTTCAGCATGTCCTCGCGCATCGCGGCGTTGCGACGCTCCGCTTCCGGGATCGACAGAAGCTCGACATCGCGGCGGCCGGCCATGCGCGTGCGGATCTGCAAGCCCGTCGTGCCATGTTCGCCATCGATGAAGATCTTCGGTGCCATTGTCTCGCTCACACTTTCAACAGGTTAGAAAGAAGTCCGGAATCATTTTGTAAGAGGGATGAGTCAGCCGTGTGACGCGCTTGCGCGGCGCTCGGCATGTAGGCCAAGCATATACATCGCGACCGTCGCCCCCGCAATGGCGGTGATGTCCGCATGATCGTAGGGCGGCGAGACCTCGACGACGTCGGCGCCGCGGATATCCAGCTGGTGCAGACGCTGCAGCACCGAGAGAATCTTGGCGCTCGAGGGACCACCTGCCACAGGCGTACCGGTGCCGGGCGCATAGGCGGGATCGAGGCAATCGATATCGAAGGTCAGGTAGGCCGGCGCGCCGCGGGTATGCGAGATGATCGTCGAGGCGATATCGCTCGGAGTCATCTCCTCAAGCTGATGGCCGTAGAGAATATGAATGCCGAAATCCTCGGGTGCGTGGGTGCGGATGCCGATCTGGATCGACCGATCGGGATCGATGATGCCGTCCCGCGCGGCCCGCGCCACGAACGAGCCATGATCGATCCGCCTGTTGTCGTCGAACCAGGTGTCCTGATGCGCATCGAACTGGACGAGTGCTAGCGGTCCGTGCTTGGCGGCATGCGCCTTGAGGATCGGCCAGGTGACAAAATGATCGCCGCCAAGGGTCAGCATGAATGCACCGCTGTCGACAATCGCCTTCGACTGCCGTTCGATTGCTGCGGGCGTCTCGTGGTGGTTGCCGTAGTCGAGCAAGCAGTCGCCATAGTCGATCACGGCCATCTCGGCAAAGAGATCGCGGTTGAATGGATATTGCGGGTCGTTGTCGAAGATCGCCGACGCACGCCGTATCGCTTGCGGTCCGAACCGCGTGCCCGGCCGATTGGATGTCGCGGCATCGAAAGGGATGCCCCAGACGACCGCATCCGCGCCGGCCAGTTCCTTGGTGAAGCGGCGACGCATGAACGACAGCGCCCCGGCGAAGGTGGGGTCGCTGGCGGCCGATGTGAGGCTCGTTGCCGTGAATGCGTGGTCGATCGACTTGTTGGCCAAGAGATGCTCCTCGAGGGTGTTGGTCGCTATGCCTACCAGAAACGAATCTCAAACCGAAAGGCCAAAACGGTTCTGGTCGCTCGGCCAAACTGGTTTTACCCCGGCAGCTTGTCGGCCAACACCTCGGGTGTCTTCAGTTGCGGCGCTTCGGCAAGCAGTTCAGCTGCTCGTGCCATCAGCGTCGCGGCCACCTTGCCGTTCAAATGCGCCTGCCGGCCTGCCTCATCGTCAAAGGTATCGAAGATGGCGAATGTGCTCTGGTCGTAGCGAATGGCAAACCACGTCACGGTACCGGGCTCCTGTTCGACAAGCGCCTGCGCGCTCTTCAAGAACGTCGCCACTTCTTCTTCCTTGCCGGATTTTGCTTTCAGTTCGACATAGATTGCTTGCTTGGTCATTCCTGCCTCCCTTGGGATGCGCGTGAAGCGCCTGGAATGCAGTAGAACTGGCAAGGGAACGGGCCGCTTCAAGCAGCCACCAAACAAAAAGGCCGGGCGAAGCGCCCGGCCTTTCGTAGTCGATATTCCGCAGCGATTAACGCTTGGAGAACTGGAACGAACGGCGGGCCTTGGCCTTACCGTACTTCTTACGTTCAACAACGCGGCTGTCGCGGGTCAGGAAGCCGCCCTTCTTCAGGACCGAGCGCAGGCCCGGCTCGAAGTAGGTGAGGGCCTTGGAAAGACCGTGACGAACGGCGCCGGCCTGGCCGGAAAGACCGCCGCCTGCAACCGTTGCAACGATGTCGAACTGGCCGTCACGGGCAGCAGCGACGATCGGCTGACGCAGAATCATCTGCAGAACCGGGCGTGCGAAGTATTCCGCGAATTCCTTGCCGTTGACGATGATCTTGCCGGAACCCGGCTTGACCCAAACGCGGGCAACAGCGTTCTTGCGCTTGCCGGTCGCGTAGGAACGGCCAAGCGAGTCGACCTTACGGACGTGAGCCGGAGCAGCAGCTGCTTCGGACGTGCCGAGATCCTTCAGGGAGGAGAGGTCAGCCATTCTTAGGCGCTCCTTACGTTCTTCTTGTTCAGCTTGGCGACGTCGAGAACGACAGGCTGCTGTGCTTCATGAGGATGATTGGAACCAGCGTAAACGCGGAGGTTCTTCATCTGACGACGGCCGAGCGGGCCGCGCGGAACCATGCGCTCAACAGCCTTCTCGAGAACGCGCTCCGGGAAGCGGCCTTCGATGAGCTGGCGAGCGGTACGCTCCTTGATGCCGCCGGCATAACCGGTGTGCCAGTAGTAAACCTTGTCGGAGTACTTCTTGCCGGTGAAAACGACCTTGTCGGCGTTGATGACGATAACGTTGTCGCCGTCGTCAACGTGAGGCGTGAAAGTTGCCTTGTGCTTGCCGCGCAGACGCATAGCGATGATGGAAGCGAGACGACCAACGACGAGCCCTTCGGCGTCGATGATGACCCACTTCTTCTCCACCTCTGCAGGCTTCTGGGAGAAGGTTGCCATAGTTGTTACTCTCTTTTGGATCCCTCGGCCCGAAGGCGAGAGGGCGTTTCTTGTTGCTTGGTTTGGCTGTCCGAAGACGCACCAAAAAGAAAGCAGCCCGGAAAGGCTGCATTTCTGGTGGTGTTTATAGAGGCAAAGCAGCCTGGGGTCAATATTTACGAATTGGCGTGCAGCAAAAATGTATCAGTAAAATCAATATGTTATATATGTGGTATTGTGTTACCTCATATTTCGCGCGGCGGAATGGAGTAAGTCGCCGTCGCATGAGCGATCAACTCGTCCGCACTTTCCTGGAAAATCGAGGCCTCGATGACGGCGAGCCGCTTGCCAAGCTTGAGAATCCGACAGGTGCAAGTCGTCGGTCTAGGCTTCGGCAGGCGCAGGAAATTGATGTTGAGATTGGCGGTAACCGCCAGCGCCACCGGCCCGATATGCGCCAATACTGCTGCATAGGCCGTCACATCCGCCAAGGTGAAAAGGGCTGGTCCGGAGACGGTGCCGCCGGGGCGCAAGTGCCTCTCGCTCGGGTCCAGCCGCATCGAGACGCTGCCGGGTGTGATCTCGGTGATCGCAAATACGCGCCCACCCGTGTGGATCTGCGGAAAGTCCGTATCCAGAAAACGGTGGAGCTCGTCGATCGTCATGACCGGCTGCATGAGTTTGCCTCGAAATTGCTTGTCGCCTGTGGCAGAACAATTAGCACGAAATAGCAATGCAGGGAGTTAGACCATGGCCGAAGTCGTATCCTTTCGGAAGGACCCGAGCAAAGCGGGCGAGGGCGCGCTCGTCATCCCGCAATTGAGCGATGGCATCCTGCGGCTGACGCTCAGCAATCCGCCTGCAAATGCGCTCTCGATCGCCGTCATGGAGACCCTGATCGGTGAGCTCCAGAGCGCCGCCGAGGACGCTGCCGTTCGCGTGGTCATCATCGCATCGACCGGCAATGTCTTCTCTGCCGGCCACGACCTCAAGGAATTGACCGCGCATCGGGCCGATGAGGACGGCGGCGAGGCATTCTTCGAAGAAACCTTTGCGCTGGCCGCTGATCTCATGCTCGAAATCACCCGCTTGCCAAAGCCTGTCATCGCCGAGATCGACGGCCTCGCAACGGCTGCCGGTTGCCAGCTTGTCGCCTCCTGCGATCTTGCGATCTGCACCGATACGGCAACCTTCTGTACGCCCGGCGTCAATATCGGCCTGTTCTGCTCGACCCCCATGGTGGCCGTGTCCCGCGCGGCGCATCGCAAGCAGGCGATGGAGATGTTGCTCACCGGTGAGACGATCGACGCCTCGACCGCGAAGGATTTCGGCCTGGTGAACCGCATCGTGCCGAAGCAATATCTGACGCAGGTCGTCACCAAATACGCGTCCGTCATTGCAAGCAAATCGCCGTTGACGCTGAAGATCGGCAAGGAGGCATTCTACCGCCAGCTCGAAATGCCCGTCGAGGAAGCCTACGGCTATGCTGCTCAGGTCATGGTCGACAATATGCTGACCGCCGATGCCGAGGAGGGGATTGGGGCCTTCCTGTCCAAGCGCATGCCGCAGTGGACCGGCGAATAGCTAGCCGAGTTTCAGGATCAGCCCGCCTGCGGCGATGATTGCGCCGGCGAGATAGCGCCAGGGACTGGCCTTTTCCTTCAAAACGATGACTGAGATCAGCAGGGCGAAGAGGATCGACGTCTCGCGCAGCGCCGCAACAGTTGCCACCGGGGCCTTGGTCATCGCCCAAAGGGCGAGGCCGTAGGACGCGATCGATCCGCCGCCACCGATCAGGCCGCGCCACCAGTTGTAGCGGACATGCATGGCGACTGCGACGGCGCCGCGCTTAGAGATCGCCCAGGTGAATAGCAATACCGGCGGCAGCAGCGACATCCATAGCGTATAGGAGACGGCATTGCCCGAGACGCGGGCGCCGACACCGTCGACATAGGTGTAGGTCGCAATCACGCAGGCATTGGCGAGGGCCAGCCTGATCGCGTGGCCGCTGCCTTTTCGCGCCTCGAAGGCCAGCGTCAGGATACCGGCGCAGATCGTCATCGTGCCGAGGAGCGAGCCGGTCGACAGTGTCTCGTTCAGGATGAAACCGCTGGTGCCCGCAATCAGCAGCGGAGCGCACCCGCGCATCAGCGGATAGACAAGGCCGATGTCGCCTGCGCGATATGCGCCTGCGACGAGCTGAAAATACGCGAACTGGAGAACAGCGGAAGCGCCGATGAATGGCCATGCGGCCGAGTTCGGCAATGGCAGGAACATCAGGAAGGGAAGAGCGCACACGGCACCGCCTGCCGAAATGAGGCTGGCATCGAGCGATTTGTCCGTGCCCGCCTTGATCATGGCGTTCCATGTCGCGTGCAACAGGGCACCAAATAGAACGAGCAAAATGACGTGGATTGGCAAAAAGACCACCGGGCGGTGTGAAAACAGCGATTGTGGAATTGTTGTTACGCCGCTCTTGGTAAAAATCAATCCCGTTCGATGACAGGACGGACCACACTGGCTCCCGGTCGCCCGTCAAGCAACCTGAGGATGCTGGCCCTCAAATCGATAAAAGAGGAACGTACACCAGAGGTATTTGCTCGATGGTCGCCTGTTCAACCATGAGGCGTTGCTAACATATGCAAGAACATATGTGAACATATACAGGATATACATAGAACGGTGACGGAGGCTACGGATTTGCCACCGCAGATTCTCACAAAACTGTGACAAAAGCCATCACGGAATCCATCGCTTAGCCGAAATTTTGTGACGCGCGCGCTTGAGCCCGCGAGGCTAAAGCGTCGCGATTTGGGACAGCAGAAACAAGCTTTTACAGCGAATAATCGGGAATGATAAACATCCCGTCTAAGTTGTCTATATTCTGGCAGTTCAGCACGCGACACCTCGGATTGTCCTTCGTAGGAATGGTCGTCCATTCAGCATATTGATTGGGGTCGCAATAGTTGCTGTTGCGAATGTAGCGGTCGAACAATGTCATGCCGCTCACTCGTTTCGACGGATACCGAAGGATCACGGCGCCCTCGTTATGGATCGCCGCGCGCGCTGCCTGGCAGCTCATGTTGAGCGCATTGTATCTCGAAATGGCCAGTGCCGGGGAGGCGGCCATGACGAAGGCGATCGCGACAACCAATTTTTTCATGGGAAAATCCTCCTGCTGCGTCCTAATTCCTATATACGCTGAAACGATCAGCCTGGTTTCAACCAACCCCGAAGTAAACGCGATTGTTATTGGAGGCGAAGTCCTTGAATCACGATAGGTATGAGGATGACTACATCCTCGGTATTCTGCGTTCCGTGAAGACGATTGCCCTGACGGGCGCGTCACCGAACCCCGCGCGACCGAGCAATGGCGTGATGGGCTATCTGCTGTCTCGGGGGTACAACGTTATCCCCGTGAATCCCGGTCAGGCAGGTAAGCAGATCCATGGCCAGACGGTCTACGCTCGGCTTGCCGATGTCCCGGTATTGGTCGATATGGTCGAGGTCTTCCGGGCTTCGGAATTTCTGTCGGGTGTTGTCGACGAGGCATTGGCAATGAGCCCGCGGCCGAAGGTGATATGGTCTCAGCTTGGTGTACGTGACGATGCGGCAGCGGCAAGAGCCGAGGCTGCCGGCATCAAGGTCGCCATGGATCGCTGCCCGGCAATTGAGTATCCCCGCCTCATCGGCTGAGTGGTTGGGATTTTCCAAATAACGTGCCTGGGTTGAAAAAGAACGCGATTAACTTTTCGCGGTTGTTCGCTATGCTCGCCGCCATTCGATCAAGCTGAATGGGAGGATTTCATGGCCAAGAGCGGTCCGGGTTTCAATACGTTGGCAGTTCATGCGGGGGCACAGCCCGACCCCACGACCGGCGCACGCGCGACACCGATCTACCAGACGACGGCTTTTGTCTTTAACGATTCGGATCACGCGGCGGCCCTCTTCGGTCTGCAGCAGTTCGGCAACATCTACACCCGGATCATGAACCCGACCCAGGCCGTGCTCGAAGAGCGCGTCGCGGCACTCGAAGGTGGCACCGCGGCGCTTGCCGTTGCGTCCGGCCATGCGGCCCAAGTGATTGTCTTTCACACGCTGATGCGCCCCGGCGAGAATTTCGTGGCCGCGAAGCGCCTGTACGGAGGCTCTATCAACCAGTTCGGTCATGCCTTCGATAATTACGGCTGGCAGGTTCGCTGGGCGGATCCCGCGGATCCCGCGAGCTTCGAAAGCCAGATCGATGGCAAGACGCGGGCAATCTTCATCGAGAGCCTCGCAAACCCCGGCGGTACCTTCGTCGACATCGCTGCGATCGCGGCAGTGGCGCACAAGCATGGCCTGCCTCTGATTGTCGACAACACCATGGCGAGCCCCTATCTCATCCGGCCGATCGAACACGGTGCCGATATCGTCGTGCATTCACTGACGAAGTTCCTGGGCGGTCACGGCAACTCCATGGGCGGCATGATCGTCGATGGCGGGACCTTCGATTGGTCGAAGTCCGGCAACTATCCGATGCTGTCTAGCCCGCGGCCGGAATATAACGGCGTGGTCCTGCATTCGACATTCGGCAATTTCGCATTTGCCATCGCCTGCCGCGTGCTTGGCCTGCGCGATCTCGGTCCGGCCATTTCTCCCTTCAATGCATTCCTGATCCTGACCGGCATCGAGACGTTGCCGCTGCGCATGCAGCGCCACAGCGATAACGCGATAGCCGTCGCAAGGTGGTTGAAGGCGCACAGCAAGGTCGCCTGGGTGAATTATGCCGGCCTCGAGGACGACCCGAACCACACGCTGCAGCAGCGCTATTCGCCGAAGGGCGCCGGCTCCGTCTTCACCTTTGGTGTCAAGGGCGGCTACGAGGCCGGCAAGACGCTGGTCGAGGGGTTGGAACTGTTCTCGCATCTCGCCAACATTGGCGACACACGCTCGCTCGTGATCCATCCGGCATCGACCACGCACCGGCAATTGACGGACGAGCAAAGGATCGCCGCCGGCGCCGGGCCCGACGTCGTTCGCCTTTCGGTTGGCATCGAGGACGTGAAGGATATCATCGCCGATCTCGAGCAATCGCTGGCGAAGATTTGAGGCAATGGCAAACTACCTGACTTTTGACATCAACGGCGTCGAACCGGAGTTCGGCGCCCCGGATGCCGACCGCATACTGGCCGGCGACCCGCAGTTCAAAACCTGGAACTTGGAGGAGGCCGATGGCGGCCTCTATTCCGGCATATGGGAGGCGACGCCCGGCAAGTGGCGGATCGCCTATGACGAGTGGGAATATTTCAACGTGCTTTCGGGCCACTCTGTTGTCACGGAGGACGGTGGTGACGCTGTGCATCTTCGCGCAGGCGATCGGATGATCCTCAGGCCCGGCTTTAGGGGAACCTGGGAAGTGGTTGAAACGACTCGCAAGGATTATGTCGTCCGCCTTTGACTGCGTGGCGGAAGGCGAAGGTCTGGTCACCGATCGGCACGGCGGTCACAGGGGCTAGCTTCTGTCGGAAGAGGCGAAATCGCTGCGGACGATGCCGTGGCGCTGGAGCTTGTCGTAGAATGTCTTCCTGGGAATGCCGAGGTCCGCGATCGTGCGGCGGACGTCGCCGTCATTGGCGTTCAGAGCTTCGCGAATGATGTGGGCCTCGTAGCGTTCGAGCCGGTCCGGAAGCGACAAGGCTCCATCCGTCTCCGGTTCTGCTGCCGGAGCACGATCCGAGACCTGCCCGACGCCGAGCACGAACCGTTCGGCAAAATGTGACAGTTCGCGCACGTTGCCCGGCCAGTCGTATTCCCGCAGGTGGCGATGGATCGACGAGGGGATCGTGGGCACGTCTCGCTTGAAGCGGCTCGCGGCGCGCTCGGCGAAGTAGCCGAAAAGCAGCGGAACGTCATCCCTTCGCTCCTTGAGTGGCGGGATCGAGATCGTCACGACATTGAGCCGATAATAAAGATCCTCACGAAAGTCGCCACGCTGGCGGGGATCACTGAGATCGATCTTGGAGGCGGCGACAACACGCAGGTCGACCGGTCGGACCTCGTTGGTGCCAAGCGGCGTAACCTCGCGCATCTCGAGCACACGCAGCATCTGCACCTGGGTTGCCGGCGGCATGCTCTCGATCTCGTCGAGAAAAAGCGTTCCGCCGCTCGCATGCTCGATGCGACCGATGCGCTTTTTCTGCGCGCCGGTGAAGGCGCCGGGCTCATGACCGAACAGCTCGCTTTCAACCACGCTTTCCGGCAGCGCACCGCAGTTGAGTGCGACGAAATTGCCGGATGCGCGTCGACTCCAGCGGTGGAGCAGGCTTGCCACGACCTCCTTGCCGCTGCCGGTTTCTCCCATCAGGAGAACGTCGACATCGGTGTCGGCAATCTGTCGCAGGGTGTGGCGCAGCCGCTCCATCGCCGGCGTCTGGCCGATCAGCGGAAGGTCGTCGCGTGCCTCTTCGGTCGCCTTGCGCAGAGACCTGTTTTCCATCACGAGACGACGCTTTTCGGCGGCGCGCCGCACGCTCTGGATGAGCCGGTCTGTCGCGAACGGCTTGGTGATGAAATCATAGACTCCGTCCTGCATGGCTTTCACCGCCATCGGAATATCGCCATGTCCTGTAACCAGGATGACCGGCAGATCCTCGTCCCGTTGTCGCACGCGACCGAAGAGCTGCAGGCCATCGATCCCAGGCATCCGGATATCGGAAACTACGACGCCTGCGAATTCCGGGCTCAATGCCGCCAGTGCTTCCCCCGCGTCGGAAAAAGCCGAAACGGAAAAGCCGGCGAGCTCAAGCGTCTGCTTCGTTGCCCGCAGCAGGTCCTTGTCGTCATCGATGAGAAAAATCGGCGTTACATCGGTCATGCCATGGCCTTCCGCAGGTGCACCGTAAAGCAGGTTCCGTTCGCATCGCTCGTCACGTCGATGCGGCCGCCATAGTCGGCCACGATGTCCTTGGAAATGACGAGGCCGAGACCCAAACCTCTTTCCTTGGACGTATTGAACGGCGTGAAGAGCGACTTCAGGATGTCAGGCGAAATCCCCGGGCCGTTGTCGGCGACCTTGATTGCAACTTCGTCGCCCGTCTCTGTCACCGAGACGTCGACCTTCGCGTCGGCTCGCCCGTCAAGGGCCTCCAAAGCATTCTGGAACAGGTTGATCAGGATCTGTTCAAGCCGGATCCGGTTGCCGAGTACGCATAGCCTCGCTGGAGGCGGCCGAATATCGAGTGCTTCCAGTTGTCCGGCAAAGCGGCTTTTCAGCAGAACAACCGCTCCATCAATAACACTCAGCAATTCCACGGGCTCCGGCGCCACGCGGCCCTTGCGCGCAAATGCCTTCAACTCGTCGGTAATCGCTCCGATCCGTTCGGTGAGGCCGGCAATCGCCTCCAGGTTTTCGTCCACCTGATTCGTCTGCCGGCGTTCCAGAAAGACGCGGGCGTTGTCTGCATAGGCGCGTATGGTCGCGACCGGCTGGTTGATCTCGTGGGCCACGCCCGCCGCCACCTGGCCGAGGATCGCGAGCCGGTTCGCCTGCACCAGTTCCTGCTGCACGACCTGCAGCCTTGCTTCGGTTTCCCTGTGATCGGAGATTTCGGCCTGCAGACGGTCGCGCGCCCTGCTGAGATCGTCGGTTCGCTCGACGACCCTTCGCTCCAGCTCCTCGCGCATGGCTTGTTCTTCCGCGATCTTGGTCGCGGCCGCCTGGCGCCTCCATAGGAGAAACGCTGCGATGGCGAGAATGGGCAGAAGGACGGCAAGCGACAGTAGGCGCATTTCTCGAACGGACGCGGCGACCGGGGCATCGGTCGGTACCAGATACTCGAGATGCCATGGGGTGGTGGGAACTGGCGTTGCTAGGCGCAAATATTCGCCTTCGCCACTGCCGGGAAGAACGGCGGAAACAAGCGAGGCCTCGGCATCGATTGGCCGGGGCCGCATGATAGGCAATTTCGCCAACGGCGCATCGCCGAACTGTTGGCTGTTGCGGATGGCGGCAAGCTCAGCCTCAGGCACCGGACCGTTGATCATAAAACGCCAGGAGGGGATACTGGTGATCAGAACAACGCCGCGATTGTCGGTGACATAAACAGGACGATGCGTATCGCGCCAATCGCTCTCAAGCTGGTCGAACTCGAGCTTGACGACCACGACGCCAAGGGGCGCCGCCGCACTGCCGACGCGGCGCGAAATGTAGAGGCCAGGGCGCTTGCTGACACTGCCTAGGGCAAAATGCTCGGCGGTTCCTTCATCCATCGCCTTTCGGAAGTAATCGCGGAAGGCGTAGTCGTTGCCGACGAAGCTGATGGGCTCCCGCCAGTTGCTCGAGGAGACAGCGATACCGTTGGGACCAATGACGTAGAGCACCGCGGCCTGCGTTCCCGTGACAAGTCGCTCCAGCTTCCGGTTCAAGATGTCGATTGCATCGCTGCTTTTGGACGAGAGGCCATCGAGAACCTGCTGGTCCTCGGCAAGAAGCAGGGGCAGGGCGCGTGGCCTCTCCAGAACGGCGTTGAGCAGCGCCACCTTCAGGCTCGCATCGGTCCGGCTCTGGCTCACAATCGTATCGATGGCGGCGCGACGCCCATAGACGGTCGCGCCGAACAGCGTGGCAAGGATCAGCGCTGCCGAAACCGAAGCAAAGAGGATCCACGTTCGCCGTACCCGCCGGCTGGCACGGTGGAAGGAACCGAAATCCGATCTCGAAGAGGATTGAAGCATTGTTCACTCTGTGCGTAATTCCGCACTCACGTCAAATCAATTTGTGCGAAAATGCGCTCATCTCTTTTGCTTTACGGCGCGGACGAACAATAGACTGTTGCGAAATCAATATCTTAATAGCGGTGTCGCAACTTGGCACGCATGTTGCAAAACCTCCGCAAACAGCCGCGTGGCTGTTGAATTGGTAACGCAATCGCCCCGGGAGGCCACCGTTGGTTTTGGGGCACATGGAGGACATCATGGGTGCAGCACTTCCAGTCGCGCAGCCGCGCGGCAAGGTTCCCTTCTATCGGCTTCTCTACGTGCAGGTTCTTGCCGCCATCTGTGCTGGCATCCTGCTCGGTCATTTCTATCCCGATATCGGCACGGCTCTGAAGCCGCTCGGCGACGCTTTCATCAAGCTCGTCAAAATGATCATCGCCCCCGTCATCTTCTTGACCGTTGCAACCGGCATCGCCGGCATGTCGGACCTGCAGAAGGTTGGACGCGTTGCCGGCAAGGCGATGCTGTACTTCCTCGTCTTTTCGACGCTGGCATTGGCTGTCGGCCTGCTGGTGGCCAACGTGATACAGCCGGGCGCCGGCATGCATATCGATCCGGCGACGCTGGATACCAAGGCCGTCGCAAGCTACGCGGAAAAGGCTCATGACTCGACCGTCACGGGCTTCCTGATGAACATTATCCCGAACACGATCGTTGGTGCTTTTGCCGACGGCGACATTCTTCAGGTGCTGTTCTTCTCCGTCCTGTTCGGTATCGCGCTTGCCATGGTCGGCGATCGCGGTCGGCCGGTCGCTGACTTCCTGCAGTCACTGACGGTGCCGGTCTTCAAGCTGGTGGCGGTCCTGATGAAGGCAGCTCCGATCGGCGCTTTCGGCGCCATGGCGTTCACCATCGGCAAATACGGCATCGGCTCCATTGCAAACCTGGCAATGCTGATCGGTACCTTCTATCTGACATCGCTGCTCTTCGTTCTGGTCGTTCTCGGTGCGGTTGCCCGCTACAACGGGTTTTCGATCCTTGCGCTGATCCGTTACATCAAGGAGGAGCTGCTGCTGGTGCTCGGTACGTCTTCTTCGGAAGCCGCGCTTCCGGGCCTCATGGCCAAGATGGAACAGGCAGGCTGCAAGCGCTCTGTCGTCGGTCTCGTCATTCCGACCGGCTATTCCTTCAACCTCGACGGCACGAACATCTATATGACGCTCGCAGCCCTCTTCATCGCTCAGGCGACGGATACCCCGCTGACGCTGGCAGACCAGATCCTGCTTCTGCTGGTCGCGATGCTGAGCTCCAAGGGCGCTGCCGGCATCACCGGTGCCGGCTTCATTACGCTTGCCGCAACGCTCTCGGTAGTGCCCTCGGTTCCAGTGGCAGGTATGGCGCTAATCCTCGGTATCGACCGCTTCATGTCGGAATGCCGCGCGCTGACCAACTTTGTCGGCAACGCGGTCGCGACGGTCGTCGTCGCCCGCTGGGAAAATGAACTTGATCAGACGAGGTTTGCTGCGGCCATGGCCGGCAGGTTGCCTCCGGAACCGGTCGACGGTGTGCCGGCTCTGCAGGCCGCGGAATAACGCCTAACCGTAAGGTGTTGGAAGCATGACAGAGAGGTCCGCGTTCTCCGGAACGCGGACCCTTTCCATTGGTGCCTACCAGGCGAGATCCAGCCGATCCAATCCGTGGAAGTGATAGACGTCCTTCACAACAGGTGTACGGGCAAGCCTGAGCCCAGGTAGTCTCTCGAAGAGAATTGGCAGGACGACGTTCAGTTCGAGCCGAGCCAACGGCGCCCCGATGCAGAAGTGGATACCCGCGCCAAAGGACACGTTGGCGGCCTCATTGCGGTCAGGCTTGAACGTCAGCGGATCACTGAATCTTGTCGGGTCGAGATTGGCTGCCGCCAGAATGAGGCTCACCTTGTCGCCGCGCTTGAACGAAATGCCGTCGATCTCGACGGGCTCCAGCGCCCAGCGCTGGAAGATGTGGACCGGTGCGCAAATACGCAGGGACTCTTCGACGGTTCGCTCGGTGGTGGCTTCGTCCTTAAAAAGGTCGGCCGGATCGCGTCCGCTGTCCAGAATGATGCGCACCGAGTTGCCGATCTGGTGCACCGTCGCCTCGTGACCGGCATTGAGCAATACGATCGTCGTCGAAACGAGCTCGTCCTCTGTGAGATACTGGCCCTTGTGTTCGGTGTGGATCATGTGCGTCAGAAGGTCGTCCCGCGGGTTGGCGCGACGCTCGGCAATGACCGTCTTTACATAGTCCGAGAACGCCTTCGCGGCCCGTTCGGCGCCATCCTCGTCCTCGCGGGTTCGGCCGAAGAGATACATGCGGATGTAGGCATGCGACCACTCCAGGAGTTGCGGTCCCATTTCCTCCGGAATGCCGATCATGCGGGCAATCATCGTCACCGGAATGATGTCGGCAAACGCCGAAAGCAGCTCGACTTCGTTGTTTTTCCCGAAGCCGTCGATGAGCTTGTTGGCAAGCTCGGCGATTTCCGACTTCATCTTCTCAACGTGACGAGACACGAAGGCGCGGTTGACGAGCGTTCGCAGACGCGTGTGCTCAGGCGGCTCCAGTTCAAGCAGCGAGTATCGTTCCGCGAGATCGAAATTCGCCACGTGCTGTTCCGGTTCGGGAAGGCCGAGTTCTTCACGGCTTGCGATGTGCTGGATCTGGCGGCCGAAGCGGCGATCGCGCAGCAGGCCGTTCACATGGTCATAGCCTGTGAAGAACCACTGCTTCTGCTGCTCCCAATAGAATGTGGGGCAATGCGCGTGCAGAGCCGCGTAGACGCTGTTCGGATCGCTGTAAAAGGCAGGATTGCTTGCGTCCAGCGAGACGTGGCGTGTGGCGGGATCGATGGAAAGAAATGGTGGGATCATCATGCTTCGAGGCTTAGCGGATTTGCCAAGCCTCGAAAAGATAGGGTCAGCCTCTCGACAGCGATCCAACGCGGCGGAGCGCGTGGATTTGGTCGTCGAGTGTTGGAACCAGTTCGCCACTTGTTTGATCCGGCTGCGGAGGCAGTGGTGCCGCGGCTTCGGCTTCACCGAAGATGACGGTGCAGTTGCGGCCGGCTGCCTTTGCGGCATAGAGCGCCCGATCGGCTGCCGATACGAGCTTGTCCATGTTTGCCTCGATGGCTGAGGCAAGGGCAACGCCGGTGCTGAATGTTGCCGGGACGATCGCGTCGCCGGTGCTCACGGGCACACGGCAAAACTCCGCCCGGATCGTCTCTGCCAGCGCTTCAGCTTCTGTCTGGTCGGCGACGGTCGTGAAGGCTGCAAACTCCTCGCCCCCCATGCGGCCGAAAGCTCCATCCGGCACGAATTGATTGGCCAATCGGGCAAACACTGTCAGCACGACGTCGCCGGCCTGATGGCCGAACCGGTCGTTGACGCGCTTGAAGTGGTCGAGGTCGAAAAGCAACACGGCGACCTGACGGTTACTGTTGAATGCACGTTCCCGGATGGCATCGAAGCGTCCGAAGAGGCCGCGTCGGTTCAAGACGCCAGTCAGAGAATCGGTGAGGCTGAGCATGCGAAGATGCTTCTCCGAGCGCTCCATGATGACGAGGCAGGTGAGAGCGCACGCCAGGATGAGCAGGAAGCCCGTTGCCATCGCGGCGCTGCCCGCGAAGTTGACAGCTTCCGCATCAGTGGGGCCGAGGATTGCCATTGCCAGCGCAGTACCGAAGCACAGGACGCCCTGGACCACGAAGATGGCGCCGAGTTTGCCTCTCGAGCCCTCGTTGCGCTTGCCTGCCATGCAGACTGCCATCGCGAGTGCCGTCGCGCCGGTGGCTGAGGCTAGATTGTAGAGAATGACGCGATTGGTGTAGTCGTCGTTGACCCACGGCAGGAAGACGCCGCCCAGCCAGACGAGCGGTGGCAGCAATGCCCACCATTCGAGCTTGCGACGATCAAGCGCGAGGTACCCGGCAACCCACGCGCTCTGCCCAGATAGTGCGATCGTGTTGGCGATCTCGATGGAAAGGATGGCGGGTATCTGCCCGCGCAGGGCCGCCATTGCGAAACCCACGCCGCTAAGGAGAAAGCCCGTTCCCCAATAGAAATAGGCCTTGTTTCGGACATTGTGGCGCCAGGCCATGAACGCTACCAGCGCGAGCGTCATGGCTTCGGAGCACCAAATGGCTAATCCAGTCGTAACATTGAACACGGCAGTACCCCTTGTATTGCGCGTATCCTTTCGGAAAAAACTGGCAACTTCATTAATTGTGCTTGCGCGCCACTGCATTTTTGTGCGGAGTTGTCTTTAGGCTTTCCTTTCTGTGAATGAAGGGCAGTTGCGGGCGGATTCAGAATTCGTTTATCCTGATGCCGACAAAAGCTGTGCGACAGCGCGATCGTAGCCCGTTCCTCGAATCTATTTCGTCGGAATCAGCGTACATCGGGCGAAAAGTTGTTCGCCTTGCTCCGGTCCCTCTTCACGTTATCCATCGGCGCGTCTTGAAGAGGAGGGCAGGGAAGCTCTATGTAGGGATAGGCATTTTCTTTGATTCCCGGCCATAGCCGGCAGACGTTGACAAAGGACGCACATGAGAAACCCAGTCGATACCGCTATGGCCCTCGTGCCGATGGTCGTGGAACAGACCAATCGCGGTGAACGCTCCTACGACATCTATTCGCGCCTGCTCAAGGAACGCATCATCTTCCTGACCGGGCCTGTCGAGGATCACATGGCGACGCTCGTCTGCGCCCAGCTCCTCTTCCTCGAGGCCGAAAACCCGAAGAAGGAAATTGCGCTCTACATCAATTCTCCAGGCGGCGTTGTGACTGCCGGCATGGCGATCTACGACACGATGCAGTTCATCAAGCCAGCCGTCTCGACGCTCTGCATCGGCCAGGCTGCGTCCATGGGCTCGCTGCTGCTTGCTGCCGGCCACAAGGACATGCGCTTTGCCACCCCGAATTCCCGCATTATGGTGCATCAGCCATCAGGCGGCTTCCAGGGTCAGGCATCTGACATCGAGCGTCACGCCCGCGATATTCTCAAGATGAAGCGCCGCCTGAACGAAGTTTACGTCAAGCATACAGGCCGCACCTACGAGGAAGTTGAAAAGACCCTTGACCGCGACCACTTCATGGATGCGGACGAGGCTCAGACCTGGGGTGTCATCGACAAGGTCCTGACATCTCGCGTCGAGATGGAAGGTGATGCCGCCTAGTGAGAAGTAGGAATGGTGTTGTATCCGCCACAGTTCTATCTCATTTGTGATCGAACAAGGGAAGAAACCCGGTGGCGGGTGCGGCAATCTCAAGTATTAATGCTATGTTGAATTTTTATGACATAGCATCGGCAGTCGAAGGGGAGTTCGTTGCCGCCGGCGCCAGGACAGCTTAGTTTGGACCGGTTCGTACCCCTTAAACGGCCTTGGCCGGCTGGGGCTCCAAGCGTGGAGCAGGCCAATGAGTGGACCGTTATTTCACCTTGAAATGCGGCGTGCTGGAAGGAAAGTGATATGAGCAAGGTCAGCGGCAGCAACGGCGGCGACTCCAAAAACACCCTCTATTGTTCGTTCTGCGGAAAGAGCCAGCACGAAGTCCGGAAGCTTATAGCCGGACCGACCGTTTTCATCTGCGATGAATGCGTCGAATTGTGCATGGACATCATCCGCGAGGAAAACAAATCCTCGATGGTCAAGTCCCGTGACGGCGTTCCCACGCCTCAGGACATCATCAAGGTCCTCGATGAATATGTCATCGGCCAGCGCCAGGCGAAGAAGATCCTGTCGGTTGCCGTTCACAACCACTACAAGCGCCTCGCACACGCCTCCAAGAACGGCGAAGTCGAGTTGGCGAAGTCGAACATCATGCTGGTCGGACCGACCGGTTGCGGCAAGACCTATCTTGCCCAGACGCTCGCCCGCATCATCGACGTTCCGTTCACGATGGCCGATGCGACGACGCTGACGGAAGCCGGTTATGTCGGTGAAGACGTCGAAAACATCATCCTGAAGCTGCTGCAGGCTGCCGACTACAATGTCGAGCGCGCCCAGCGCGGCATCGTCTACATCGACGAAGTCGACAAGATCTCCCGCAAGTCCGACAACCCGTCGATCACCCGCGACGTATCGGGCGAGGGCGTGCAGCAGGCGCTTCTGAAGATCATGGAAGGCACGGTTGCCTCGGTGCCCCCGCAGGGCGGCCGCAAGCATCCGCAGCAGGAATTCCTGCAGGTCGACACCACGAACATCCTGTTCATCTGCGGTGGCGCATTCGCCGGTCTCGACAAGATCATCTCGGCTCGCGGCGAGAAGACCTCGATCGGCTTCGGTGCAACGGTTAAGGCCCCGGACGACCGTCGTGTCGGCGAAGTCCTGCGCGAACTGGAGCCGGAAGATCTGGTCAAGTTCGGCCTCATCCCGGAATTCATCGGCCGTCTGCCTGTCCTGGCGACGCTCGAGGATCTCGATGAGGATGCACTGATCCAGATCCTGTCGGAGCCGAAGAACGCACTGATCAAGCAGTACCAGCGCCTGTTCGAGATGGAAGACGTGGAACTCACCTTCCACGAGGACGCTCTCCGCGAGATCGCCCGCAAGGCGATCATTCGCAAGACCGGTGCCCGCGGCCTTCGTTCGATTATGGAAAAGATCCTCCTCGACACGATGTTCGAACTGCCGGCGCTGGAAGGCGTACGCGAAGTCGTCATCTCCGAGGAAGTGGCACGCGGCTCCGCCCGTCCGCTTTACATCTACGCCGATCGTCAAGATGAGAAGGCCAACGCTTCCGCGTGACCTTAGAGATATCTTTACGATACGAACTGTGAATTTGAGGGGCTTGCCGTTGGCGGGCCCCTTTCTATTTCAAAATCAGTGCACGACCCTGATAAATCTTGCTAAAGAGGTCTGAAACCACTTCTGTTGCCGTTGCGGATTCCCCCGCCCTTGGCAATTATGGAATGATTCCGTTGGTGTGTTTCGGTCTTGTGTTTTAGCCGCTTCGGAAGTGGTAGCCGCTGACTTGGCACGGCGCTCCAGAATGAAGGTATTCCGTTGTAGCATAGCTGTCATGTCCAGGGGGACACCGGCCATGGCGCAGCTTGAAAAGCATAATCAGAACCTCCACTTGTTGTCTCAAGTGGAGTGCGGCCCGGTTCTAGTGGCCGCGCCAGAAGAGCCCGGCAACGGGACGATGGAAAGGAAATAAAATGACGAAGAAAACGTCAGTTGCGAGCACAGCATATCCGGTTTTGCCCCTGCGCGACATCGTCGTCTTCCCGCATATGATCGTGCCCTTGTTTGTCGGCCGAGAGAAATCGATCCGTGCGCTCGAGGAGGTCATGGGATCGGACAAGCAGATCATGCTCGTCACGCAGATCAATGCGAGCGATGACGATCCGGAACCGTCTGCCATTCACAATGTCGGTACAGTCGCCAACGTATTGCAGCTGCTGAAGCTGCCTGATGGCACCGTCAAGGTTCTGGTCGAAGGTCGCGCCCGCGCCGAGATCGAAGCTTACACGGATCGTGAGGACTTTTACGAAGCCCTTGGTCACGTTCTCGAAGAACCGCATGACGATCCGGTCGAGCTTGAAGCGCTCAGCCGCTCGGTCGTTTCCGAGTTCGAGAGCTACGTAAAGCTCAACAAGAAGATCTCGCCCGAGGTCGTTGGCGCTGCCAGCCAGATCGACGACTATTCGAAGCTCGCCGATACGGTTGCCTCGCACCTGTCGATCAAGATCACCGAGAAGCAGGAGATGCTGGAAACCACCAGTGTCAAGGCACGCCTCGAAAAGGCGCTCGGCTTCATGGAAGGCGAGATCTCGGTCCTTCAGGTCGAAAAGCGCATCCGCTCGCGCGTCAAGCGCCAGATGGAGAAGACCCAGCGCGAGTACTACCTGAACGAACAGATGAAGGCGATCCAGAAGGAGCTTGGCGACGGCGAGGAAGGCCGCGACGAGATGGCCGAACTGGAAGAGCGCATCGCCAAGACCAAGCTTTCGAAGGAAGCCAAGGAAAAGGCTGACGCCGAGCTGAAGAAGCTGCGGCAGATGAGCCCGATGTCGGCTGAGGCGACTGTTGTCCGCAACTATCTCGACTGGCTGCTCGGAATTCCGTGGGGCAAGAAGTCGAAGATCAAGTCGGATCTCAACAACGCCGAGAAGATCCTCGAAGCCGATCACTTCGGTCTCGATAAGGTCAAGGAGCGTATCGTCGAGTATCTGGCTGTCCAGGCCCGCGCGACCAAGATCAAGGGTCCGATCCTGTGCCTCGTTGGTCCTCCGGGCGTGGGCAAGACCTCGCTCGCGCAGTCGATCGCCAAGGCGACCGGCCGTGAGTATGTCCGCATGGCTCTCGGTGGCGTTCGTGACGAAGCTGAAATTCGCGGTCACCGCCGCACCTACATCGGTTCGATGCCCGGCAAGGTCATCCAGTCGATGAAGAAGGCGAAGAAGTCCAACCCGCTCTTCCTGCTCGATGAAATCGACAAGATGGGCCAGGATTTCCGTGGCGATCCGTCGTCGGCTCTGCTCGAGGTGCTGGATCCGGCTCAGAACTCGACCTTCATGGATCACTACCTGGAAGTCGAATACGACCTGTCGGACGTGATGTTCATCACGACGGCGAATACGCTGAACATTCCGGCACCTTTGATGGACCGCATGGAAGTCATCCGTATCGCCGGTTACACCGAAGACGAAAAGCGCGAAATCGCCAAGCGGCACCTGCTGCCGAAGGCCATCAAGGAACATGCGCTGCAGCCGAATGAATTCTCGGTCAGCGACGATGCCCTGATGGCGATCAGCCAGCAGTACACCCGCGAAGCTGGTGTTCGTAACTTCGAACGCGAATTGATGAAGCTCGCCCGCAAGGCGGTCACCGAGATCATCAAGGGCAAGACGAAGTCCGTTCATGTGACGGCCGAAAACATCGACGACTACCTGGGCGTTCCGCGCTTCCGCCACGGCGAAGCAGAGCGCGAAGATCAGGTCGGCGTGGTAACGGGCCTGGCCTGGACGGAAGTCGGCGGCGAACTGCTGACGATCGAAGGCGTCATGATGCCGGGCAAGGGTCGCATGACCGTGACCGGCAACCTGAAGGAAGTCATGAAGGAATCGATTTCCGCAGCGGCATCCTATGTCCGCTCGCGCGCCGTCGATTTCGGCATCGAGCCTCCGCGCTTCGACAAGAGCGACATCCACGTGCACGTACCGGAAGGTGCGACGCCGAAGGATGGTCCGTCGGCCGGTGTTGCCATGGCAACCGCGATCGTCTCAATCATGACCGGCATCCCGGTCGACAAGAACGTGGCGATGACGGGTGAAATCACCCTTCGCGGTCGTGTTCTGCCGATCGGCGGCCTCAAGGAAAAGCTGCTCGCAGCGCTTCGCGGTGGCATCAAGAAGGTGCTGATTCCGGAAGAAAACGCCAAGGATCTGGCGGAGATTCCGGATAACGTGAAGAACAACATGGAGATCATCCCGGTGTCCCGCATGGGCGAGGTGATTAAGCATGCGCTGGTCCGCAGACCGGAAGCAATCGAGTGGGATGGCACGGTGGAAACGCCCGTCATCGCGACGGTCGAAGGGCTCGACGAAACGGGTGCAACCATAGCTCACTGAGCTTTGTTTGCCACATTCGTGCCCAATTGCTTAAAAACCCTGAAAAGGCTGGCGTTTTCGCCAGCCTTTTTTTGTGAAATTGGCACACGGGTGCTTGCATTTCCTTGATTTGCAGGCTCTTTGGGGTGCGGCGGGCCTGATGAACTCTATTCTGCGCCTGGCTTATAGATTTGAGTCGTTTCGAACCATTTAGAAAGGGGTGGAAACATGAACAAGAATGAACTCGTGTCCGCAGTTGCCGAAAAGGCAGGACTCTCGAAGACCGACGCTGCTTCCGCGGTTGATGCTGTTTTCGAAGTCGTCCAGGCTGAACTGAAGGGCAAGGGCGACGTTCGCCTCGCTGGTTTTGGTAGCTTCACCGTCTCCCATCGCGCAGCCACGAAGGGCCGCAACCCGTCCACCGGCGCAGAAGTCGATATTCCGGCTCGCAACGTGCCGAAGTTCACGCCCGGCAAGGGCCTGAAGGACGCCGTCAACGGCTGATATGAATTTACTTGGCGGCCGGGCAACGAGACCGGCGGCACAAGTTTCGAAGGGTTCGGCCACGGCCGAACCCTTTTTGCTTTTCGCGGCCTTGTCGGCACGCGCGGCATGTCATACGAAATGACCGTTCTCAGGGCGGGGTGAAAGTACCTACCGGCGGTAAAGGCCTTGGCCCCAGCCCGCGAGCGCCTTTTGGTCGTGTGCCGAGAGGGTCAGCAGATCCGGTGCAATTCCGGAGCCGACGGTTACAGTCCGGATGAAAGAGAATGAGCGGAGCGGGCGAGGGTGGATTCTGCCCTCGCTGCATATCGCGCTCATGCGTCCTGATTTGTGTTGGTTTCGGAAAGAAAGACATGAATCAGACTTCCCCTACGTTTTCCGCTTCGCGAGCAATGGTCGGTGCTGCCTGGATGATTGCCGCGGGCATCGCCTTCTCTATCCTCAATATCGTCACGCAATGGCTGACGATGAAGCTCGCTTTCCTCTCGGCCTCGGCAGCCTTCTGGCAATATGCCTTTGCCCTGGTGTTCTCGCTGCCCTTTCTCTGGCGCGCCGGTCTTGGGGCAATGAGAACGCGTTATCACTGGCGTCATGTTGTACGAGTCGCCTTGGCTGCCTTTGGGGGTAACGACCTGGGTCGCGGGGCTTGCGCAAGTACCCATCTGGCAGGCGATTGCGCTGGTAATGACGTCTCCGTTCTTCATCATCATGGGCGCACGCATCTACCTTGGTGAGTATATCGGCCCTGCGCGATGGGCCGCGACCGCAACCGTGCGGCGGGCCTCCTGACCGTGATGGCGCAGTATTTTCCTGACGTTAGCCTATTCGGCAGCCGATGCCGCTTACATTCAGCCATTCGACGATCTCAAGCTGCCGCTCAACGTGTTCGCCGGCTGGCTGGTCTTCGGCTATGCGCCGACCGGCTATCTGTGGTTGGGCGCGGTGCTGATCCTTGGGGCATCGCTCTTCATCATGCGGAACGAAATGAAGAAGGAGCGGGAGACCCGCTAGCGCGTTCAAAATATGACATCGGTGTCATCCCGGTGTCATGCCCATCCCCCAGAAAAACCTTGTGTGAACTCATGGGGGATTTCATGACAACTGTATCGCGCAAGACAGTGCTCGTTGCGGCGCTCCTGGCGACGGCCGCGTTTCCGGCCGCCGCAGAGCCCGTCTTCAATCGTATCGCAACCTTTCCGGTGGCATCCAACCTGCCACAGGAGAAAGACAAGCTCTCGGCCACTTCGGCGGAAATCATCACGGCTACCGACGACGGCATGACGCTGATCTATAGCGACAGCCCACTCGGAGCGATTGGTTTTGTCGATATCTCAGACGCCAAGGCTCCGAAGGCCGGGGGCGCGCTGATGATGGACGGCGAGCCGACATCCGTGACATCAACCGCCGGAAAGGCGCTCGTTGCCGTCAATACGTCGAAGAGCAAGGCAAAGCCTTCTGGGCGTCTCGCGATCGTCGACGTTGCCACCAAGAAGATCGAGAACGCATGCGACCTTGGGGGGCAGCCGGATTCGATCGCACTCAACAAGGACAAGACGCTCGGCGCGATCGCGATCGAAAACGAGCGTGACGAAGAGGTGAACGACGGCAAGATTCCGCAGATGCCGGCAGGCAACCTTGTCGTGTTCCAGGTCAAGAACGGCGCGGTCGATTGCGGTTCGATCAAGCACGTGATGCTGACTGGACTGGCGGGCATCGCACCCGAAGATCCGGAGCCGGAATTCGTCTCCTTCAACGACCAGAACGAGATCGCCCTGACCCTGCAGGAAAACAACGAGATCGTCATTATCGACGCGGCGACCGCAACGGTAAAGGCGCACTTCCCTGCGGGCAGCGTCGATCTCGCGGGTATCGATACCAAGCGCGACGGCGCGCTGAGGTTCACCGGCGAACTCAAGGGCGTGTTGCGCGAGCCCGACGCCGTGAAGTGGCTGGACAACGACCGTCTGGTCGTTGCGAACGAAGGCGACTATCAAGGCGGCTCGCGCGGCTTCACGATTTTCGACAAGACCGGAAAGGTACTTTACGAATCCGGTGCCTCGTTCGAACGCGCTGTCGCCAATATCGGCCACTATCCGGACAAGCGCTCTTCCGCCAAGGGTGTTGAGCCGGAAGGCTTGGAGGTCGCGACCTTCGGCGGCCAGAAATACATCTTCCTGCTTTCGGAGCGCGCTTCGGTCGTCGGCGTCTACAAGGATACCGGCGCGGAACCGCAACTCGTCCAGATCCTTCCGTCCGGCGTCTCGCCCGAGGGTGGCGTGGCCGTCCCGTCGCGCAATCTGTTTGCCACCGCCAACGAAGTCGATCTCGGCAAGGATGGCGGACCGCGATCCCACGTAATGATCTATCAACTTGCGGAAGGCGAAATGGCCTATCCGCAGATCGTTGCGGCGGAGAAGGAGGGCAATCCGCTCGGCTTTGCAGCACTTTCGGGTCTTGCCGCCGTTCCGGAAAAGCCGGGCCAGCTGTTTGCCGTCAGCGACAGCGTTCTCGGCATGCAGCCGACGATCTACACTATCGACGCCACCAAGAAACCGGCCGTCATCACCGAATCGCTGACCGTCAAGCGCGATGGCCAGCCGGCCCAAAAGCTCGATATCGAGGGTATCGCCGTCGACGAGAAGGGCTGGTTCTGGCTGGCCTCGGAAGGCAACAGCGAGAAGCTTTTGCCGCACGCGCTGTACCACGTAAACCCGAAGGGCGAGATCAAGGAAGAAATCGCTCTGCCGTGCGAACTGACCGCCAACGAAATCCGCTACGGCTTCGAAGGCGTGACGATCATCGGTTCCGGCGACGATGCCACCCTGTGGATGGCTGTTCAGCGCGAATGGAAGGATGACGAGAAGGGTTTCGTAAAGCTCGTCTCGTACAACCCGAAGAGCACGGAGTGGGGCGCCGTCCGCTATCCGCTGGACAAGTCCGAAGCCGGTTGGGTTGGTCTGTCTGAGATTTCCGCTCAGGGCGACGGCGTCTATATCATCGAGCGCGACAACCTCGTCGGTGACGCAGCCAAGCTGAAGAAGCTCTACAAGGTCGCGGTATCGGATCTGAAGCCCGGCAAGCTTGGAGGCGAGTTGCCGCTCGTCAAGAAGACGGAAGCCCACGACTTCCTTCCGGAGCTGAAGACTGCCACCAACGGCTACGTCCTCGACAAGCTGGAAGGTTTCGCCTTCGACGCCTCCGGCAAGGCTTACGCTGTCACGGACAATGATGGCGTGGATGATTCCTCGGGTGAAACTCTGTTCTTCGAGGTCAACCTCGTCGGTACGAACTGAGATTGATTGAGCCAGAAACAGAATGGCCGGGTCTATGCCCGGCCATTTTTCTTGCAATGCCTGCCTTACCAGCGCTGGTGGACGTAAGGGGCGACCAGTCGGTCGTAGATCTCGCGCGTGGCCTCCATCACTTCGTGTGAGAGCGGCGCGAGGCTTGCTGCAGCAGCGTTGGCGCGTGCCTGTTCGGCGTTGCGTGCACCCGGAATGACGACAGTGACCGCATCGCTCATCAGGATCCAGCGCAGCGCGAAGGCCGCCATGGTCGTGCCTGATGGCACGAGCTTGCGCACTTCCTCCACGGCCTGCAGGCCGACCTCGAAGGGAACGCCAGCGAAGGTCTCGCCGACATCGAAAGCCTCGCCGTGGCGGTTGAAATTGCGGTGGTCGTCGCTCGCAAATTTCGTCTCGCGGGTGATCTTCCCTGACAGCAGCCCGCTTGCGAGCGGCACGCGGGCGATGACGGCGATGTTCCTCCGTCGAGCCTCCTGGAAGAACAGGTGATCGGGCCGCTGGCGGAAGATGTTGTAGATGATCTGGATGCTGACGACGCCAGGATATTCGATTGCCTTCAGCGCTTCCTCGACCTTCTCGACACTGACGCCGTATCCCATGATCTTGCCGGCTTTCTGCAATTCGTTCAGGCCTTCGAAGACCTCCTGGCGATAAAGCACTTCGGTCGGGGGGCAATGCAATTGTACGAGATCGAGGCTGTCGACCCTCAGGTTCTTCAGGCTACGATCGATGAAGCCTTCGAGGTTGGCTTTGGTGTAGCCATCGGCGACATGCGGGTTGAGCCGGCGACCTGCCTTTGTCGCAACCATCGGCCGTTCTCCGCCACGGGTCGCAAGAACGTCGGCGATGATCTTTTCCGACCGGCCGTCGCCGTAAACGTCGGCGGTATCGATGAAGGTCATACCGGCATCGAGCGCCGCATTCAACGCATCGCGACCGTCCGCTTCGCTCACATCGCCCCAGGCGCCGCCGATCTGCCATGCGCCGAAGCCGATATTCGTGACGGTATGGGGCAGGTGGCCGAAAGAATGCTGTTTCATGGAAATCCTCCGCGTGATGAAATGCCTCGCCACTAGCAGTCGCCCAGGCAAGGAGCAAGCGCCTGCAGCGGAGATAGGGCGGTGTGTTGCGGTCGTCGCCATTTCTTCCGAGAAGCGACGCAATGGCGTAGCTGAGCGAGTGATTTGCGAGTTGCCTATCGTCGGACGCGCCGAAGTCTCCGACTGGTGATGCGGCGGAGGAAGTTGACATGACAGCACGTGCGATCAAGCAGGTATCGCTTGGATGCCGGGGACGCTTGGCTTACGGTCGGCTCAACTGGCCAGATCATCTTCGAAAGGAAAATCTGATGGAGATCAAACCCTGCGGATCGCGGCCCTCAATGAAGGCGCCGGCGGAATATTTCACGGGAGCGGTACGCCAGGATCCGTTGATGGACGCGCCGAGCCCGGCGCGAGTCAGGGTGGTCAGCGTCACTTTCGAACCGGGCGCGCGAACCGCCTGGCACACGCATCCTCTAGGGCAGACCCTTGTGGTGACGGCCGGAAAGGGTCTCGCGCAGAGCGAAGGCGGCCCTCTTCGTGAAATTCGCGCCGGCGACACGATCTGGTTTGCGCCAGGCGAAAAACACTGGCATGGCGCCGCACCCGATACCGCGATGACGCACATTGCAATTCAGGAAGCACTTGATGGCAGCGCCGCCGACTGGATGGAGCACGTCAGCGACGAGCAATACGCCGGAAAGGCCTGAAGCCGGTCAGAGCCGCTTCAGGCAGTAAGAAAAGTGCGCGTGCGATTCGACCGTCAGGAATTCGAATTGCCAGCCGTGGTCCTTGCAGAACTTGGTGACCGCTTCGACGACGCCATAGACGATTGGCTTCACAGTGTTGCCGGTGCAGAAGTCATGCCCGGCAATTCTTCCCGTTCGCTTGACCTTTTTCTCGCAGAGCAGAAGTTCCTGCCAGGTGAGCTCGAAGGAATGGTCCGTGTCGATGTAGGCCCAATCGAGGAAGTCGTCCTCGAATTCGGCAAGCTTTTCGAGCGAGGTTCCCTGCATCAGGTGCAGTTGCCCGCTCTCGATCTGGTCTTTGAACTGGGTGTGGATTTGATCGAGCCCCGAACTGTAGCGGTCCATGCTCCAGGGGTCGATCAGGTAAAGCTGCGCGGGCCGGTTCTTCTCGAGAATCTCGGCCGTGTATTCTCCGAACGCTGCTCCCACCTCGACGCCAACGCCGCCATTCGGGATCCGGTACAAGAGCTCGCCGCGATCCGGCAGCAGCCGTGCATTTTCCATATGGTGCGCGCTCAACTGCGTGCGCGGCATCCCCGCCCGCTGCGCCTGCCGTTCTTCGCGTGTCTTCATGATGATGTCTCGGATATGGCTTCAGTGTCTTAGGGCTTAGGCCCGCGAAACGACCTTATAGCCATCCCTCAGCAACCTTGGCTAGGCTTTATCGGACGAACAACGTGCGACACCGTTGGCCGCGATGCAAAGTCTAACGATAGATCAGCCAATCCTTGGGTACAGTCGCGACATTGGTCACGCCGTGCACGGAAACGCTGTCTCCGCCCGATGCCTTCGCCATGCCAAGCGCCTGTTCGGCAAAGGCCATCAGGGAATCGGCTGTGCGTGCCTGCTTGGACATGCATATCCCCACGGCCAGCGACAGAACCGCCGCCTGTTTGCCAGTTACCGGGTGTGCAACGGAAATTCCCTTCAAGCGATCGCGAAGCCGGTCGACAAGCCGCATGATCTCGGATTCGTCGGCGGTCCGGAAAACGAAGCCGAAACGGCCGCGGTCGAATCGGCAGGCAACATCCTCCTTGCCGAACACAGCGCGGATCAATTCACCCGTTTTCTTCAGAACAGGCTCGATGAGATTCGGAATGCTCGCGATTGTCTCGTAGTTGTCGATGTCCGCAAACGCGATTCCACACAGGTCCGGCAGGCCTGCCTTCTCATAGATTCTCGCGAGCTCCTTGTTGAATACCCGGCGATTGCCCAATCCGGTCACGGGATCGGTGAATCTTGCGGCGTTCGCGGCGGCCGCCTCCCGCTGCACCTCTTCGAGCTTCTGCGATTTTTCGACAACCTTCGAGGCGAGCATGGCGCTGTGTGCCGCGTGTGCGTGCGTTGCAGAACTCACCGATTGGAGCGAATGGGTGAGGGCACCCTTGTCGCTTAGATCGTTACTGTCGAATATCCGCGCAGCCTGGTTGATGACACTGCCGTAGCGCGAGAGCGCCGACTTCTCCTCGTCGAGCAAGGACAGGATGCTTTGCAGCTCTTGCTGTACTTGGCTCGAGCGTGCTTCAAGCAGACCGGCCTCGAAATGATGCGGCAGATACCGGCGGCCAAGTCGATCCAGGGCCTCCTGCGTCTTTATCGCGCCGAGCGACCTGATCTCGCGAGCGAGATCAGGCGCGTTGCCGGTCATCGCCTCGAATATAAGCTCATAATTCCTTGGCAGGCCCTCGATGCCTAGTTGCTGCAGAATCGTTGCAACGCGAAAGGCGAGATTCGTAGATGTGTTAGGCTGCACCAGATGCTCTCCGACGTGACGCTGCGTTATCGTCAACGAATTGCACCTGGGGCGGTGACCCCGATGCACTTTCGTCGAGGTAGGCAAGATATGCTGTGAATCTCGGCGGCCTTCATCGGGTTTGCCGAGGGCATGAGGCAGGGGTGATAAAGCGCCGCTGACGCATCATGCGTAAGCGGCAAAGCAACTTAGAGGAATGTTATCTACCGAGCTCAATTAAAACGAGGTAAATTAGTGTTTGCGGCCCCAGCTTTGGGCGAGAAACGTGGTGGCACGGCCAAATGCGTAAACCGGACACCGCTGGCAGGCGGGGCGGGCGTCAGGGACAGGTGGTTATTTCCGCGTGGCTCTAAAGGCACGTCTTTAATAATGCTCTGAATTTTCCCGGAGAACTTGGCTCGCTAAAAACAATTCGCGGACTGTCATCGTTTTGTCTCCAAAGCTGCTTGACACTCAAATGCGAACCCCTTAGTTAGCCGCTCATCGAAGCGGCGAAGCTGCTTTGACACGGACGCGAAAGCTTCCGGATCGCTTGAAATGAATGCGGGTGTAGCTCAGTCGGTTAGAGTGCCGGCCTGTCACGCCGGAGGTCGCGGGTTCGAGCCCCGTCACTCGCGCCATTTCAAGAAAGGCGCTGCATAGTGCTTGATCCGGTCTTTTTGTCCATGATGCGCGGGTGTAGCTCAGTCGGTTAGAGTGCCGGCCTGTCACGCCGGAGGTCGCGGGTTCGAGCCCCGTCACTCGCGCCATTCTCCCTCTCTATATTGACGTCTAGGTGGTCGCCGATTTCGCTGTTATCGCTCTGCTGCGACTTTGTCTTTTGCCGTTAGCCATGCAATATCCGACGGGCTGGCATGCAGTCTGAATCAACTTGTGTGGATTTGTCGCGACATCATTGCATCTGCTTGATAATGTCGCGCCTCGACAGTCGAATTGGTGCTCTAAAAGTCTTGCGCCGTGGCCCCGGCTGCGCTAACCACGGCTCTGTTGCAACGCACGTTCGCTTGCCGGGCAATTGCCCAGGTGCGCCGCCTGGCGCAGCCCGCAAGCAGGGAAGAACCTGATGACTGGACTGCTCAGTTCCTATATTCCGATCGCTATCTTCATTGCTATCGCCCTTGTGATCGGCCTGGCGCTTCTGATTGCGCCGTTTGCCGTTGCCTTCAAGGCGCCTGATTCGGAAAAGCTTTCGGCCTTCGAGTGCGGCTTCAACGCATTCGATGACGCTCGCATGAAGTTCGATATCCGCTTCTATCTGGTGTCGATCCTCTTCATCATCTTCGACCTCGAAGTGGCCTTCCTCTTTCCGTGGGCCGTTTCGTTCGGCGCGATCGGCTGGTTCGGCTTCTGGTCCATGATGGTCTTCCTCGGCGTGCTGACCATCGGCTTTATCTATGAATGGAAAAAGGGAGCCCTGGAATGGGAGTAGCCCCAAGCGACAAGGCGCTCGTCGCGCCGCACCCGAAAGGCATCATTGATCCCGCAACGGGCAAGCCGATCGGCAGCGACAGCGCCTTCTTCGGCGAAATCAACGATGAGTTGGCCGACAAGGGCTTCCTCGTTACGTCGACCCGCGATCTGATTACCTGGGCCCGCACCGGCTCGCTGATGTGGATGCAGTTCGGTCTCGCCTGCTGTGCCGTTGAAGGCCTGATGCAGGTCTCCGGTCCGCGTTACGACATGGAGCGCTTCGGCGTTGCTCCGCGCGCCTCGCCGCGCCAGTCCGACGTCATGATCGTTGCCGGCACGCTGACAAACAAGATGGCGCCTGCGCTCCGCAAGGTGTACGACCAGATGCCTGAGCCGCGTTACGTCATTTCGATGGGCTCCTGCGCAAACGGCGGCGGCTACTATCATTATTCATATTCGGTCGTGCGTGGCTGCGACCGTGTCGTTCCTGTCGATATCTACGTGCCGGGCTGTCCCCCCACGGCGGAAGCGCTGCTCTACGGGGTGCTGCTTCTGCAGAAGAAGATCCGTCGAACCGGAACGATTGAGCGCTAAGGGCGGAGGACTGTCATGAGTGAAGCCTTGAGCGAACTGTCCTCGTATCTCCGGGAGATGCGTGGTGATCTCTTTCTCGATGCATCCATCAGCTATGACGAGCTGAACGTAACTGCTACGCCGGAAACGATTCTGGCGCTGCTGACGTTCCTGCGCGACGACGCACGTTGCGGCTTTATTAGCATGATCGATATCTGCGGTGTCGACTGGCCGCAGCGCGAAGAGCGTTTCGATGTCGTTTATCACCTACTGTCGCCGAAGCAGAACCTGCGCATCCGCATCAAGGTTGCTGTGGCTGACGGCGAGTCCGTGCCGTCGGCAACCGCGGTTTACAAGGGTGCCGAGTGGTTCGAGCGTGAAGCCTGGGACATGTACGGCATTCCGTTCTCCGGCCATGCCGACCTGCGCCGTCTTCTCACCGATTACGGCTTTGAAGGCCATCCGCTGCGCAAGGACTTCCCGACGACTGGCTACGTCGAAGTGCGTTATGACGATGCCGCCAAGCGCGTCGTCTACGAACCCGTCGAGCTGAAGCAGGAATTCCGCAATTTCGACTTCATGTCCCCTTGGGAAGGCACCGAATATGTGCTGCCGGGAGACGAGAAGGCGGCGAAGTAAAGATGAGGCTCGGATTTCTTGAAGCCTCTTTATTTGCCGTCTCATGCCAATTGCAAGCGCGGAGCGCGTCGCTATGACTGAACATAACGTTCGCAATTTTACGATCAATTTCGGACCGGAACACCCGTCCGCGCACGGTGTTCTGCGTCTCGTGCTCGAACTCGATGGCGAAATCATCGAGCGCGTCGATCCGCACATCGGCCTGCTGCACCGCGGCACCGAGAAGCTGATCGAGACGAAGACCTACCTGCAGGCCGTCCCTTATTTCGACCGTCTCGACTACGTCGCGCCGATGAATCAGGAACACGCTTTCGCGCTCGCTGTCGAAAAGATGCTGAAGCTCGAAATTCCGATTCGCGGTCAGCTGATTCGAGTTCTGTACTCCGAAATTGGCCGAATCTTGTCTCACATCATGAACGTGACGACCCAGGCCATGGACGTCGGCGCGATGACGCCGCCGGTCTGGGGCTTCGAAGAGCGCGAAAAGCTGATGGTGTTCTATGAGCGCGCCTGCGGCGCCCGTATGCACTCGGCCTATTTCCGTCCGGGCGGCGTCCATCAGGATCTCCCGCCGGAGCTGGTCGAGGATATCGGCAAGTGGTGCGATCCGTTCCTGAAGATCCTCGACGATATCGAAGGCCTGCTCACGGACAACCGCATCTTCAAGCAGCGTAACGTCGATATTGGCGTCGTGTCGCTGGCGGATGCCTGGTCATGGGGCTTCTCGGGCGTGATGGTTCGCGGTTCCGGCGCCGCTTGGGACCTGCGCCGCTCGCAACCTTACGAATGCTATTCCGATCTCGAATTCGACATTCCGATCGGGAAGAACGGCGACTGCTACGACCGCTACCTGATCCGCATGATCGAGATGCGCCAGTCGGTTCGCATCATGAAGCAGTGCGTCGAGCGCCTGATGGGCAGCGCCAAGACCGGCCCTGTTTCGTCGATCGACGGTAAGGTCGTGCCGCCGAAGCGCGGCGAGATGAAGCGTTCGATGGAAGCGCTCATCCACCACTTCAAGCTCTACACCGAAGGCTATCACGTGCCGGCCGGCGAAGTGTACGCGGCCGTCGAAGCGCCGAAGGGCGAATTCGGCGTGTACGTCGTCGCCGATGGCAGCAACAAGCCGTACCGCTGCAAGATCCGTGCACCGGGTTACGCCCACCTGCAGGCGATGGACTTCCTCTGCAAGGGTCACATGCTCGCTGACGTGACGGCCGTGCTCGGCTCGCTCGACATCGTGTTCGGCGAGGTGGACCGCTGATGAAGCTGCTGCCGCTTGCCACCATCGCTCTTTTCACTGCCTCCGGAGCTTTCGCCCAGGAGGTTGGGGGAATGGGTCCAAAGCTGGGCCAGAGCGAGGTGCAGCCGCCTGCAGCAAAAGCCTCCATGGGCGAGCTTTTGTCCAAGGGCTATGAAATCAAGGCTGCCGTTCCGAACGGCGGCAAGTTCGTTGTGTTTTTGCAAAAAGACCAGTCGGCCTACGCTTGCGAGATGAAGTCTCTGACGGCATCGCAGTGTGGGACCCTAAACTGACAAGGCGTGAGGAAGAATGTCCGTTCGTCGATTAGCCGAAGATCAATTCCAGCCTGCCGCGTTCGCCTTCAATGACGAGAACGCGGTTTGGGCGGAAAAGACGATCAAGAAATATCCCGCAGGCCGTCAGCAATCCGCGGTCATCCCGCTGTTGATGCGGGCGCAGGAACAGGATGGTTGGGTCACCCGCGCCGCGATCGAAAAGGTCGCCGACATGCTCGACATGGCCTATATCCGCGTTCTCGAAGTTGCGACTTTCTACACGCAGTTCCAGCTGAACCCGGTCGGCACGCGCGCCCACATCCAGGTGTGCGGCACGACGCCTTGCATGCTGCGCGGTTCGGAAAGCCTGATGGCCGTTTGCAAGAGCAAGATCCATCATCACCCCTTCGAACGTAACGCTGAAGGCACGCTCTCTTGGGAAGAAGTCGAATGTCTCGGGGCCTGCGTTAACGCGCCCATGGTGATGATCGGCAAGGATACCTACGAGGACCTGACGCCGGAACGTCTCGAAGAGATCATTGATACCTTCGAAGCCGGCAATGGCGCCAGCATCACGCCCGGCCCGCAGATTGATCGTCACTTCTCCTCCCCCGAGGGTGGTCCGACGACGCTCGTAGCCGACGAGCCGAAGGCCAAGAGGGTTTCCGCCAAGAAGGCTGTCGAGGATGCCGCGACGGCAACCGTTGACGCAGCCCCGGTTCCCCCGTCTGAGGCCGCACGTGCAAAGAGCACCGACGCCGAGACCAATGCTGCGCTGAAGACGCCGGCCACCGCGCCGAAGGCGGCCGCGAAGAACGTCAAGGCTGTCGAAGAGCAGCCGGCGCCGGCGACGGCCGCACAGGCCGCTGCTACTGGCAAGCCCTCCCTCAGCGACAAGAACCGCCCGGCGGGCATCGAGAAGCCCGCGACGCCTGACGATCTGAAGATGATCTCCGGCGTCGGCCCGAAGATCGAGGCGACACTGCATGAGATCGGCATCTTCACCTTCGCGCAGGTCGCGGGCTGGAAGAAGGCTGAGCGCGAATGGGTCGACGGATACCTGAATTTCAAGGGCCGCATCGAGCGCGACGACTGGGTCAAGCAGGCCAAGGCGCTCGCCAAGGGCGGCGAAGCCGAATACATTAAAGTCTTCGGTAAGAAGCCGCGGTAAGGGGTGAAGCATGTTACAAGATAAAGACCGCATCTTTACCAACATCTACGGCCTCAAGGATAAGTCTCTGAAGGGCGCGATGAGCCGCGGCCACTGGGACGGCACCAAGCAGATCCTCGAAAAGGGTCGCGATTGGATCATCAACGAGATGAAGGCTTCGGGTCTTCGCGGCCGTGGCGGCGCAGGCTTCCCGACCGGGCTCAAGTGGTCCTTCATGCCGAAGGAAAGCGATGGTCGTCCGCACTACCTCGTCGTCAATGCCGACGAGTCCGAGCCCGGAACCTGCAAAGACCGCGACATCATGCGCCACGATCCGCATACGCTGATCGAAGGCTGCGTTATCGCGAGTTTCGCTATGGGTGCGAACGCTGCCTACATCTACGTTCGCGGCGAATACATCCGCGAGCGTGAAGCGCTGCAGGCGGCAATCGACGAGTGCTATGACTACGGCCTGCTCGGCAAGAACAACAAGCTGGGCTGGGACATGGACATCTTCGTCCATCACGGTGCTGGCGCCTACATCTGCGGCGAAGAAACCGCGCTGCTCGAAAGCCTGGAAGGCAAGAAGGGTCAGCCGCGCCTGAAGCCGCCGTTCCCGGCAAACATGGGTCTCTACGGTTGCCCGACGACGGTCAACAACGTCGAGTCGATCGCCGTTGCTCCGACCATCCTGCGTCGTGGCGCTGGCTGGTTTTCGTCGATCGGTCGCCCGAACAACGTCGGCACCAAGCTGTTCATGCTTTCCGGCCACGTCAACAAGCCGTGCACGGTCGAAGAAGAAATGGGCATCACGTTCCGTGAGCTGGTCGATCGCCATGCCGGCGGCATCCGCGGCGGTTGGGATAACCTGCTCGCGGTTATTCCGGGCGGCGCATCGTGCCCGATCGTTCCGGCCAAGGACATCATCGACTGCCCGATGGATTTCGACGGCCTGCGCGCTGTCGGCTCGTCCTTCGGTACCGCGGCTGCGATCGTCATGGACAAGTCCACCGACGTCATCAAGGCTATCGCCCGCATCTCGGCCTTCTTCAAGCACGAGAGCTGCGGCCAGTGCACGCCGTGCCGCGAAGGCACCGGCTGGATGTGGCGCGTGATGGAGCGCATGGCCAAGGGCAATGCCCAGAAGCGCGAAATCGACATGCTGTTCCAGGTCACCAAGCAGATCGAGGGCCATACCATCTGTGCGCTCGGCGATGCGGCCGCATGGCCGGTGCAGGGTCTGATCCGCAACTTCCGTCATGAGATCGAAGCGCGCATCGACCAGTATACCGCAAGCGCACTGGATCACGGTGCGGTTCTCGAGGCGGCAGAGTAAGCTGATGACGAAGGCGTCCGACAGCATAGGCAAGGAAGGAGCGGCTGATTTCTCGGCCGACTTCGGCCGTCTTGCTGCCGAGATGCTGGAGAACGCCCGCGCGCTTCCGGTGCCGCCTGTGATGGTCAACCCGGCTGCGGCAATGGCGGCGGCCACGGCGATCGGCTTCGGCTTTTCGACGCAGATGGCGGGCGCTTTTTTCGGCGCGCTGCAGGGGGCGCTCGATGCAACGAGCAAGCTTGCAGCAGTTCTCCACGAAACGCCGCCCGACGAAGGTAAGCCGCAGGTCGAGATCCGGCCGGAGAACGTTCGTCCGGCGCCTGCCAGGAAAGCTGCAGAGAAGGTCAAGCTGTCTGTCGTTCCAGCAGAGCCGGTCGCAAAGCCCGCGGCCAAGCCCGCTTCGCGCGCTCGCAGGGCTGACGATCTGAAGCAGATTTCCGGCATCGGTCCGAAGATCGAGCAGGTGTTGAATAGCAAGGGTATTCGCTCCTTTGCCGTCATCGCCGGCTGGTCGGACGAGGACGCGGCGCGGATCGACGCAGAGCTTGGGTTTGATGGGCGGATCGCTCGTGATGGTTGGGTGGGCCAAGCCAAGGCCCTGGTCGCCAAGGGGCGAAAGCGGAAGTGAATTTTCGGCCGAATAGGCCGGAGCAAGGTCAAGGCTGAAGAGTGAAAGGGCAGGGGCCCGACACTATTGAGGCCCGAGGCTGATCCCGGGTCTCGGGATTGGCGGAGAATTTGAGCGACACCGATGCCAACGGGATAAGAATCCGGCCTGGCAGCGAAACTGTTGCAAAGTGGGTTTGTTTGCCGCCATCCGGCAAACGGAAAACAGGACTGAGTGACGATGGCAAAACTGAAGATTGACGGCAACGAGATCGAGGTTCCGGATCATTACACCCTCATTCAGGCGTGTGAGGAAGCCGGTGCTGAAGTTCCGCGCTTCTGCTTCCATGAGCGCCTTTCGGTTGCCGGCAACTGCCGCATGTGCCTCGTTGAGGTAAAGGGTGGTCCGCCGAAGCCGCAGGCATCTTGCGCCATGGGCGTGCGCGATATCCGCGGCGGCCCGAATGGCGAACTTCCTGAGGTCTTCACCAACACGCCGATGGTCAAAAAGGCCCGCGAAGGCGTGATGGAGTTCCTGCTGATCAACCATCCGCTCGATTGCCCGATCTGCGACCAGGGCGGCGAATGCGACCTGCAGGACCAGGCAATGGCCTTCGGTATCGACAGCTCGCGCTATCAGGAAGACAAGCGCGCCGTCGAAGACAAGTACATCGGACCGCTCGTCAAGACGGTCATGAACCGCTGCATTCACTGCACGCGCTGCGTTCGCTTCACGACCGAAGTTGCCGGCATCTCCGAACTCGGCCTGATCGGTCGCGGCGAGGACGCCGAAATCACCACCTATCTCGAGCAGGCGATGACCTCCGAGCTGCAGGGCAACGTCGTTGACCTCTGCCCGGTCGGTGCGCTGACCTCCAAGCCCTTCGCCTTCACGGCCCGTCCGTGGGAGCTGAACAAGACCGAATCGATCGACGTCATGGACGCCCTCGGTTCTGCGATCCGCGTCGATACGCGTGGCCGTGAAGTCATGCGCGTGCTGCCGCGCGTCAACGACCAGATCAATGAAGAGTGGATCTCCGACAAGAGCCGCTACATCTGGGACGGCCTGAAGACGCAGCGTATCGACCGCCCATACGTTCGCAAGGATGGCCGCCTGCAGCCTGCGACTTGGGGCGAAGCCTTTGGCGCGATCAAGGCCGCCGTTGCCGCAACCAGCGGTGAGAAGGTCGGCGCGATTGCCGGCGACCTCGCATCCGTCGAAGAAATGTACGCACTGTCGGAACTCGTGAAGTCGCTCGGTTCCGAGAACCTCGACTGTCGCCAGGATGGGACGGCACTTGATCCGTCGCTCGGCCGCGCAAGCTACATCTTCAATCCGACGATCGAAGGCATCGAACAGGCCGACGCGCTGCTGATCATCGGCGCGAACCCGCGCTTCGAAGCCGCCGTTCTCAACGCTCGCATTCGCAAGCGCTGGCGTCGCGGCAACTTCCCGATCGGCGTGATCGGTGAAGCTGGCGAACTACGCTACGACTATGAATATCTCGGCGCTGGCCCGGATACGCTGAAGGACCTCGCCGACGGCAACCACGCTTTCGCGAAGGTTCTGACGGATGCCAAGAAGCCGATGATCCTCACCGGCCAGGGCGCACTGTCGCGCACCGATGGTGCTGGCGTTCTCGCAACTGCCGCAAAGCTTGCCGGCACGGTGGGCGCGGTCGTCGAAGGCTGGAACGGCTTTGCCGTGCTCCACACCGCGGCATCGCGCGTCGGCGGCCTCGATCTCGGCTTCGTTCCGGGCGCAAAGGGCGTCAACGCTGCAGAAATGCTGTCGTCGATGGACGTTCTCTTCCTGCTTGGCGCCGATGAGCTTGATTTCACGGCCAAGAAGGCAAAGCTGACTGTTTACATCGGCTCGCACGGCGACAACGGCGCCCACAATGCCGACGTCATCCTGCCAGCCGCTGCCTACACCGAAAAGTCCGGCATTTGGGTCAACACCGAGGGTCGCGTCCAGATGGGCAATCGCGCTGGCTTCGCACCGGGCGACGCCCGCGAAGACTGGGCGATCCTGCGTGCGCTTTCCGACGTGCTCGGCAAGAAGCTTCCGTTTGATTCGCTTAGCGAACTGCGCGCAAGGCTCTATGCGGCCTTCCCGCATTTCGCAGCGCTTGACGAGATCGCCGAAAGCGACAGCGCCAAAATTGCCGCAGTAGCGAAAAAAGCCGGCAAGATGAACAAATCCGGGTTTGCGTCGCCGGTCAAAGACTTCTATTTGACGAACCCGATCGCGCGCGCTTCGGCAGTGATGGCCGAGTGCTCGGCATTGGCCCGCAACAACTTCAAAGTCGCGGCAGAGTAAGGGCAGGGGACTATGGATTCGTTTGTTTCAACTTATGTCTTGCCCGGCCTTCTCATGGTCGGTCAGTCGCTTCTTCTCCTCGTCTGCCTGCTCGTCTTCATCGCCTACATCCTGTTGGCCGACCGCAAGGTCTGGGCAGCAGTACAGCTCCGTCGTGGTCCGAATGTGGTGGGTCCGTGGGGCCTTTTCCAGTCCTTCGCGGATCTTTTGAAGTTCGTCTTCAAGGAGCCGGTGATCCCGGCTGGCGCCAACAAGGCAGTCTTCCTGCTGGCGCCGCTCGTGACCGTGCTGCTGGCTCTGTCCACCTGGGCCGTCGTGCCGCTGGCGGATGGCTGGGTCATCGCCAACATCAACGTCGGTATCCTCTACATCTTCGCGATTTCATCGCTTGAAGTGTACGGCATCATCATGGGCGGTTGGGCCTCCAACTCGAAGTACCCGTTCCTTGGCGCACTCCGCTCCGCGGCACAGATGGTTTCCTACGAAGTCTCCATCGGCTTCGTTATCGTCACCGTTCTGCTCTGCGTAGGTTCGCTGAACCTGACGGATATCGTCCATGCACAGCAGACCGGCCTCGGCACGCGCCTGGGTCTCCCGGCGTCGTTCCTCGACTGGCATTGGCTGGCGCTGTTCCCGATGTTCATCGTCTTCTTCATTTCCGCGCTTGCCGAAACGAACCGCCCACCTTTCGATCTTCCGGAAGCGGAATCGGAACTCGTCGCCGGCTTCATGGTCGAATACGGTTCCTCGCTCTACATGATGTTCATGCTCGGCGAATATGCGGCCATCGTTCTGATGTGCTCGTTGACGACGATCCTGTTCCTCGGGGGCTGGCTGCCGCCAGTCGACGTATGGTTCCTGAACTGGGTCCCTGGTGTCATCTGGTTTACGCTGAAGTCGTGCCTGGTGTTCTTCATGTTTGCGATGGTGAAGGCATTTGTCCCGCGCTATCGCTACGACCAACTGATGCGCCTCGGCTGGAAGGTCTTCCTTCCGCTGTCGCTTGCCATGGTCGTTATCGTTGCATTCGTGCTGAAGCTGACGGGTTGGGCATGATCGTGCCGGCCCTCGTTTCAAGCAATATTGGAGGTTGAAGATGGCAGGCTTGTCCAACGCGGTCAGCTCGCTGTTCCTGAAGGAATTCGTCAGTGCGTTCTGGCTGACCTTCCGGTACATTTTTAAGCAGAAGGCAACGATCAATTACCCCTTCGAGAAGGGACCGGTCAGCCCGCGCTTCCGCGGCGAACACGCACTGCGTCGTTATCCGAACGGCGAAGAGCGCTGCATCGCCTGCAAGCTCTGCGAGGCGATCTGTCCTGCCCAGGCGATTACCATCGAAGCCGGCCCCCGCCGCAACGATGGCACGCGCCGCACGGTTCGTTACGACATCGACATGGTGAAGTGCATCTACTGCGGCTTCTGCCAGGAGGCATGCCCTGTCGATGCGATCGTCGAAGGTCCGAATTTCGAATTTGCAACGGAAACCCGCGAAGAACTTTACTTCGACAAGGCGCGGCTTCTGGAGAACGGCGACCGGTGGGAGCGCGAAATCGCGCGCAACATCGCACTGGACGCGCCGTACCGTTGATCGGAATTGAAATGCCGGAGTGCCGCCCCTTGCGCGGCTTCCGGTCAACATGCACCGAGGCTTTGCTGGATCTTTCCGCGCGAAGCTTCATCGGGCAGGGAAACTCCCGGCTGCCCGGGGGAAGATGAAAAAGGCACCAACATGGGTCTGCAGGCTCTATTTTTCTATCTTTTCGCCTTTGTCGCGGTAGCGTCGGCGTTCATGGTCATCTGGTCGAAGAATCCGGTTCATTCGGTTCTCTTCCTGATCCTGGTTTTCTTCAATGCGGCCGGCCTCTTCCTGCTGCTGGGCGCCGAATTCCTGGCGATGATCCTGCTCGTCGTTTATGTCGGCGCCGTGGCCGTTCTCTTCCTCTTCGTGGTCATGATGCTCGACATCGACTTCACGGAGTTGCGCGCCGGCGTTCTCGAATATGCGCCGATCGGTGCGATCATCGGCCTGATCCTCGCGGCTGAGCTGATCGTCGTTGTGGGTGGTAGCGTAATCTCGCCGGAAATCGCCAAGTCGGTGGCAATGCCGATCCCGGCGCTGACAGAGCGCACCAACACCGCCGCACTCGGCGACGTGCTCTATACGAATTACGTCTACTTCTTCCAGATCGCTGGTCTGGTGCTGCTCGTCGCAATGATCGGTGCGATCGTGCTGACGCTCAAGCATCGCCAGAACATCAAGCGACAGAATATCGCCAATCAGGTTGCCCGCAATCCTAAGACCGCCGTCGAGGTGGTCAAGGTGAAGCCGGGACAGGGCGTTTGAAGCAGGCGCGAGCTTAAGGAACAAATACAATGGTCATCGGACTTTCCCATTACCTGACGGTCAGCGCCATCCTCTTCACGCTCGGCGTCTTCGGTATCTTCCTGAACCGGAAGAACATCATCGTTATCCTGATGTCGATCGAGCTCATTCTGCTTGCGGTCAACATCAACATGGTCGCCTTCTCGTCGTTCCTGAACGACATCGTCGGCCAGGTTTTCGCATTGTTCATTCTGACCGTTGCTGCGGCTGAAGCGGCTATCGGTCTTGCAATTCTCGTCGTCTTCTACCGCAACCGCGGCTCGATCGGCGTTGAAGACGTCAATATGATGAAGGGCTGATAAGGCTATGTTTTTATATAAGGCTATCGTCTTTCTTCCCCTGATTGGCGCGATCATCGCAGGCCTCTTCGGCCGCGCGATCGGCGCCAAGGCATCGGAATACGTTACCTGCGGCCTGATGATCATCGCTGCGGTGCTGTCGTGGTATGTCTTCATGACCATCGGCATGGGCCACCACGAAGGCGGCCCGATCAAGGTCGAAGTGCTGCGCTGGATCCAGTCCGGCGGCATCGACGTATCCTGGTCGCTACGCGTCGATACGCTCACCTCCGTCATGCTGATCGTCGTCAACACGGTCTCGACCCTGGTGCACGTCTATTCGATCGGATACATGCATCATGATCCGCATCGTCCGCGTTTCTTCGCCTATCTCTCGCTCTTCACCTTCGCCATGCTGATGCTGGTGACGGCCGACAATCTGGCCCAGATGTTCTTCGGCTGGGAAGGCGTTGGTCTGGCGTCCTATCTGCTCATCGGCTTCTGGTTCAAGAAGCCGTCGGCAAACGCCGCTGCGATCAAGGCGTTCGTGGTCAACCGCGTCGGCGACTTTGGCTTCATCCTCGGCATTGCGAGCCTGTTCGTGCTCTTCGGCGCGATCAACCTCGACACCATCTTTGCGAACGCTGCGAGCTTTGCCCCGGGCGAAGCCGGCGGTGAGGGCGGAGAGGTCGTTCTCAACCTCTTCGGCATGCACCTCGACAAGGCACACGCACTGACCGGCGCCTGCCTGCTGCTCTTCATGGGCGCGATGGGTAAGTCGGCACAGTTCCTGCTGCACACCTGGCTGCCGGATGCCATGGAAGGCCCGACACCGGTGTCGGCACTCATCCATGCTGCAACGATGGTTACCGCAGGCGTCTTCCTCGTCGCCCGCATGTCGCCGCTGTTTGAGCTTTCGCCGGATGCGCTCGTCTTCGTAACGACGATCGGTGCGATCACGGCCTTCTTCGCAGCAACCGTTGGCCTCGTGCAGAACGACATCAAGCGTGTCATCGCTTACTCGACCTGCTCGCAGCTCGGCTACATGTTCGTTGCTCTCGGCGTCGGTGCTTATGGCGCGGCCATCTTCCACCTGTTCACGCACGCCTTCTTCAAGGCTCTGCTGTTCCTTGGCGCCGGCTCGGTGATCCACGCCGTCGATGGCGAGCAGGACATGCGTTACATGGGTGGCCTGCGGAAGCACATTCCGGTGACCTTCTGGATGATGACGATCGGCACGCTGGCACTGACCGGCGTCGGCATTCCGTTCACGCCGTTTGGTTTTGCCGGCTTCTTCTCGAAGGACGTCATCATTGAAGCCGCTTACGCGTCGCATTCACCGGTCGCAGGTTTCGCCTTCACGCTTCTGGTCATCGCTGCGCTGTTCACGAGCTTCTATTCCTGGCGTCTGGCGTTCCTGACCTTCTTTGGTCAGCCGCGCGCCTCGCACGAAGTAATGCACCACGTGCATGAATCTCCCCAGGTCATGCTCGTGCCGCTCTATATTCTTGCCGCTGGCGCGGTTCTCGCAGGCGTTCTCTTCGAGGGTCGCTTCTACGGCGAGGAATATGCCGAGTTCTGGAAGGGCGCGCTCTTCACCTCCGAGCACAACGAACTGCTGGAAGAATTCCATCACGTTCCGGCCTGGGTTGGCCTCAGCCCGTTCATCGCCATGCTCGTTGGCTTCGTCACCGCCTGGTACATGTACATCAAGTCGCCATCGACGCCGCGCGTTCTCGCTCAGCAGCACCGCGTCCTGTACCAGTTCCTCTTGAACAAGTGGTACTTCGACGAACTCTACGACTTCCTCTTCGTCCGCAGCGCCAAGGCCCTTGGCCGCTTCCTGTGGAAGAAGGGTGATGTCGGCGTCATCGACGCCTACGGCCCGGATGGCGTCGCCGCGCGCGTCGTCGATGTTACCAACCGCGTCGTCCGTCTGCAGACGGGCTACCTCTATCACTATGCGTTCGCCATGCTGATCGGTGTCGCAGCGCTCGTTACCTGGATGATGCTCGGGAGTTCCTTCTGATGACCGATTGGCCTATTCTTTCAACGGTCACCTTCCTGCCGCTCGTCGGCGTGGTGCTCCTGCTGCTGATGAATGAAAACGGTCCGAGTGGCCGCCGCAACGTGCTCAACATTTCGCTGATCACGACGGTCGTGACTTTTGTCCTTTCGCTCCTCATCTGGATCGGCTTCGACAATGCGAACCCCGGTTTCCAGATGGTCGAGAAGCACAACTGGCTCGGCACCGGCATCAGCTATCATCTCGGCGTTGACGGGATCTCGATGCTTTTCGTGATCCTGACGACCTTCCTCATGCCTTTCTGCGTGCTGGCGAGCTGGCTGTCGATCGAGAAGCGCCTCAAGGACTACATGATCGCCTTCCTGATCCTGGAAGTGATGATGGTCGGCGTCTTCGTTTCGCTCGATATCGTTCTCTTCTACGTGTTCTTCGAAGCCGGCCTAATCCCGATGTTCCTCATCATTGGCGTTTGGGGCGGCAAGGATCGCGTCTACGCCAGCTACAAGTTCTTCCTCTACACGCTGCTCGGCTCCGTTCTGATGCTGCTCGCCATCATGGCGATGTACTGGCAGGCCGGCACGACGGATATTCCGGCGCTGCTCGCCTATAAGTTCCCGCCGCAGATGCAGACTTGGCTCTGGCTTGCCTTCTTCGCGTCTTTCGCGGTGAAGATGCCGATGTGGCCTGTTCACACGTGGCTTCCGGACGCGCACGTTCAGGCGCCGACGGCCGGCTCGGTCATTCTGGCAGGCGTGCTTCTGAAGCTCGGTGGCTACGGCCTGATCCGCTTCTCGCTCGGGATGTTCCCGGTTGCCTCCGAGTTCTTCGCACCGCTCGTCTTCGCTTTGTCGGTCATTGCCATCATCTACACCTCGCTGGTGGCGCTGATGCAGGACGACATGAAGAAGCTGATTGCCTATTCGTCGGTCGCCCACATGGGTTACGTGACAATGGGTATCTTTGCGGCCAACGCGCAGGGTTTGCAGGGCTCGATCTTCCAGATGCTGTCGCACGGCATCGTCTCCGGCGCTCTCTTCCTTTGCGTCGGTGTGATTTACGACCGAACCCATACCCGCGAGATTGCGGCCTATGGCGGCCTGGTCAACAACATGCCGAAATACGCTGTTGCGATGATGGTCTTCACGATGGCGAACGTCGGCCTGCCGGGCACCTCGGGCTTCGTCGGCGAATTCCTGACCCTGATCGGCGTCTTCCGCGTCAACACCTGGGTCGCACTCTTCGCCGCGACGGGCGTTATCCTCTCCGCCGCCTATGCGCTCTGGCTCTATCGCCGGGTCATCTTCGGCGCGCTGGAGAAGGAAAAGCTCAAAGCGCTGCTCGACCTCTCTCGGCGTGAACAGCTGATCCTCTATCCGCTGATCGCACTGACCATCTTCTTCGGCGTCTATCCGGCTCCGGTCTTCGATGTGACCGCTGCATCGGTTGACCAGCTGATCCATAGCTATACAGCCGCAGTCCAGGCAGCGCAGGACGTTGCGCTGTCGATGAAATGATGACGGGACTTTTGGGACATGACCTCTGAAACTATTCTCGCAAGCCTGCATCTTTCCATACCGGAGCTGATCCTCGCGGTCGGCGCCCTCGCGTTGTTGATGATCGGCGTCTTCTCGGGAGAGCGCTCCGGCCGTATGGTCAGCGTTCTCGCGATAATCGTGCTGGCCGCTGCTGCGCTCTGGCTGATCTTCCTTCCGAGCGAAGGCGTTGCCTATGGCGGCGTCTTCCTGTCGGACGGCTTCGGCCGCTTCATGAAGATCACCGCGCTGGTCGGATCGATTACGGCGCTCTTCATGTCGCTGGGGCTTGCCAAGGAAAATCAGCTCGACAAGTTCGAGTTTCCGGTGCTGCTCGTGCTCTGCACACTGGGCATTCTGCTGATGATTTCGGCCAACGATCTCATCTCGCTTTATCTCGGCCTCGAACTGCAGTCGCTGGCAATCTATGTCGTCGCTGCGATCAACCGCGACAGCGTCAAGTCCACTGAAGCCGGCCTGAAGTACTTCGTGCTCGGCGCGCTGTCCTCGGGCATGCTGCTCTACGGCATGTCGCTGGTCTACGGCTTCACCGGTCACACGCAATTCGCTGCAATCGCTCAGGCCCTGACTGTCGAAGGTGCTCGTTCGCTTGGCCTCGTCTTCGGCCTCGTGTTCATCCTGGCCGGTATCGCCTTCAAGATCTCCGCTGTTCCATTCCATATGTGGACGCCGGACGTTTACGAAGGCGCTCCGACCCCGGTCACCGCTTTCCTTGCCAGCGCTCCCAAGGTCGCGGCAATGGCGATGTTGACCCGCATTGTAATCACTGCCTTCCAGCCGGTCGTGGCTGACTGGCAGCAGGTCGTGGTCTTCATTTCGATCGCTTCCATGCTGCTCGGCTCCTTCGCCGCAATCGGTCAGCGGAACATCAAGCGACTGATGGCCTATTCGTCGATCGGTCACATGGGTTACGCATTGGTTGGCCTTGCTGCAGGCAATCAGACCGGCGTCTCGGGCGTCATGCTGTACATGGTCATCTACATGGTCATGACGCTCGGCAGCTTTGCGATCATCATGTCGATGCGCCGCAAGGACGGCACGGTTGTCGAGGAAGTCAACGACTTGGCTGGCCTGTCGACCACCAATCCGTTCATGGCGACGGTACTGACCATCCTGATGTTCTCGCTGGCAGGCATTCCTCCGCTCGCAGGCTTCTTCGCGAAGTACTTCGTGTTTGTCGCTGCGATCGAGGCGAAGCTCTACGCTCTTGCGATCATCGGCGTTCTTGCATCGGTTGTCGGCGCTTACTACTACCTGCGCGTCATCAAGCTGATGTGGTTCGATGAAGCCACGGGCGAGTTCGCTCGCGTTTCGGGCTCGCTCCGTCTTGTCTTTGGTCTCTCCGGCCTCTTCGTTCTCGCCTATGTCATCATCGGCGGTCCGATTGGCGGTGCGGCCGAGCTTGCAGCTGCGACACTCTTTTGATGAACTCCGAGGCACGGCGCCGGATATCGCTCGACGATTTCAGGCACGAGGCTCTGCCGGAGACGTCGTCCACGAACAGTGAATGCCTTGCCCGTGCGCGGGCAGGGGACCGCGGTCACCTCTGGATCACGGCGGAAAAACAGACCGGCGGCCGTGGCCGCCGGGGACGCCCCTGGGTTTCAGAGCGGGGCAATCTCTACGCCTCGCTTCTTCTCATCGATCCGGCGCCCATGGAGCGCCTCGGCTCGCTGCCGTTGGCAATTGCCGTCGCCGTGCATCAGGCCGTTCGCCGTGTGCTCCGGCATACGGCCGAGCCGCTGGAAGTGAAGTGGCCGAACGATATCCTGATCGGACGCAAGAAGACTTGTGGCATTCTCGTGGAAGGCGAAGCCCTGTCGGAGGGACGCCATGCGCTCGTCATAGGCATCGGTATCAACGTCGCATTCATGCCTGACAACCCGCTCTATCCGGTGACCTGCCTGCGTGAGCAAGGGAGCTCTGCTTCCCCCGAAGAGGTTTTCGCCCATCTTTTTGCATCGATGGCCGAAGTCCTGGAAGCATGGGATCGGGGCCGCGGTGTGCGCGAAATCACGGAACGCTGGCGCCAGGTCGCCTGCGGCATTGGCGAAAAGATAACGGTGAACCTGCCGGACCGGTCGATTTCCGGCCACTTCGCCGGAATTGATGATAATGGCCTGTTGATGCTCGATATTGGCGCAGGCAGGATGATGACGATTGCCGCCGGCGACGTCTTCTTTGGTTGATTGGAAAAAAGAATAATATGGCGAAGCAGGACGAATTGGTATTTCTGCCGTTGGGTGGCGTTGGCGAGATTGGAATGAATCTCGCCCTCTACGGCTACGGCCCACCGACCCACCGCCAGTGGATCATGGTTGACTGCGGCGTTACCTTCCCGGGGCTTGATCTGCCAGGTGTCGATCTTGTGCTGCCGGACATTCGTTATCTCGCCACCGAGCGCAAGAGCCTGAAGGCGATCTTCATCACGCATGCGCACGAGGACCACTACGGCGCGCTCGCCGATCTATGGCCCGGTCTCAATGTGCCGGTCTATGCCTCTAGCTTTACGGCTGGCCTGCTCGAGGCGAAGCGCAACTTTGAAAAGTCGGCCATCGGGGAGATCCCGGTGACATTGTTTACGGCGGGCGACACCGTCAATGCCGGCCCCTTCAGCGTCGAAGGCGTGGCGGTCAACCACTCCATTCCCGAGCCGATGTCGCTGGTGATCCGCACGCCACTCGGCAATGTGATCCATACCGGCGACTGGAAGATCGACCATGAGCCGTCGCTCGGTCCGCTGACGGACGAGACCCGTTTTCGCCAGCTTGGCGATGAAGGCGTTCTGGCGTTGATGTGCGATTCCACGAATGCCCTGCGGGATGGTGTATCGCCATCCGAGAAGGACGTCTCCGAGAGCCTGCGCAAAATCATCGAGAACGCCGAGGGCCGCGTTGCGGTGACGACGTTCTCATCGAACGTCGGCCGTATCCGAACGGTAGCCGAGGCGGCCGAGGCTGAGGGCCGCGAGGTACTACTGCTTGGCAGTTCGCTCAAGCGCGTGGTCGACGTTTCCCGCGATATCGGCCTGATGGAGGGCATCAAGCCGTTCATTTCCGAGGAGGAATACGGTTACGTCCCACGCGACAAGGTTGTCGTCATTCTGACCGGTAGCCAGGGTGAGCCACGCGCGGCCCTTGCGAAGCTGTCGCGTGACGAGATGCGCAACGTGGCGCTTGCAGCAGGCGATATCGTCGTATTTTCCTCCCGCGCCATCCCGGGCAACGAGAAGGCGATCCAGGACATCAAGAACGGCCTCATCGAGCAGGGTGTCCATGTCATCACCGACAACGAAGCCCTTGTTCACGTTTCCGGACATCCGCGCCGCAACGAGCTGCAGAAGATGTATGAGCTGACGCGGCCGAAGATCGTCGTGCCGGTGCACGGCGAGGCGACTCACCTGACGGCGCACAAGGAACTGGCGGAGCAATCCGGCATCCCGATCGTGCCGCGCGTGCGCAACGGCGACATTCTTCGTCTGGCACCAGGACCAGTCGAGGTTATCGACGAGGCGCCGCACGGCCGTATCTATAAGGACGGCTCGCTCATCGGGGATTTCGACGAGATGGGCATTGGCGAGCGCAAGAAGCTCTCCTATGTCGGCCACGTTGCCGTCAACGTCGTGATCGACAGCCGCTACGATATCGTCGGCGATCCGGACCTTGTTGCGATCGGTCTGCCTGTCTACGACGACGAGGGCGACGATATGGAAGATACGCTTTACGACGCTGCTGTCGGCGCCATCGAGAGCATACCGCGGGCACGCCGGAAGGATCTCGACCTGCTGCAGGAGTCGGTCCGCCGTGCGATCCGCGCAACCGCAAACCAGACCTGGGGCAAAAAGCCTGTGGTCACGGTCTTTGTTACGAAGGTCTGACCCATGCTCGGCCGGGTCAACCATGTCGCCATCGCCGTTCCGGACCTTGCGGCCGCAACGGCCGCCTACCGGGGCACGCTCGGCGCAACTGTCTCTGCCCCGCAGGCTCTGCCGGAGCACGGCGTCACAGTCGTCTTCGTGGAGCTGCCGAATACCAAGGTCGAACTGCTGGAGCCGCTGGGAGCGGACTCGCCGATCGCTGCTTTCCTGGAGAAGAACCCATCTGGAGGAATGCACCATATCTGCTACGAAGTTGCCGACATCCTCGCCGCTCGCGACCAACTGGTGCAAGGTGGTGCAAGAGTGCTCGGCAATGGTGAGCCGAAGATCGGCGCCCATGGAAAGCCGGTGCTCTTTCTGCATCCGAAGGATTTTTTCGGCACCCTGATCGAGCTGGAGCAGGTCTGAGCGGGCTGCGGCAGAGTGACCGAGACGCGGCAAAAACCGTCATTGGGGTCCGAACCGGCTTTGAGTTAACGGACATTTCGGCTTATAAGCACCGCAGTCGCAGAGAGCCTAGCGGGACAATTCGATGCTGCAGATATTTCTACAGGGCTTTGCCGTCTACTTTATCGTCTGGTGGATCACGCTCTTTGCCGTCCTGCCGATTGGCCTGCGCACGCAAGCGGAAGATAACGATATCGTGTTGGGGACCGTACACAGCGCCCCGAGCCGGTTTCGGCCGGTATTCGTCTTTTCGATGACGACGATCATCTCGGCTGTCATCTACGGGCTCTGGTATATCGCTTCGAATTACTTCGGTTGGGGTTTCGACGCCCTGCCGCAGATTGGCCCATCGTTCTCAAACGTTTAGGGCGTTTGCCCAGTTTTTGGGCGGATACAGATATTCGCTGTCACACACATGTCATGAAGTTGCGGCATGCAGTTGCCGTAACGGCAGGCGAGGCCTCACGCAACGGCAGCGAGGGGCTCGGATGGCAGAACGTGGTTGAGAAAAGCCAAAAAAAAACAAGGCTGAAAGCCTTGTTTTAAGTATCGCGTGATCCTTATCCGTTGCCGGGGCTGCGACGAGCGCGCCTAAGATCTGATCCTCCCAAGACTTGACCGCGAAATCGGCAGGAATTTAGCTCCCTGCCTGTTTTGTGGGCTAAAGCTAGCTCAAAGAATGGGCTTTGTCATCAGGTTTTTTTGCATTTTTGCTACACTCCAGCAAATTTTTTCTGTTCATAAGAATATCGTACAAACCATTATAATTTCGCCTTTTTCTTACTTTGTCTGCTTTGCGGGTGCGAACTTGCTTTAACGGCAGACCGCTTCAGCCCGCGGCGGGTTTCTTTCCTTTCGCGAAGCAGCTATGAACGCTGCCAATATTTGTGATCCGCCTTCGATTCCGCGACATGCGGTGTCTCAACAGTTCTGGAATTCGCCATGCGCCTGTCTCGCTATTTCATGCCCATCCTTAAGGAAAATCCCAAGGAGGCGGAAATCGTCTCTCATCGGCTGATGCTGCGCGCCGGCATGATCCGGCAGCAGTCGCAGGGCATCTATTCCTGGCTGCCCCTCGGCAAGCGCGTTCTCGACAAGGTCAACAACATCATCCGCGAGGAGCAGAATCGCGCCGGCGCGATCGAACTGTCGATGCCGACGCTGCAGTCCGCCGAGCTCTGGCAGGAAAGCGGTCGCTACGACGCCTATGGCAAGGAGATGCTGCGCATCACGGACCGCCAGGATCGCCCGATGCTGTACGGCCCGACGAACGAGGAAATGGTCACGGATATCTTCCGGTCCTACGTGAAGTCCTACAAGAGCCTGCCGCTCAACCTGTATCACATCCAGCTGAAGTTCCGCGACGAGATCCGCCCGCGCTTCGGTACCATGCGCTCGCGTGAATTCATGATGAAGGACGCCTATTCCTTCGATCTGACTCGCGAAGGTGCGGAGCATTCCTACAACAAGATGTTCACCGCCTATCTGCGGACGTTCGATCGCCTCGGCCTGCGTGCGATCCCGATGCGTGCAGACACTGGTCCGATCGGTGGCAATCTCAGCCACGAATTCATCATCCTGGCCGACACCGGCGAATCCGAAGTGTTCTGCCACAAGGACTTCGTGAACTTCGATATCCCGGCTGAAGGCACCGACTTCGACAGCGTCGAGGGCCTGAAGGCTGTTTTCGACAAGTGGACGTCGCTTTATGCCGCCACATCGGAGATGCACGACGAAGCGGCGTTCAACGCCGTTCCGGAAGGCGAGCGTCTCTCTGCGCGCGGCATTGAAGTGGGTCATATCTTCTACTTCGGCACGAAGTATTCCGAGCCGATGGGCGCGAAAGTGCAAGGGCCTGATGGCAAGGAACATACGGTCCACATGGGTTCCTACGGGATTGGCCCGACCCGCCTTGTTCCCGCCATCATCGAAGCATCGCATGATGAGAACGGAATCATCTGGCCGGCGTCGGTAGCGCCGTTCGATGCGGTCGTGATCAACATGAAGGCCGGTGATGCGGCGTGCGATGCAGCCTGCGAGAAGATCTATGCGGCGCTCTCGAATGCCGGCAAGGACGTCCTCTACGATGATACGGACGATCGCGCCGGAACGAAATTTGCGACCGCCGACCTGATCGGTGTTCCGCTGCAGATCATCGCCGGCCCGCGTGCGGTCGCGAGCGGCGAAGTCGAAGTGAAGGACCGCAAAACGGGCGCCCGCGAAACGATGACCATCGACGCGGCGATCAACAAGCTCTTGGGCTAAGAAGGCGGGAGGCAGGATGGCAGATGTAGCGGTGAGCCAGCAGGGTTCTAAATCCGGCTCGGCGCCGGCCAGCCGGCCATTTTCCGCCTTCGAACGGCTTGTGGCGTGGCGCTATCTGCGCGCCCGCCGCAAGGAGGCGTTCATTTCGGTGATCGCCGGTTTCTCCTTCATCGGCATCATGCTCGGCGTTGCGACGCTGATCATCGTCATGGCTGTCATGAACGGCTTCCGTACGGAGCTGATCTCCCGCATTCTGGGCATCAACGGTCACATGATCGTTCAGCCCGTCGATACTCCGTTCACGGACTATCCGGCGTTGACCGACAAGCTTGCCGGCGTGCCGGGCATTAAGCTTGCGCTGCCGCTGGTCGAGGGCCAGACATTGGCCTCAGGTCAGGGCGGTGCGGGCACGGGCGCGCTGGTACGCGGCATCCGACCTGAAGACCTGGAAAAGGTGAAGACCGTCTCCGGTAATATCAAGTCCGGTGATCTGGTCGGTTTTGCCGCCGGGCAGGGCGTGTTGATCGGTTCGGGCATGGCTGCCCAACTCGGCCTCCAGGCAGGCGACAACATTACGCTGATATCACCGGAAGGTGACGTCACACCGATGGGCGTCAATCCGCGGGTGAAGTCCTACAAGGTCTCCGGCATTTTCGAGATCGGCATGTCGGAATACGACGCGACGATCATCTACATGCCGCTTGAGGAAGCGCAGCTCTATTTCAATGCCGAGGGCCTGGTTCAATCCATCGAGCTTTTCGTCGACAATCCCGACGACATTGACAATATGCGGCCGAAGGTCGAGGCCGCAGCCGGTCGGCAAATTGCGATTACCGACTGGCGCCAACGCAACCAGACCTTCTTCTCGGCGCTCGAGGTTGAACGGAACGTGATGTTCATGATCCTGACGCTCATCGTCCTCGTTGCGGCGCTGAACATCATTTCCGGCCTCATCATGCTGGTGAAGGACAAGGGCAGCGATATCGCGATCCTGCGCACGATGGGCGCGAGCTCTGGCGCGATCATGCGCATCTTCTTCATGACCGGTGCGGCGATCGGTGTCGTCGGAACGATAGCCGGTGTCCTGCTTGGTGTCGTTGTCTGTATCAATATCGAGAAAATCCGCGAGTTCTTTTCTTGGGTTTCCGGCACGGTGCTGTTCGACCCGCAACTCTACTTCCTCAGCCAGCTGCCTGCGGAAATGAGTATGAGAGAGACGCTTTCAGTTGTGATCATGGCGCTGACCCTGTCCTTCCTCGCCACCATCTTCCCGGCATGGCGAGCCTCCAAGCTCGATCCCGTGCAGGCCCTGCGCTACGAATAAGGAATGCTCTCTTCATGAAGCGGAATACCGTTCTCAAGCTTTCCGGTGTCGAGCGCCACTATGGTCAGGGCGAGACGCTGCTCTCGATCCTCAAGGGTGCGGACTTCACGCTGAACAGCGGCGAAATCGTCGCCCTCGTCGCGCCGTCAGGCACAGGCAAGTCGACGCTTCTACATATTGCCGGCCTGCTTGAGCACCCCGATGGCGGCGAGGTGATCATCAACGGAAAGGCCTGCGATGGTTTGCCGGACGATAAGCGCACCGCGATTCGCCGCAGCGAAATCGGCTTCGTCTATCAATTCCACCACCTGCTGCCGGAATTTTCTGCGATCGAGAATATCATGATGCCGCAGATGATCGCAGGGCTGCCGCGTAAGGAAGCGAAGGAGCGAGCCGGCCAGCTGCTCGATTATATGCGCATAGGCCATCGCGGCGCGCATCGCCCCGGAGAGCTTTCCGGTGGCGAGCAGCAGCGTGTGGCGATTGCGCGTGCCGTCGCGAATGCGCCAAGCCTGCTGCTGGCGGACGAGCCGACTGGCAACCTTGATCCTGAAACGGCAAGCTATGTCTTTGACGCGCTTGAAGCGCTGGTGCGTCAATCAGGCCTGGCGGCGCTGATCGCGACCCACAATCACGAACTCGCCGGGCGCATGGACCGCCGCGTGACTATCGCCGACGGCAAGGTCGTGGATTTCTGATTAGGGGTGGATGAGACCGCCACGGTAGTCCAATTCGTAGGCTCTGCGCTCGTTCACGACGATCACTTCGCGACCGCTGAAATGGCTGCAGTCCCCTATGCTTTGATCGGCATAGTAACCGAAGGCGTGCTCGAACTCCATGCCGCCGAGGAAGCGCCGATATTCGGCATACATTTTTGACAGTGCAGCCTTGATCACCGTTCCCGCCCGTTCTCCGTCGATCAGCGAATGCTCGACGATGCGTCCGAAGTAGTTCATCGCCCAGACCGGTTCGCTCTCCAGCCAGACCACTTCTTGCCCGGCGAAATCTGCGCCGCCGAAATAGCTGTCGAGATAGCGCCAGGCGCCGCGCTGATATCCGATGTCGCGCGATCCTGTCCGGCAGGCGGGCACAGGGCTTCCGCCACCGACATAGGTATTCGCCTTCGCCTCGACGATGAAACTGTTCAATGCGACAATATCCATGGCGTTCCCTCCGCTCGACAGCGTCTCAACAACGCTATTAAATGTAAAGAACAAAATAAGAACAAGCCTCACGGTCCGCAGATCGTTTGTCCAGTGTCGTCGTTCCACTCAGCGATCGGGAGGACACGTGGCTCGGCTTTGACATCCTTGCCATCCTTCTGCAGCTTGCCGGTCAGTGCATTGTAGTCGCAGGAGCCGGCGGCATTGGGGTCGAGCGTGTCGTAGTGGTTGTAGGTATAGCCGGCAACGACGAACTGCTTGTTCCGATAGGCCACCGTCAGCGTCTGGTCCCAGCGATCGCGCCCGATCGCGCTGTTCTGTGAGTGTACGGCGATGGAGGATTTGCCGACGGCCTTCAACGACGGTTCCTGTCCGAAGACGCCGTCCGCATTGGTGCTGCCCCAGATCTTGTTTGGTGCGGCCAGCGAAAGCCGCAGAAGTTCGTGGTCGCTGTCACGAAGATAGAGGTAGATGCCGATTTGATCATAGTTGGCGCCCTCCTCGGGAGCAACCAGCAGCGCGAGGTCCGCACGCCCATCGCCATCCCAATCCCCCGTCGCCGCGTCGACGATCCGCGTGGGATCGATTTGCTCGGCTCGAGCGGTAAACGCCGCCGATAGAGCCAATCCAGCAATTAATACAAACTTAAACATGCTTTTCTCCCATCGCCATGCGGTCAGCAAAACGGAAAAGAATCCTGTTGACAATAGAACAATAGCGGAACAAATTGAAAACATAAGAGAACAGGAGAGCCAAATGACTGACTTGATCCGTGATATCGCAGCATTCACCTCCATCGCAATGTTCGTTGCCAGCTTCTCGCTTATCTGCATGGCAATGTAAGAATTCCGGGGACCGCATGGCTGCCATGCGGTCCGAGCGCAGCCCTTGTCTGGACATCAACCCCTCAATGCTGAGAATAGACCTGATTGATTCAGGTGATCGGAAGGCATGTCATGGCGGGTGCGGAGAAAGACGCGGAAGGCGGTTTCATCGGTGGTACGCCGGGCTTCGTTCACCTTCGGGTCCACTCGGCCTATTCGCTCCTTGAAGGTGCGCTGCCGCTTAAGAAGATCCTCTACAAGGCGTCGGGCGACAGCCAGCCGGCCATAGCGATCACCGACACCAACAACCTGTTCGTCGCCCTCGAATTCTCACAGAAGGCGATGGACGAGGGCCTTCAGCCGATCATCGGCTGCCAGGTCTCGATCGACATGGAGGATGGACTGGAGACGGAACGGCGCGGCGGCCAGCAGGCGCTCGCCAAGCTGCCGTCGCTGGTGCTCCTTGCGGCCACCGACGCCGGCTACGAGCGGCTGGTGGACCTTGTCAGCCGCGCCTATCTCGGCGGCGAGGGCAACGGTCAATCGATCCACATTCGTGCCTCCTGGCTCGACGAGATCGGCACCGACGGCCTGATCGCTTTGACCGGCGCCCTGACGGGGCCGGTCGACGTGGCGCTGAAGGATGGGCATGCCGCCCAGGCGGAAGCACGCCTCCTGCTGCTGAAGCGCCATTTCGGTAACCGGCTCTATGTTGAGTTGCAGCGGCACGGCACTTACGACAAGCGTCATGAGCAGAAGCTCGTCGGCCTTGCCTATGAGCACGACCTGCCGTTGGTCGCCACCAACGAAGCCTTTTTCCCGACCCGTGACGACTATGATGCGCATGACGCCCTGATGGCCGTCGCCCACAACGCCATCGTTTCGGATGATACCCGGTTTCGCCTGACGCCTGATCACTACCTGAAAAGCCGCGCCGAAATGGCGAAGCTGTTTGCGGATCTGCCGGAGGCGCTGGAAAACACCATCGAGATCGCGCGGCGCTGCTCGTTCATCCTGAAGACGCGCAAGCCGATCCTGCCGCGTTTCACCGGCGCCACCGCCGATCCCGAGGAGGCGGAACGCGAAGAGGCACTCGAACTGCGCCGGCAGGCGGAGGAGGGGCTGGATAAGCGCCTTGCCACTCTCGGCATGTCGCCCGGCTATGAGGAGAAGGATTACCGCGAGCGCCTGGAATTCGAGCTGAGCGTCATCGAGCGCATGAAATTCCCGGGTTACTTCCTCATCGTTTCGGACTTTATCAAATGGGCAAAACAGCATGACATCCCCGTCGGCCCGGGCCGCGGCTCCGGTGCAGGCTCTCTCGTTGCCTACGCGCTGACGATCACTGACGTTGATCCCTTGCGCTTCTCGCTGCTCTTCGAACGCTTCCTCAACCCGGAACGCGTCTCGATGCCCGACTTCGATATCGACTTCTGCCAGGACCGCCGCGAAGAGGTGATCCGTTATGTGCAGCGCAAGTACGGCCGCGAACAGGTCGCGCAGATCATCACCTTCGGTTCGCTGCAGGCCCGCGCGGCGCTGCGCGACGTCGGCCGTGTGCTGGAGATGCCCTACGGTCAGGTCGACAAGATCTGTAAGCTGGTGCCGAACAATCCGGCCAACCCGACGCCGCTGTCGAAGGCGATCGAGGAAGAGCCGAAGCTGCAGGAGGAGGCCGACAAGGAGCCGGTCGTCGCCCGCCTGCTCGATATCGCCCAGAAGATTGAAGGTCTCTACCGCCACGCATCGACCCACGCTGCCGGTATCGTCATCGGCGACCGCCCGCTGTCGAAGCTGGTGCCGATGTACCGCGATCCGCGTTCCGACATGCCTGTCACCCAGTTCAACATGAAGTGGGTCGAGCAGGCCGGCCTCGTCAAGTTCGACTTCCTCGGGCTGAAGACGCTGACCACGTTGAAGGTCGCCGTCGATTTCGTCGCCAAGCGTGGCATCAAGGTCGATCTTGCCTCGATCCCGCTGGACGATAAGCTGACCTACGAGATGCTCTCGCGCGGCGAAACGGTTGGCGTGTTCCAGGTTGAAAGTGCGGGCATGCGCAAGGCGCTGATCGGCATGAAGCCGGACTGCATCGAGGACATCATCGCACTCGTGGCGCTTTATCGCCCAGGCCCGATGGAAAACATCCCGGTCTACAATGCCCGCAAGCACGGCGAGGAAGAGATCGAGTCGATCCATCCGACGATCGACTACCTGCTGAAGGAAACGCAGGGGGTTATCGTCTACCAGGAGCAGGTGATGCAGATCGCCCAGGTCCTGTCGGGCTACTCGCTCGGTGAAGCCGACCTTCTGCGTCGCGCCATGGGTAAGAAGATCAAGGCGGAGATGGACCAGCAGCGCGAGCGCTTCGTCGATGGCGCCGTCAAGAACGGCGTGAAGAAGCCGCAAGCCGATGTGATCTTCGACCTGCTCGCCAAGTTCGCCAACTACGGTTTCAACAAGTCTCACGCCGCCGCTTACGCGATCGTTTCCTACCAGACCGCCTATATGAAGGCGCATTATCCGGTCGAGTTCCTCGCCGCGTCGATGACGCTCGATATGTCGAACACCGAAAAGGTCAACGACTTCCGGCAGGACGCCAAGCGTCTCGACATCGAGGTAATCCCTCCTTCGGTACAGACCTCGTTCCGCCATTTCGAGACCGGCGACAACAGGATCTACTACGCGCTGGCGGCGCTGAAGGGGGTCGGCGAATCGGCTGTCGATCATATCGTGGAGGTCCGCGGTGGCACTCCATTCGCGAGCCTTGAGGATTTCTGCCTGCGCATTGATCCGCGACAGGTGAACCGCCGCGTGCTGGAAAGCCTGATCTTCGCCGGTGCTTTCGATTGTTTCGGGCTCGACCGCGCGCAACTGGCGGGCGGGCTCGACCGCATCATGGGCTACGCCCAGCGTGCGCAGGAAAACAAGCTGAGCGGCCAGTCGGATATCTTCGGCAGCGCTCTTTCATCCGGCCCAGAGAGAATCTCGCTGCCGCCGTTTTCGCCGTGGCTGGCCTCGGAAAAGCTGCTCAAGGAATTCCAGGTCCTAGGCTTCTACCTGACCGCGCATCCGCTCGATAGCTACCAGAGCATTCTGCAGAAGATGCGCGTGCAGACCTTCGCCGAGTTTTCGGCGGCCGTGAAGCAGGGCGCGAGCAACGGCCGCCTTGCGGGCACCGTCATTTCCAAGCAGGAGCGCAAGACCAGGACCGGCAACAAGATGGGTATCATCGTGTTCTCCGACTCCTCGGGTCAGTTCGAAGCCGTTCTGTTCTCCGAGATGTTGAACCAGTATCGCGACGTGCTGGAGTCCGGAAAGTCCTTCGTTATCACGGCGACAGGGGAAGAGCGGCCGGAAGGCATCGGCCTTCGCCTGCAGACCATTCAGTCGCTGGAAGAGAAATCGCTGCAGATGCAGAAGGCCCTGCGCGTCTACGTGCGCGATTCCGGGCCGCTTCGTGCCGTCGCGGCACACCTCAATGCCAAGGGCGATGGCCTTGTCTCCTTCATCGTGATCAAGGAGGAAGGCAAGCGCGAGGTGGAAGTCGAGCTTCCGCAGAAATATCGTATCACGCCGGAGATTGCTGCCGCACTGCGCGCAGCGCCCGGCGTCATCGACGTCGAGCTGGTCTGACGTCAACCTCTTGTAAGGGTGATGAAGTCGGTTCCTTCGCCGGTCTCCGGTCCGAGGCCGGTGTCTGAGATTGTCAACGTCGAGCCGGTGGTCAGCATGGCGTCGATCTTCCGCCGCGCCTCCTCAGGAATATCGATACGGCTCAGCGCATTGGCGATCGGCGTGCCTGATATGATCGAGCTTTCCAGGCTGCTAATGCCGAGCCGGTTCATGATCGCGCGGGCGAGTGTGTTGGGAAGCGTCGCTCCCATCCAGTCCGCCGAGCCGGTTTCGAAATCGACGTTGTGGACAGAGAAGAAATGCGTACCGAGGGCAAGGCCCGGGTTCTCGATCGAGATCGGCGCTTCAAGAACCGGCTGGAAGCCTTGGCGAACCATGATGACGCCGTTCGGCGGCGCTCCCTTGCCCGCCGCGGCATAGACCGCCTTAATGAGCGCGTCACTTGCCGGTGACTTGTCGTTGGTCGGCTCGACTGGATGCTGCAACTTGAAATCACTGATTGCCTGAAGCGTTGCCGACCCGAGGAGGCCATCCGGTTCACCCGCGGCAAATCCGAGCTCGTTGAGATATGTCTGAAGGTCGATGATCTCCTCGCGCAGACTGCGGCGCGTAATGAGAATACGGATCGGTGTGTCGTTTGCGGGAGCGCTCGCTGCCGGCATTTGTGCAGGCGGTGGCGCGACGTCGTTCATGGCGACCTGAACGGGAGCCTGCCCGATCGTCGGCCTCAGCGAAGCGTCGGAAAGCAGTGCTGGCGGCTCCGGCATATCCGGCCGGAAGAGCGTCGGGTGATCGATCGGTTCCGGCGTTACTTCCGCGTCGGTAATGACAACCGGAACGCCCATTGCCGTCATCTTGTAGAGCTGCTTGGCGAAGGCTGCCGGCATTCGGACGCAGCCATGCGATGCTGGGTAGCGCGGCACGGAATGCGACTCGTGAAGCGCGATGCCAGACCAGGTCAGCCGCTGCATGAACGGCATCGGCGCAGCCGAATAGATATTGGATTCGTGATATCTCTGCTTCTCGATGACGGAAAAGATGCCGCTCGGCGTCGTATGGCCCGGCTTCCCCGTCGAAACCTTCGAGGTCGCCACGACCTCTGTGCCGTCGTAGAGCGTAAGCGACTGCGCATCCTTCGATACGAAGATCTGCAGCGTGCGTGCATCCGCCGCGAGAGCGGGATGCACGAGCGCGGTGGCCGACAGCAAGCCGAGGCCAAAAACGAGACGCGACAACATATGACTCAACCGATACGCAATACTTGAAGCCGAAGCCTAGTCGGTGAAGCTTAAGGAAAACTTGATATAAGGAACCCTGAGGCAGCCTCACGTATTAGTGATCGCGCTTGCCGCCAAACGTATATCCGGTCTGGACGGTGCCTTTGCCGAACTTGTCGCGCAACTTGTCCATTGCCGCTTCGGCTGCGGCCCTACGACCCGATTGCTCATCGATAAGGTCGGGCGGATCTGCGCGCGCGGGGTCGCAAAGGTCGGTGACGCCGATCCCGATGAGGCGAAACTTCGTGCCGTCCGTTTCCTTCTCCAGCAGGTCCAGCCCGGTACGGAATATCCGGTCGGCAAGCCGGGTCGGGTCTTCAAGTTTGCGATTGCGGGTGCGCAGCTTGAAGTCCGCCGTCTTCATTTTGAGAACCACGGTCTGGCCGGCGATATCATCTTTCTTCAGCCGCCAGGAGACCTTTTCGGAAAGACTGCGGAGGATCGGAACAAGCTCGTCATGGCGGGATATATCGTCGAAGAAAGTCGTTTCGGACGAGACGCTCTTCGCCGCGTCGTTCAGATGCACTTCGCGGTCGTCGATGCCGCGGGAAAGACGCGCCAGCCGCTGCCCCATGCTGCCATATCGGCGCATCAGGTCGTTTTCCTCCATCGTCTGCAACTGGCCAATCGTCCGGATGCCGTCGGCCTCCAGCGTGGCTGCAAACGCCTTGCCGACGCCCCAGATCGTCGTCACCGGCCGCGGTGCCAGGAAAAAAACTGCTTCCTCGCGGCCAATGACCGAGAAGCCGCGAGGTTTCTGAAGGTCGGACGCGACCTTGGCGAGAAACTTGCAGTAGGAGAGCCCAACGGAGATGGTTATGCCGATCTCCTTCTCGATGCGCTGGACGAACTTGGCAAGCGTGCGCGCCGGCGGATCGTGATGCAGCCGCTCGGTGCCGCCGAGTTCCAGAAACGCCTCGTCGATCGAAAGCGGCTGAACGAGCGGGGTCAGTTCCTGCATCAAGGTGCGGACTTCGCGTCCGACCTTCACGTACTTTTCCATGTCGGGTCGGATGACGACTGCCTGGGGGCAGGCCTCAAGAGCCTTGAACATCGGCATTGCAGAACGAACGCCGTGGATACGCGCAATGTAACATGCGGTCGAGACCACCCCGCGTTTGCCGCCGCCGATGATGACGGGCTTATCGGCGAGTTCTGGATTGTCACGCTTCTCGATCGCTGCATAGAAGGCGTCGCAATCGATATGCGCCAGCGTCAGTTCGTACAGCTCCTTGTGTCGCACAAGCCGGGGGCTGCCGCACGCCACACAACGGCACGTTTCGGCCTTCTGCTCGGCAAGGCAGTCGCGACAGAAGCCGGGTGTCTTGGCGTAGGCAAGTGTCATGATGAGAACAAAGATTGAACATCGCAACATTAGCCTCTAAACTTTCGAGTCTCAAGAGAGGCTGGGAGGTTTGCATTGGATATCGATCTCCGTTTCGAGCCGGTGACAGCAGACCGGTGGAGTGACTTCGAACGGCTCTTCGGTCCCCGCGGAGCGTTTTATGATTGCTGGTGTGTCGCGCTTCGCTTGCCTCATGCCGTGCGGACGAGGATGAGGCCGGACGAGCGAAAGTCGCACATGCTTGGCAGGATCGCTGTCGGGCCGCCGCCAGGTATTCTGGCCTATGCCGATGAGGAACCGGTCGCCTGGGTTCAGGTCGGGCCAAGGCACGACGTACCGCAATTCAACTCGTCGCGGACAGTGTCCCGACCGATGGAAGAGGGTGATGCACACGATCCGTCATTCTGGGCGGTGAGTTGTTTCTTCCTGACATCGCATTTGCGTGGGCAGGGGCTCAGCCATCAACTGCTTGCCGGTGCGATCGACCATGCGTGGCGCCACGGTGCCCGCTACCTCGAGGGCTGTCCGATTGACCACGTCAAGCAATCGAAGTCGGTGACGCTCTGTATTGGATCAACCGCGATCTTCGATGCGGCTGGATTTGAAACCGTGGCCAGACGAAAGGATGGCCGACCGCTCATGCGGCTGGACTTGCGCCCTTGAGGACATCCGCCGAGAAATGCGCCCTCAGCAACTCTGCGGCATGGTCCCAGCCGGCGGCGGCGACGATGTTTCCAACTGGCGGTGGCGCGAACGGCTTGAAATCCGCGTTGGCCATCATGGTCAGGAGCAAGCACTTAGGCACATGATGGGCAACGGAAAGGAGATTGCGTTGCATATCATCGATGAAGGCGACTGGCAGGCTTCGGCCATCATGCAGCCTTGCGACGACGGGCCCCTTGGGCTCTTCCGTGGCGATCAGGTCGAACGAGAGGTCGAGCTGATTGAGAAATTCGCGCCGGATACCGTGGTGCCGAGGTGGCATCGCGGTCAAGAAGACGATGTCGGCGTCGGCCGAAAGCGACTGCAGTGTTTCAACGGCTTTTTCCGCCGGTTTCTGCCAGAGGTGCTGGTTCGCGAAGAACACTTCCTCGAACGAATCGACGGCGTCCCTATCCAGCTCGCTGCCGTCAAGCAGAGAGACGATATTACCGTAGAGGCGGAACGACCGCGGCAGGAGGTCGTAGCTGTGCGAGCGCAGGAAAGCGGTGAAGGGAGTGAGGAACTCGAGAACCACTTCGTCGATGTCGCACACAACCAAAGGCCGGTCGCCGAGGCGCACCTGGCTGACGTTGGTAGCAATATCCATGCTCAAAATTCTCCCGAGCCAAGTCCCGGCGGCGAAAAGTGCAGCCATGCCGCATTCAATGCGTCGGGCGCGGTGCCGGTCGCTTGGCAGAAGGCCATCGCCGTCGGCTCGTGCTGCATGACGAAATCCATCATGCCGGAAAGGAAGCCGGGATCGCTGACCACGCGGCGCACCTGGGCCGGTTCAACACCGGTCAATGCGAGAAAACGACCGAACAGATCCGGATCGTTGGCAAGCCAGGCAAGAACGGAGATTGCAGTCTGCTGCGGATCGGCCGCGAGTTGTTTCGAAGTCTTGAAGTTGCTTTGCATTTTTCTGGGTAAATTACCTATTTTTCAACCAAATAGCGATAGTGTGCCGCGATCGGTTCTATGGAACCATGCCATCGCAGAAGTCTTCTTCATGCGGGGAAGCGGTACCGGAACGGACGTAGGACGCGTGTCATGCCCAAGCAGGTGATGATTGTAGAAGATAACGAGCTCAACATGAAGCTCTTTCGCGACCTCATCGAGGCGTCCGGTTACACGACGATTCAGACCCGAAACGGCATGGAAGCGCTCGACCTCGCGCGCAAATACCGGCCCGATCTGATTTTGATGGATATCCAACTCCCCGAGGTTTCTGGTCTCGAGGTTACCAAATGGCTGAAGGAAGACGATGACCTGCACGTCATTCCTGTTATCGCCGTTACAGCATTTGCCATGAAAGGTGACGAGGAACGCATACGCCAGGGCGGCTGCGAGGCCTATGTCTCCAAACCCATTTCCGTTCCTAAATTCATTGAGACGATCAAGACCTATTTGGGCGATGCCTGACGCATCGGAAAGAAGCCTATGACTGCGCGCATTCTCGTGGTTGATGACATTCCGGCCAACGTCAAGTTGCTCGAGGCGCGGCTAGTCGCGGAGTATTTCGATGTCTTGACCGCCGGCGACGGCTATCAGGCCCTCGCAATATGCGAGCGCAACCAGGTCGATCTTGTCCTTCTTGATATCATGATGCCGGGGATGGACGGCTTCGAGGTCTGCGAGCGCCTGAAGGCCAATCCCAAGACCTCGCACATACCTGTCGTCATGGTGACGGCCTTGGATCAGTCGGCCGATCGCGTGCGTGGTCTGAAAGCCGGCGCAGACGATTTTCTCACCAAACCGGTCAATGACCTTCAGCTGATTTCCCGGGTGAAGAGCCTGTTGCGGCTGAAGACGCTCAGCGACGAATTGCGCATTCGCGCCGAAACAGCGCAGACCATGGGGATCGATGAACTGCTGCGAACCGGCGAGGGGCGGGGCGACGAATCGGGCCAGGTGCTGCTGGTCGACGGACGCGCCAATTCGCAGGAACGCATCATCAAGGCGCTGAAGCCCATCGCCGATGTCTCGGCAATCTCGGATCCGCAGGCGGCACTCTTCGAAGCGTCGGAAACCCCCTTTGAACTGGTTATCGTCAACGCCAATTTCGACAACTATGATCCGCTGCGCCTGTGCTCGCAGCTTCGTTCGCTCGAGCGCACGCGCTTTCTACCGATCCTGATCATCACCGAGCAGGGCGACGACGACATGGTGATCCGGGCCCTGGAACTCGGCGTCAACGACTATATCGTCCGGCCGGTCGATCCCAATGAGCTGGTGGCGCGCAGCCTGACGCAGATGCGCCGCAAGCGTTATAATGATCGCCTGCGCGCGAGCGTGAAGCAAACGATCGAGCTTGCCGTGACCGATCCGCTGACCGGGCTCAGCAACCGCCGCTACCTGGATAATCACCTCAGCACGCTCTTCAATCGCTCGATGGCGCGAGGTCGTCCGCTATCGGTGCTGATCACCGATATCGATCGCTTCAAGCAAGTCAACGACACCTATGGCCATGATGCGGGGGATGATGTGCTGCGGGAGTTTGCAAGGCGCATCCGCTCCACCGTCCGTGGTGCCGATCTGGCCTGCCGATACGGCGGCGAGGAATTCGTAGTGGTTATGCCGGATACCTCACCCGAAGTGGCGGCAGCCGTCGCGGAGCGACTGCGCTCGGTGGTCGAGACGGTACCGTTTCTGCTGAAGTCAACGGGGCAGGAACTGGACGTCACGGCGTCCTTCGGCATTTCGTCGCGGATCTCCTCCATCCTCACTCCAGGGCAGTTGATGAAGCAGGCGGACCTTGCGCTTTACGAGGCAAAAACGGGTGGCCGTAATCGCGTGGTCGCCGCCGCTTGAGCAATGCTTCTATGAGGCATTTCAGGTCATCCACAACTTGCTAATTAAGGGCGGACGGCACGGCAACGAAGTAATTGCAGTTGCAAAGCCGGCATTTCCCTCCGAAGGTTTGCTCGCTCTTGATATCATGCTAGGCAGATGCCGCGCGGTTGCTGGGACAAATGTGAGGATCAATCGGATGTAGCCGGCATTTCGCAAGTAGCCGCGAATGGACAAGCTTTGGCCCGCATCGGCGGAAGCTAATACTATTGGGCTATAGTTTCGGCCTTCTTTGCCCATTAGGCGCTATTCTTGCAAAAGTACGCGATTCCAAGCTTTAAAAACTGTCCCAAAGCCGTACTTTTAACCATGAAATCAAGCCCAGAAATCTAACCATTAAGAATTTGTTGATTTTCTTTCATTTTCGAGCAAATTATCGGCCATAAGAGATAAGTACTCCCGTGAGGAGTCCGAGGTACCCCATGATGCTCAGGTCCGCCGCATCTCCTGGGTCGTGGGGTCGGTCGGCTGGTTTGCAACAATAAGCGGTTCCTCGTGCCGCGTTGCTTGCTGGTCGACCCCCTTTCAGGAAAACGCCGTCCTTTCCGCATTTTAGGAAGGACGGCGTTTCTGTTTTCAGGCCTCGAGACCAGACGGCAAAGCCGGCAAACAAAAAGGCGCGCAGCCCATGGGCGCGCGCCTCTTCGAAAAACGTCAGATCAAGCGATTACTTGATCTTGGTTTCCTTGAACTCGACGTGCTTCTTAGCAATCGGGTCGTACTTGGTCTTCGTCATCTTGTCGGTCATCGTACGGCTGTTCTTCGTCGTGACGTAGAAGAAACCGGTGTCGGCCGTCGACAGCAGCTTGATCTTGATTGTGGTAGCCTTGGCCATGGTCGTCCTGCCTTTAATAAAATGAAAGCCGTGGCAGGCCGGATAGGCTCCACGGCAAATTCTGGCGCGAAACTACGAATCCCGCCCGAAAAGTCAAGCCCGCTTTCGGAGGAAAAGCAGCCTGATCGAGGAAAGCAGGGCATAAAGCCCGAAGAATCCGGCGATCGCCCAGGCAAAACCGTTGTTGCCGGCAACGTCGATGGCGGCGCCGATAACCTGCGGCCCGGCCACAGTGCCAACCGCGTAACAGAATACAAAGGCCGCGTTGGCTGCTGCGAGGTCCGAGCCGGTCAGGCGAGAGCCGAGGTGACTGAGTCCCACCGTATAAAGGCCCGCGACACAGCCGCCCCAGAACAGAAGTACGGTCGCCATCAGAATCCAGCTGTGCACGAGAACCGGCAGCATCAGGGAACCTATCAGGCCCATGAAGGCCATCGCGGCCAGCAGCGGGCGCTTGTCCTTCATTCGGTCCGAGAGCAGCCCAACCGGGATCTGGAAGATCACGTTGCCGATTCCCATCACCGTCAGCAGCAGCGCGGCCTGAGATTCCGTAAAGGAGGCGCGCACCGCATAGATCGGGAACAGTGCCAAACCGCCGGCTTCGACGGCCCCGAAAATGAAGACGGCGGCCGTTGCGGTGGGCACAAGGAAGACGTAGCGCATGAAATGAAGTTCAGGCTTCTCCTCGAGAACCGGGCTTTCGTAGCGTGCGATGTAGATGGGAATGGCGGCCAACAAGACGGCACCAGCGCCGACCGCGAATGGAAGCACGCCCTCGCTGCCGAGAATCGAAAAGAGCAGCGGCCCGCCTGCAAAACCGAGCGAAAGGACGGTTGCATAGATGCCGAGCACGAAGCCGCGCTTGGAGGGCGGCGAGGCGGCATTGATCCAGAATTCCGATAGGATGAACAGCGTCGTCGTCGCGCCGTGAAAAGCGAACCGCAGCGGAAACCACATCCAGAAGTCCTGGGCATAGTAGAAGCCGAGTGCGCTGATCGCTGAAATCACGACGGCCCAGATCATCGTCGGGGCGACGCCGTATTTGTGCGCCAGTTTCGTGGTGATCGGCGCAGCCGCCATGGCGGCAACCCCGGCCATCGCCGTATTCAGTCCGATCAGTGTCGATGGAATGCCGCGCTTTTCGAGAATGATGCTGAGAAGCGGGAGTCCCAGGCCGATTGCTATGCCGACAGCGGAGATGGACGAAATGGCTGCCACCAGTGAAGGCCAGTGAATTTCTTCGACATCGCCTGGTGTTGTGCCGTTCCGCGGCTGAGACATATACGCATCCTTAGAGACCTGCTGCACAGAATCGCTCACCGCGACGCACCATAGAAAGGCACAGGCGTGCCAAATCCAAGTGACGGCTGTGCTTTACAAGATGAAATGCGCTGGCGGCAATAACCTGGATGATCTTGAAGTCGTATAGTCAAAGAAGCTTACCGAATACACATGAGATTTCGCCCCGCGGAACCGCAGCGCCGTTGGGGCTGCCACTACACGTCAATTGTGTCGTCAAGGTGAAGGCAGAAATGTCCTAGCGCTTGCGGCCCGGTATCTCGTAGGCGTCATGATCGTCGGTTTGTCCACCGAAGCCGTGCATCTTCAACGCCCATTGCAGACCGATGACACCGCCCTTGATCGGCTGGATGATCAAAAGCGTGGCAATCAATGTGATGGGTGTCCAGATCGCGAAGGTCAGCCAGAGGGGCATTGGCCAAACGAGATCCGTTGCCATGTAGCCGCCGATGATGACATGGCCGATCACCACGATTGCAAGGTAAGGCGGTAGGTCGTCCGAGCGATGATGGTACATGGCCTCGCCACACGCGGCACAATTGTCCACCGGCTTCAGGAAGCTTTTGAAGAGTTTGCCGCTGCCGCATGCGGGGCAGGTGTTCATCATGCCGCGCTTGACAGAGCGGCCGAGCGGACGTTCCGCCTCCTGATTGCTTCCGTAACGGATCGTCTGGTCGCTCGAGGTGGTCGTCATCGTTCGTTTCCTTTCGCGGCGCCCTACACGCCTATCGCCGCCCTCTTGGCGGCCTTGTCCCGGCCTTCTTGCGTGCCCGGCTTGCGTCCCGCCGGCCCGCCTTGTGGAACGAACGTACAGCTGTGGGCATTTTTCGCCCTTCGCTGATCATCTCGAAGCGTAGCGCACCGGCAAGCGGAACGGCTTCTGCAAGCTTGACCGTGACACTGTCGCCGAGGCGATATCCGAGCCCGGTCTTTTCGCCAGACAGCGCCTGGTGCGCCTCATCATAGATGAAGTAGTCCGTTCCGAGCGTAGATATAGGAACGAAGCCGTCTGCTCCATAGTCCGGGAGAGTGACAAATAGTCCCGATTTCGTCACACCTGATACGCGTCCTTCGAATTCCTCGCCGACGCGGCCGGCAAGATGATGCGCAATCAGGCGGTCCACCGTTTCGCGCTCGGCCGCCATCGCGCGGCGCTCGAAGGTTGAGATCTCGGCGGCGATGTCGTCGAGCGCGGCCTCTTCGTCGGGCGTGATCCCGCCTTCACCGAAGCCGAGCGAACCGACCAGCGCCCGATGCACGATCAGGTCCGCATAGCGCCGGATGGGCGAGGTGAAGTGCGCGTATTTCATGAGGTTCAGGCCGAAATGCCCGATATTCTCGGGGCTGTAGATCGCCTGGCTCTGAGAACGCAGCACCATCTCGTTGACCATCGTCTGGTGCGGCGTGTCGTCTGCCTTGGCGAGGATCATGTTGAAATTGTTGGCGCGCATGTTGCCGCCCTTGGCAAGCGATATGCCAAGCGTTGCCAGGAACTCGCGCAGCACTTCCTGCTTGGCGAGCGTCGGCCCGTCATGGATACGGTAGATCAGGACTTGCCGCTTCTTCTCCAGCGTCTCGGCGGCCGAGACGTTGGCCTGGATCATCATTTCCTCGATCAGCTTGTGTGCATCGAGGCGCGGCGGCACGAAGACGCGCTCCACGGTGCCGTCAGGCTTTAGCAGGATCTTGCGTTCCGGCATGTCGAGTTCAAGCGGCTGCCGGCGCTCGCGGCCGCGCGTCATGATCCTGTAGGCATTCCACAACGGCTTCAAGATTGGTTCCAGAAGCGGTCCCGTCTTGTCATCCGGCTTGCCATCGATGGCCGCCTGCGCCTGCTGATAGGAGAGCTTTGCAGCGCTCTTCATCATGACACGGTGGAAGGTGTGGCCGATTTTGCGGCCTTCCTTCGAAAACACCATGCGAACGGCAAGCGCCGGCCGGTCCTGACCTTCTCTCAGCGAGCAGAGATCGTTCGAGATGCGCTCCGGCAGCATCGGCACGACCCGGTCGGGGAAGTAGACCGAGTTGCCGCGCTTCAGAGCTTCGCGGTCGAGTGGCGAGCTCGGGCGGACGTAATAGGAGACGTCGGCGATGGCGACCGTAACGATAACGCCGTCCGGATTGTCGGGAGAAGGGTCAGTTTCCGCATAGACGGCGTCGTCATGGTCTTTCGCATCCGCCGGGTCGATGGTGATCAGCGGGACATCTCGCCAATCTTCGCGATGCGACATCGTCGCAGGTTTGGCATCGTCGGCTTCGGCGACCACAGCAGGCGGAAATATATAAGGGATTCCGTGAGCATGGATGGCGATCATCGAGATCGCCTTCTCGGATGCGACCGAACCGACAATCGACAGGACCTTGGCGCGTGCCAGGCCGAAGCGCCCAAGGCGAGCGACTTCGACTTCAACCAGATCGCCGTCCTTGGCCTCGCCCTTGTAGTCAGGGTCGATCACCATTTCCTCGCCGCGTCGGTCGATCGGAAGCAGACGGCCGGCTCCTCCCGGCGCATCCTTGAAGACCCCGAGCAGCGCACCGCGGCGCTTGTCCAAAATCTTGATGATGCGCGCCGTGTAGGCCGGCCCACCACGGTCGGCGGCCGGAAAGATCTTCGCCAGGATGCGATCGCCCATGCCGGCAACCAGCGCCTTGCCCTTGCCGTTGCGCCCGGCAGGCGAGGTCGACTGGCGAATAGCGACAGCAGGCGCAACGCCCTGATCGTCAGGCCACTCCGCCGGGCGGCCGATCAGTTCGCCATCCTTGTCGCGCGTCGTGATGTCGAGCACGGTGACAGGCGGCAGTGCGCCCGGCCGGATCAGCGACTTGCGCGTCTTCTGCAGCATGCCTTCCTGCTCCAGTTCGCGCAGGAGGTGTTTCAGCTCGACCCGGCTGTCGCCTTTCAGCCCGAAGGCCTTTGCGAGTTCGCGCTTCGAGGCCTTCTGCGGATGATCGGCGATGAAGCGCAGGATCACGTCGCGGGAAGGCAGGGCTCCGTGAGCGATGTTCAGCGGTTCGGCTGCGGGTTGTTGGCTGGCGCGTCCAATCTTGCCGGGACGCTTGCCCATGCCCTTCATTCTTTCCCGCGGGATTTTGCTCACTCTTTGCTCTTTTTCGTCTTTGCCGGCGCCTTGGCCTTCGCCGTCTTCGGCTTGGCCGCGGTCTTGGTCGTCTTGGTTTCAGCCGCAGCGGCCTTCGCCTTCGGTTTTGCCTTACTCTTCGAAGCCGGTGCCTTGCCGGCCTTGGCGGCGATCAGCGCCAGCGCTTCCTCGACGGTCAGGGCCTGCGGATCGGTGCCCTTCGGCAGCGTCGCATTGACCTTGCCCCAGTTCACATAGGGGCCGTACTTGCCGTCGCGAACCGTGATTGCGCCGCCGTCGGGATGGTCGCCGAGCTCTTTCAGAGCTGCCGCCGCCGTCCTCCCACCCGGCGCCTTGCTCGCCTTCTCGGCGATCACGGTGACAGCGCGGTTGAGGCCGATCGAGAAGACGTCTTCGACGCTTTCAAGGTTGGCGTAGCCTCCATCATGCAGCAGGAACGGCCCATAACGGCCGATGCCGGAAGAAATCATCTTGCCGGTTTCCGGGTGCTTGCCGATGTCGCGTGGCAACGAAATCAGCGCCATCGCCTTTTCGTAATCGATGTCCTCAGGCTTCCAGCCCTTCGGCAGGGAAGAACGCTTGGCTTCCTTGCCTTCGCCACGCTGGATGTAGGGGCCGAAGCGTCCTGAACGCAGGGTCAGTTCTTCGCCAGTCACCGGATCGGAACCGAGATTCTTAGGCTCGTTCAGCGCAACGCCTTCGGCCTCCGAACCGCCTTCTGACGAAAGCTGGCGGGTATAGTTGCATTCGGGATAGTTCGAGCAGCCAACGAAGGCGCCGTATTTTCCAAGCTTAAGCGAAAGATTGCCGGTGCCGCAAACTTGACAGATGCGCGGATCACCGCCGTCTTCTCGTTTCGGGAATACAAGTGGCGCCAGTGCCTCGTTAAGCGAATCGAGGACGTTGGTGACACGAAGTTCCTTCGTATCCTCGATCTGGGAGAAGAAGTCCTTCCAGAAATCGCGCAGCACCTGCTTCCAGTTCAGCTCCCCGGCAGAGATCCGGTCGAGCTTCTCTTCAAGATCTGCCGTAAAATCGTATTCGACGTACTTGGTGAAGAAGCTTTCGAGGAAGGCCGTCACCAGCCGGCCCTTGGCCTGCGGGATCAGTTTGCGCTTGTCGATGGTGACGTATTCGCGGTCACGCAAGGTCGCCAGCGTCGCCGCGTAAGTCGACGGACGCCCGATGCCGAGCTCTTCCATCTTCTTGATCAGCGTTGCCTCGGAGTAGCGCGGTGGCGGCTCAGTGAAGTGCTGAGTCGAATTGATCTTCTGCTTCGCAAGGTTCTCACGAGCGTTGATCTCGGGCAGGCGACCATCCTCGTCACCGTCGTCGCTCTGTTCGCCATCTTCCTTCTGGTCGGTATAGGCGGCGATGAAGCCGTCGAAACGGATCACCGAGCCGACAGCGCGCAGCCCAGCTTTCTCACCTTTGTTGTCGGCGGTGATTTCAGCCGTCGTGCGTTCGATCTCAGCCGATGCCATCTGGCTCGCAATGCCCCGCTTCCAGACGAGGTCGTAAAGCCTCAACTGGTCGGCATCCAGGTACTGCCGCACGCGGTCGGGCGACTGATTGAAATCAGTCGGGCGGATCGCTTCGTGCGCCTCCTGTGCGTTCTTTGCCTTGGTCGAATAGAAGCGCGCCTTCTCGGGCATGTAGCGCTGGCCGAATTGATCGACGATGGCCTTGCGTGCCGCGTCGATGGCTTCGGGCGCCATCTGGACGCCGTCCGTACGCATGTAGGTGATCAGACCAACTGTTTCGCCACCAATATCAACACCCTCGTAGAGCTTCTGGGCGATCTGCATCGTCCGCGACGCCGAAAAGCCAAGTTTCGAGGACGCTGCCTGCTGAAGCGTGGAGGTTGTGAAGGGTGGTCCCGGGTTGCGCTTGACCGGCTTCGCCTCGACCGTGTCGACGACATAGGTCGCGCCTTCCAGAAGTGCCTTGAGCTTGCCGGCTTCTTCGCCGTTTCCGATCGCGCGAGGCTGCAACCGCTTGCCATCAGCCGCAACCAGTTTCGCTTCAAACTCGTCGCCTCGCGGCGTTTTCAGGAGAGCCGAAAGGTTCCAGTACTCTTCAGAGATGAAGCGTTCGATTTCGGATTCGCGATCGCAGACCAGGCGCAGCGCCACTGACTGTACGCGGCCGGCCGAACGCGCGCCGGGGAGCTTGCGCCAGAGAACCGGCGACAGATTGAAACCGACGAGATAGTCGAGGGCACGGCGAGCGAGATACGCATCAACCAGCGGAACGTCGATGTCGCGCGGGTCGGCCATGGCGTCGAGCACGGCCTTCTTCGTGATGGCATTGAAAACGACCCGCTTCACGGTCTTGCCGTTCAGGACGCGCTTCTTGTTCAGCATGTCGAGGACGTGCCAGGAAATCGCTTCACCCTCGCGATCCGGGTCGGTTGCGAGGAATAGGCTGTCGGATGACTTCACAGCGTCGGCGATGTCCTTCAGTCGCTTGGCAGACGCGCCGTCGACCTCCCACAGCATCTCGAAATCCTGGTCGGGAAGGACCGAGCCGTCCTTGGCAGGCAGATCGCGGACATGGCCGAAGGAGGCGAGCACCTTGTATCCGGAGCCCAGATACTTGTTGATCGTCTTTGCCTTGGCGGGCGATTCTACCACTACAACATTCATCATGATTCTCTAAAAAAACGTGCCAAGCCGGTGCATAAGCAGATGGAATCCCTGCCGTGCCAGGATAACCGGCTCTTCGACATGGACAGGGAAATCGTTTCGGTCAAGTGGTCTGACCTCATTTTTGCGTATTACAACGCGATGCAACCAATGCGAGATAGCGAACGTATTGCAAGTTAGGATAATTTAGGTATCGTTTTTGGAGTGTGGTTCGGGCTAGCCGAAAGGCGGCGTTTCTCTTTCCTCAGAGACTATCCCATGGCGGCCAAGTTCGCAAAGAAAGATACCGGACGATCCGGCTCGCAAGAGAACATCGCGTTCATCAGGCAGATGCTGGCTGAGTTGCGGCGAGTGGCGGAAAAAGAGAACGCCGATATGCTCTGCTATCTGATCGTGATGGCCTATGTGGAGGCCGGCGATCTGCAGGCCCGGATGTAGGGATCTCAGTCGCCAATCGCAAGAGAGACGAAGCCGCCGGGATGGCGATGAAGCCGTCCGGCAATATCAAGCTCCAGCAGGACAAGATAAACCGAAGCCGCCGGCAAACCGGTGTGACGGATGATATCATCGATCTCGACGGGCCTCGGGCAGAGCGCATCGACGAAAAGCGAGCGATCGGATTCGTCGGGCGGAAGCATCGAACGGCCACCCTCGCGCTCCGGCTCCTCGGCGACCGGCGTTGAGTACCGTTCGATCTGCGAGAGGGGCGCCAGAGCTTCGGTGACGTCATCTGGCGTCGTGACAATCATGGCACCGTCTTTCAACAATCCATTCGTGCCATGGCAGCGCGGATCGAGCGGTGAACCCGGCACCGCAAATACCAGCCTGCCAAACTCGCCGGCCAGTCTTGCGGTGATCAGCGAGCCCGAGCGCATCGCTGCTTCGACGACAACGACCCCCAGCGAAACGCCGGCGATGAGCCGATTTCGGCGCGGAAAGTCGCGTGCCCGCGGTTCCCAGCCGAACGACATCTCACTGACGGCGAGCCCGTTGCCATTCCAGATATCGTCAAGCAGATCGGCATTCTCCGGCGGGTAGGGCTGATCCAGACCTCCGGCCATGGCGACCACCGTTCCGGTATCGAGGCTTGCACGATGCGCTGCGGTATCTATGCCGCGCGCAAGGCCGGAGACCGCGACATAGCCGGCTCGGCCGCACTGGCGCGCAATCGTGGCGGCGAACTTGGCGCCGCTGATGGAGGCATTGCGGGAGCCGACGATACCGACGCCAGGCTGCGAAGAGACGGCGAGATTGCCTTTGACGGCAAGCAGCGGCGGCGCACGTCGACTTGCTTCAACGCCTGTGTGTATTCTGGCTCGCCGATGCCAACAAAGCGGGCGCCGAAGCGGCGCGCGGCCTCCAACTCCTTATGCGCTTCGCTCTCCGTCGCTATCCGGATGGAGAGCGTGGCGCCGCCGCGCGCAGAAAGCTCGGGCAGGGCGGCCAGCGCCGTCTCGGCGGATCCGAAGTGATTGACGAGATCGCGAAAGGTCGCAGGCCCGACATTGTCCGAGCGAATGAGACGCAGCCACGCGGCGCTGAGAGCGTCCATCCTATCCCTTCGCCCCGATCTTGGTTTCCGTCCCGCTCATCAGGCGGGAGATATTGGCCTTGTGCTTCCAGTAGGAGATAATAGTCATGATGGCCATAACAGCTGCGACCTTCTCGGCGCCCAGTATCCACAATGCAACCGGAATTACAAGCATTGCAACCAGTGCTGAAAGCGATGAGTACCGGGTCGTGAAGGCGACGGCCAGCCAGACCGCGGCGAAGACGAGAACCATGATCGGCGCAATGCCGAGCAGTGTTCCGATATAGGTGGCAACACCCTTGCCACCCTTGAAGCCGATCCAGACCGGGAAGAGGTGACCGATAAAGGCAAAGAAGCCGGCGATCAGCGCCGCCTCGCTGCCCAAAAAGCCGACGATCCAGGCTGCTGCAGACGCCTTCAGAGCATCGAGAAGAAGCGTTGCGGCTGCAAGCTTCTTGTTGCCGGTTCTGAGCACATTGGTCGCGCCGATATTGCCGGATCCGATGCTGCGGACGTCACCGAGCCCGGCTGCCTTCGTCAGGATCAGGCCGAAAGGAATGGAGCCGAGCAAGTAGCCGATGGCGGCAGCCACGAGCGCGATAGGCAGCGTGATCTGCCAGGTCATAAGATCCGAGACCATGTTCCCCTCCGGTGGTCTTTTTATATGCTATGCACGCACTGTCCGGCGACATAGGTCGCTACAGCGCGTCCGCTGAAGCGCGCGTCTTCGAACGGCGTATTCTTCGAGCGGGAAAGAAGCATGTCCTTCGAAACCAGCCAAGGGTCATCGAGGTCGATCAGCGTAATATCTGCCTTCGCGCCCGGCTTCAGCGTGCCCGCCTCGAGGCCGAAGATCTGCGCCGGCCGCGTCGACATGGCATCGATGAGGCGCATCAGGCTGACCTGGCCGCTGTGATGCAGGCGGAGTGCCGCAGCAAGCATCGTTTCAAGGCCGATGGCGCCATCAGCCGCTTCGCCGAACGGTAGGCGCTTTGTGTCGACATCCTGCGGATCATGCGAGGAGACGATGATATCGATCGCGCCGCGCGCCAGCGCATCCACCATCGCGACGCGATCGTCTTCGGATCGCAGCGGCGGGTAGAGCTTGAAGAAGGTGCGGTACTCGCCGATGTCGTTCTCATTGAGGGAGAGATTGTTGATCGAGATGCCGCAGGTCACGGTCGCACCGCGGCTCCGGGCAAGCTCAATCGCCTCGACCGATTCCGGCACGGAGATCATCGCGGCGTGGTAGTTGCCGCGCGTCAGCTTGGCGATGCGCAGGTCGCGCTCGAGCGGGATCAGTTCCGCTTCCTTCGGGATGCCGCCGAGACCGAGCCAACTGGCAAACAGTCCCTCATGCATGACACCGGTGGCGCCGAGATATTTGTCGCGGGTCTCGCAGGATATCACCGCGCCGAATTCGCGCGCATAGGTCATCACCCGGCGCAGGACCTGCGTGTCGTGGACACTCGAGCGGCCGTCGGTGAACGCGACTGCGCCCGCTTCCATCAGCAGGCCGATCTCGGTCATTTCCTCGCCGGCAAGATGCTTGGTGATCGCCGCAGCCGGATAGACGTGGACCAGCGCCTTGTCCTTCGCCGTCTTCTTGACGAACTCGACCAGCGCGATGTCGTCGATGACAGGATCGGTATCCGGCATCATGATGATCGAAGTGATGCCGCCGGCTGCCGCCGCACGGCTCGCCGATGCCATTGTCTCGCGATGTTCGGCTCCGGGTTCACCGATATGGACGCGGGCATCCACCAAGCCTGGGGTGGCGACGAGACCGGTGCAATCGCGCACGTCGGCGCCAGCGGGCGCTCCTTGGTTCTGCGCATCCGCGCCGGCTGCCACGATCATGCCATCCTTGACAATGATCGTGCCGACTTCATCGAGATTGCGCGAGGGGTCGATGATACGAACGTTCTTGAGGACGATCGAGTTCTTCATGCGCCGGCTCCTTCGGTACGCGGACCCTGATTTTGCGAGACCAGCAGCGTCTCCATCACGGCCATGCGCACCGCGACCCCCATTTCCACCTGTTCTGCAATCACGCTCTGCGGTCCATCCGCAACCTCGGAGGAGATCTCGACGCCACGGTTCATCGGGCCGGGATGCATGACGAGGGCATCTTCCTTCGCCGCCTTGAGGGTCTCCGCGTCGAGCCCATAGAAGTGATAGTACTCGCGAACCGACGGCACGAAGGCCCCGGACATGCGCTCGCGTTGCAGGCGCAGCATCATCACCACATCAGCGTCCTTCAGGCCCTCCTTCATGGAATGGAAGACCTCGACGCCCATGTCGGCGATGCCAGCCGGCAGTAGCGTTGCCGGCGCGACAACTCGCACGCGTGCGCCCATGGCATTCAGCAAAAGGATGTTCGAGCGCGCCACGCGCGAATGCAGGACGTCGCCGCAGATCGCGACGATGATGCGCGACAGCTTGCCTTTGGCGCGGCGGATTGTCAGCGCGTCGAGAAGCGCCTGGGTCGGATGCTCGTGCTGGCCGTCGCCGGCGTTGACCACCGAGCAGGAAACCTTCTGCGCGAGCAAGGCGGCGGCACCAGCGCTCGAATGGCGGATGACAAGCACATCGGGCCGCATCGCGTTCAGCGTCATCGCCGTATCGATCAGCGTCTCGCCCTTCTTCACCGAAGAATTGCCGACGGACATATTCATCACGTCGGCGCCGAGGCGCTTTCCGGCGAGCTCGAAGGAAGATTGGGTGCGCGTCGAAGCTTCGAAGAACAGGTTGATCTGTGTCAGGCCTCGCAGCGTCGAGGTTTTCTTCTCTCTCTGCCGACTGATCTTGACGGCCTCGTCGGCCTTGTCGAGGAGAAAGGTGATATCCTGCTCGGTGAGCCCTTTGATACCGATGAGGTGGCGGTGGGGAAAGAAGACCATGAACCTGCCTCTTGCTGTCGTCTGCGGGGTCTATAAAGAGTGAGCCGGGCGGCGGCAAGCTTGCGCTGTGGGCAAAGGCCCGTCTCCCCCTGCAATTTTACCCGAATTCAACTATTGCAGAGGTAGGGAAATTATAACTTCCGGTTTCCCTTTGCCTGCCTCTTACACTAGAAGCGATTCATGACGCCTGCCGAAGAGAAACTTGCCGAACTCAACCAGCCGAGCCTTTGGTCCGGCATCAATGCCTACAGGTCCGATCCGCTGATCGTCGATCTGACCGGCACGTTGCCGCGTGGGATCCGCGACGACCTCGACAATATGGGGCGGTACGTGACCTCGCCGGAAGCGCAGGAGCTGGCGCGCATGGCGAATCAGGGCACGCCGCAGCTGCGCACGCACGGTCCGCGCGGCGAGCGGCTCGATGTCGTCGAATTCCACCCGGCGTGGCACGCGCTGATGCGCCGTTCGATGGCATCGGGACTCCACTCGTCGGTCTGGGATCCGCAGGCGGACACCGAGGCGAAGAACCAGGCGCACAAGGTCAGGGCAGCGCGCTTCTACCTGACCGCACAGCTGGAATCCGGTCACCTGTGCCCGCTGACGATGACGAGTGCGTCCGTCGCGGCGCTGTCGGCTTCGCCGGCCGTGCAGAAGGACTGGGCGCCGAAGATCCTGTCGCGCAAATATGATTCCACCAACAAGCCGGCCATGCAGAAGTCCGCCGTGACCATCGGCATGGGCATGACCGAGAAGCAGGGCGGCACTGACGTCCGCGCCAACACGACGACGGCGGAAAAGGTCAGCGAAGGCATTTACCGTCTGTCCGGTCACAAGTGGTTCATGTCGGCGCCGATGAGCGACGCCTTCGTGATGCTGGCGCAGACGAAGGATGGAATGGGATGCTTCCTCGTTCCACGTCTGCTGGAAGATGGCTCGGCAAACGGCCTGCACTTCCAGCGTCTGAAGGACAAGGTCGGCAACCGCTCCAATGCTTCGTCAGAAGTTGAATTCAGCGATACGTTCGGATTTCTGCTCGGTACGCCGGATGGCGGTATCCGCACTATTCTCGACATGGTGACACTGACGCGGCTCGACTGCGCGCTGGCCTCCTCGGGCATTATGCGCGCCTCGCTGGCTGAAGCCGTGCACCACACCCGTGGGCGCAGCGTCTTCGGCAAGATGCTGGTCAGCCAGCCGATCATGACGCGCGTCTTGGCCGATATGGCGCTCGATGTGGCGGCGGCGACAGCGCTGTCCTTCCGCCTTGCCGATGCGTTCGACAAGGCGCGCGGCAGCGCTGAAGAAGCAGCCTACGCGCGTGTCATGACGCCGGTTGCGAAATACTGGTGCTGCAAGATCGCGCCGCCATTGATCTACGAGGCGATGGAGTGCATCGGCGGCAGCGGCTACATTGAGGAGCGCCCGATCGCTCGTCATTATCGCGAAGCGCCGGTCAATGCGATCTGGGAGGGCTCGGGCAACGTCATGGCGCTCGACGTGCTGCGCATTCTGAACCGCGGCAAGGATCTCTTCGAGACGGTGTTTGCCGGGCTCGCGCGCGATCTCGGCCCGGCCGGGAAGAAGACGATTGATGTGCTGCGCGCCGCCATGGCGCTCTGCGAGCGGGACGAGGGCGCTGCGCGCCTCCTGGTCGAGCAGTTGGCGCTCGCCGCCGGCGCCGCCGAGCTTTATCGCCTTGGGGCGGGGCGGATCGCCGATGCCTTCATCGAGACCCGCCTCGCGGGCGGCTGGCGCTCGACCTATGGCATGCTGGATTCACGTTTCGACGCCAGCTACATCGTCGATCTTCTTTATCCGCCGGCAAGCTGATGACAGCGCTGCGTCCCATCCGCACCGATGATCTCGAGCAGATCTATCTGATATCGCTGGTGACGGGCGATGCTGGCGGCGATGCGACCAGATTGCATCGCGACGGCAAGCTGATCGGACACATCTATGCTGCGCCTTACGTCTTGCTCAGTCCGGAAACCGCTTTAGTGGCGGAAGATTCTGAGGGCGTGGCCGGGTATATCGTCGGCGTTCACGACACGCGTTCCTTCGAGGAGCGGCTGGAGCGCGAGTGGTGGCCGGCGCTTCGCAAGGTTTACGCCGACCCGCAGGGCGATTCTGCCGGCTGGGACGCGGATCAGAAGCGCATTGCCACAATCCATCACCCGGCGCATGCGCCTGCAGCGCTGGTCGAATCCTTTCCGGCCCACATCCACATGAACCTCCTGCCGCGATTACAGGGACAGGGGATGGGCACCAAGCTGCTCGATCGATGGTTTGCCGATGCGCTGGAGGCAGGCGTGGAGGGTGTCCACCTCGGAGCCAGCGCGAGCAATCATGGTGCGGTACGATTCTGGGGCTCTCGCGGTTTCGCCCGCCTCGCTCCACCGCTGGTGGAGCCTTCCGACCGGACCGTCTGGTTTGGGCAGAAACTCTAGGGGCACAGCACTTGTGTCGCTGAGCGGTGACACCTGCTCACCTGTTTGCACCCATAGAAAACTGTCCACAATCTTTGAGCGGCCTGTCCGTTGCCGGGTCCGAGCGGCGTTGCTACTCACCGCAAAGTGACAATTCGGACCGAATCCCTGATGCTCAATGATCCCATAGTGTTGGCGCCCGTAGTCGGCAGCGTCGTCGTCGAACCCGAAAAGCGTATCCGCGACCGAAGCGCGACGGAGAAAGCGATCCTCTGGGCAGCCAAGTCGCTGCTGGCGGAGGAGGGGTTCCAGAATTTCGGCATCAACGCCGTTGCCCGCCGCGCGGGGTGCGACAAGCAGCTGATCTACCGCTACTATGGCGGCCTCAACGGGCTGGTGGAGGCGATCGGCGCGGATCTTGGTACCTGGGTCAAGGATCGCATTCCCGAAGATACCGGCGGCATGTTTCTCCTGACTTACGGCGATCTGATGGAGCGGCTATCGCTGCTGTTCCTCGAGGCCTTGCGAGACGATCCGCTTGTTCGCCGCATCGTCGCCTGGGAAGTTTCCGAAAACACCGAGCAGGTGAGGCGGCTTTCGGAGGCGCGGTCGAAGGCCTTGGCAAACTGGCTCGATCGCATGCGCGGATCGCTGACGCCGCCGAAGGGTGTCGACGTCCTGGCCGTCAATGCGATTCTGATCGCAGCTATCCAGCATCTCGTGCTTTCCGCGTCCTCGAGCGATCAATGCGCGGGCCTCGCATTGAAAACGCCGAGGGATTGGGAGAAGGCGGCGACCGCCCTGAAGCGCATCGTTCGCGGAGTCTACGGCTGAGGCGAGTTCGGCCATCCACAGGCGTCCCGTTACGCGTTAACCTTAACAAATGGTTTACGTTGCGCTCTCGCGGTTAACAAGTCACGTTGCTGGGCAGTCCAAAATGTTGGGTGTCTGGGACCATGGGAACCAAAATCGCGAGAGCCACGTTTCTTGTTGCCGCGATGATGTTTTTCGCTGTGCTTGCGCTGGATATTGCCGTACCGGCGCTGGTTTTGGGTTCGATGGCGTTGTCGATATGGGCGGTGTCTTACGAGGGACTATCCATTCGAAAAGAACGAGAGACGACCGCATGAAGTGGTTCCTGATCTTCTGGGCCGGTCCCATTGTCTTCCTAGCGGGATGGTACTGGCTCTCTTACTACGACATGAATTTCGGTATCTTCATGCTCAGCAGGCAAGTCCATGACCTGACCTTCGAGATTTATGGGAAGGTGCTCGGCATTCCTCCGGAAACCATTCCGCCGCTGGTCGCCCGTGCGATCGTCGTCGACAGTCTTGTCGTTTTCGCAATTATTGGGTTCCGCCGGCGTAAGGCGATCACCGCATGGTGGCGTGCCCGTCACGCATCGAAATCGTCCCATGCCGCTCTGCCGAGCAAGGAAAGCCTGTCGAGCGCTCCTTGAAGAATGAAGCTTGCCGCCGCCGAGTCGATGCGCTCGGCACGCTGCCTGCGCGATACGTCCATTTCCAGTAGCGCGCGCTCGGCAGCGACCGTCGACAGACGCTCGTCCCAGTAGACGAAGGGCAAGGCGGTCTTCTGCTCCATGTTGCGCACGAAGGCGCGTGTTGCCTGCACGCGCGGCCCGGCCGATCCGTCCATGTTGATAGGCAGGCCGATGACGAAGGCCGCGGCCTTCTCCTTCTCGGCAAATTCCAGCAACGTTGCCGCATCGATCGTGAATTTCTCGCGCTTGATGACAGGGCGCGGCGTCGAAAAGCGCCGGCCGAGATCGGACATCGAAAGCCCGATCGTTTTCGTGCCGAGATCGAGACCCGCGATCGCCTGTCCCGGCTGCAGCGCAGTTGCCAGTTCTTCGATCGTCAGCACCGTCATCGTCGTTCCATCCCGTCAAAAGAATTTGAAGCAGTGCCGCTTTTCTTTGTAGCGGCATCGGATATGTCCATAACGAGCAAAGCAGGCTTTTGCATCGGCAATAAAGGAGAATTTCATGAAGATCACTTGGCTTGGTCACTCTGCTTTCCGCATCGAGATCGGAAGGGCAAAAATCCTGCTGGATCCGTTCCTCACGCACAATCCGTCCTTTGCGGGGCAGGCTGCAAAGGATGTTGCCCGCGGCGTCACGCATATTCTTCTGACGCACGGTCACGGCGACCATGTCGGCGACTCGGTTGCGCTTGCCAAGGAAACCGGTGCGGTCGTTCTCGCCAATGCCGATCTCGCCGCCTGGCTAGGTTCGAAGGGCCTGACGAAGATCGAAGCGGGCAACACCGGCGGCACGATCTCGTTCGACGGTTTTTCGGCGACTTTCACCAATGCGCTGCATTCGTCCGCGCAGATCACCGAGGACGGCGTCTCTCATGCGCTCGGCAATGCCAACGGCCTGATGCTGCATTTCGACGAGGAGGCTTCTATTCTTGCCATGGGCGATACCGACATCTTCTCCGACATGGCGCTGATCAACGAACTGCACCAGCCGGATATCGGATTCGTGCCGGTTGGCGACCGATTCACCATGGGCGGCGCGGTTGCCGCTCTCGCCTGCCAGCGTTACTTTAACTTCAAGACCGCCATACCCTGCCACTACGGCACGTTCCCGATCATCGACCAGACGCCCGAGAAGTTCGTCTCCGGCATGGATGGATCGAAGACGGCGGTGAAAACGCCGACGCCGGGCGAAAGCCTTTCTCTCTAGTCGAGGTCCGCTGAACCGCGTCGACTTCGGTCGCGGAATTCTACACAATCCAAAGGCCATGCCCGTTGCACGTGGCGGGCATGGCCTTTATAGCGGGTAGGAAAAATCCTATCCGGAGAATGTCATGTCCGTCGACTTTGCCACCGTTAAGCGCGTAGCGCGCCTTGCCCGTATTGCCGTTTCGGAGGAAGAGGCAAACCGCATGGTTGGCGAGTTGAATGGTATCCTCGGTTTTGTCGAGCAGCTCTCCGAAGTCGATGTCGAAGGCGTCGAGGCAATGACATCGGTCACGCCGATGAAGATGAAGAAGCGCACGGACGAAGTTACCGAAGGCAACAAGGCCGCCGACATCGTCTCGAATGCGCCCGTTACCGATCAGAATTTCTTCCTGGTACCCAAGGTCGTCGAATAAGGCTTTTCGCCGCTTTCCGAACCCGTTGCCATTCCAGATTTGAAGCGAATTACCATGAGCGAACTTACCAGCCTGACCATTGCCGAAGCCCGCACGAAGCTGCGCGCCAAGGAGATCAAAGCGACCGAACTGACCGAGGCCTACATCTCGGCGATCGAGGCCGCCAACGACAAGCTCAACGCCTACGTCAAGGTTACGCCGGAGAAGGCGCTGCAGATGGCCGAAGCCTCCGATGGGCGGCTTGCCAGCGGCAAGGGCGGTGCGCTTGAAGGCATCCCGCTCGGTATCAAGGACCTGTTCGCCACCGAAGGTATTCATACGCAGGCCTGCAGCCACATCCTCGACGGTTTCAAGCCGCATTACGAGTCGACCGTCACCCAGAACCTGTGGGACGACGGTGCCGTGATGCTCGGCAAACTCAACATGGACGAGTTCGCGATGGGCTCCTCCAACGAGACCTCCTACTACGGCGCAGTGATCAACCCCTGGCGTTCGGCCGGCTCCAACCAGCAGCTGGTGCCCGGCGGATCCTCCGGCGGCTCGGCAGCAGCCGTTGCAGCTCACCTCTGCGCCGGCGCCACGGCAACCGATACCGGCGGGTCGATCCGCCAGCCCGCAGCCTTCACCGGCACGGTCGGCATCAAGCCGACCTACGGCCGCTGCTCGCGCTGGGGCACGGTGGCCTTCGCGTCGTCGCTCGATCAGGCTGGCCCGATCGCGCGCGATGTGCGCGACGCCGCAATCCTCCTGAAGTCGATGGCCTCAGTCGATCCCAAGGATACGACCTCCGTCGATCTGCCGGTTCCGGACTATGAGGCAGCCCTCGGCCAGTCGCTGAAGGGCATGAAGATCGGCATTCCGAACGAGTACCGTGTCGATGGCATGCCGGAGGAAATCGAAACGCTCTGGCAGCAGGGAATTGCCTGGCTGAAAGACGCCGGCGCCGAGATCGTCAACATCTCGCTGCCGCACACCAAATATGCCCTGCCGGCCTACTACATCGTCGCCCCGGCCGAAGCCTCGTCGAACCTCGCCCGCTATGACGGCGTCCGCTACGGCCTGCGCGTCGATGGCAAGGACATCGTCGACATGTACGAAAAGACGCGCGCAGCGGGCTTCGGCAAGGAAGTCAAGCGTCGCATCATGATCGGTACCTACGTCCTCTCGGCCGGCTACTATGACGCCTATTACATCAAGGCCCAGAAGGTCCGCACGCTGATCAAGCGCGACTTCGAACTGGCGTTCAACGCCGGCGTCGACGCGATCCTGACGCCCGCAACCCCCTCGTCCGCCTTCGGCGTCGCCGATGAGAATCTCGCCTCCGATCCGGTCAAGATGTACCTGAACGACATCTTCACGGTGACGGTGAACATGGCCGGCCTGCCGGGTATCGCCGTTCCTGCTGGTCTGGACCATGGCGGCCTGCCGCTCGGTCTGCAGCTGATCGGCAAGCCGTTCGATGAAGAAACGCTCTTCAAGACGGCGCATGTGATCGAACAGGCCGCAGGCAAGTTCACGCCCGCCAAGTGGTGGTAACGAGTCGCATCGGTATCAGCCGCCCAAGAGGCGGCCGCTTCGTTGTCGGGTGATTGAGTCCGCTACCTCAGGGGTCGCGGATTTCGCGTTTGTCCATCGCTGGTGACACCCAGGAGGAGGCTCATGTCGGCGTCAGATATCACGCTGATGATCGAAGCATTCGACCGCCTATCGGCGGCAGGTTTCACCGTGGGTCCTGAATGGCAAGCCGTGCATGAAGTCTGCCAGGCGCATGAGGGCGAGGCACCTTTCGACTGGGGGCATGCCATTTGCCACCGCATCGAGGGCGACGACTGGAATGCCGATTATTGGTATCGCCGCGCAGGCAAACGCCGCGGAAGCGGTACGGTTGCCGAAGAATGGTCGGTGATGAAGGCGGCGCTTTCCAAACACCTTTGAAGGGAGCCGCGCGCCATGCGACGCGCGGCTTGGACAGCTATCTGTTGTCCTGTTCTGCTCTTACGAGAACCAGTCCTCGTTCGGTGATCCGGTAAGGCTTGCCGCCCGACGATTTGATGGCCCGCTTCTGCTTCAGTTTCCGAAACAGCTCGAGGCCGAAGCCGGGATAGACCCAGCCGTCGCGAGTGAAGCATTTTACGGCCTCGATTTTCCGGTTGTCGTCGCGTTCGATTTCAATGCGGCCACCTTGGGCCAATAGGTGCAGGATGCGCTGCTCCGTGCGTGAAATATCCATGGAATGTTGATCCGGTCTTGCGCCATGAAGGCGCGCAAAAACGATCTGGCGCCCGAAGAGGCGTCAGGGCTTCGCTTTTTTCGGGCCCGTGCGCGCAAGGAAAACCTGCGGGCAGGGCCTCTACCGGGTCTGAGAAGACGAATTCAACATGCGGCCTTGATACTGGCTAGGCGACATCGCGTCAAGATTTGCAACCGATAGAGGATCTTTCTGCCGCGCCTCGCGCACGAAACGCAAGGCTTGGAGAACGGGGTGATTCGGTGATTTACTTTCGTGGAAACGCGGAGGTAGTGTTGATCCATATTCGCAATGCCCGCGAAGACGAAGCGGAGCTCTTGAGCGAGATCGGAGTAAGAGCCTGGCAGAAGGCCATGGCGGCCATCGGCGAAGGAGATGCCATGGTCGATGCCGCCCGAAGTGCGTTTTTCAATTTCGTCGCAAGTAGCTGGATCACCGCCACTGTCATCGAATGGAACGGACATCCGGCAGGATGGGCAGCACGCGAGAGCCTCGACGAGAAGATTTCGGATTTCTGGATTGATCCTGCCTTTGTCGGTCATGGTCTCGGAACGGCACTCTTGCAGAATATCGAAGAAGACATCGCAGCGCAGGGGTTCGATACGGCGATGATGCAGACGCACTCAGGGAACTCCGAAGCGATCAGCTTTTTCCAGAAGCATGGATACGCAATTCATTGGCTATCAATTGCCTACAATCCCAAGCTCGATCGTGATGTGCCGTCCGTCGGCCTGTCAAAGTCATTGGAATCTGCGGACGATGGCACTTACGGGCTAGTCTAGCAACTGACCTTCCAGCGTGAAGTAGCCGAGAGCGCCCGATAGCAGAAGCGTGGCCACCACATGAAAGACGACGATCGCTCTGAGGTTCGATCGGAAGGGTTCCTTCCGGGTCTTGTGGCGCAGGAGCCGTTGCGCGCAAACAGCGCCGAGGCTGCCGCCGACGAATGCAAGCGTCAGCAAGGTCCTCTCGCTGATCCGCGTGCCATGGTGGCGAGAGGCTTGCTTGTCGAGGAAATAGATCGAGAACACGAAGGCATTCAGTGCCAGGAAAAGCGCGATGAACTTGAGGATATCGGTTGCCATCATGCGGGTCACGCTAGCGACATTGAGTTAACACGCCCAAACCGGTTGGCTCCCCGCCGCGGAATAGCCGAAAGCCTTGCACCGGCAAGCCATTTCCGTTACCTCACCAGTTGAACAGAACAGCCTGAAAAGAGCATCTCAATGACCATTGTCGACGTTCGCACGCCCGATCCGAAACGCTTCATTCCCGGCGCCACTGGCGATTGGGAAGTCATCATCGGCATGGAAGTCCATGCGCAGGTGCTGTCGAATTCGAAGCTGTTCTCGGGTGCAGCAACGGAATTCGGCAAGCCGCAGAATTCCAACGTGTCGCTCGTCGATGCGGCCATGCCCGGCATGTTGCCCGTTATCAATGAGGAATGTGTCAGGCAGGCCGTCCGGACTGGCCTGGGCCTGAAGGCGCAGATCAACAAGCGCTCGCTGTTTGATCGCAAGAACTACTTCTATCCCGACCTGCCGCAGGGCTATCAGATCTCGCAGTACAAGGATCCGATCGTCGGCGAGGGCAAGATCATCATCTCGCTCGGCCCCGATCGCCAGGGTCAGTTCGAGGATATCGAGATCGGCATCGAGCGTCTGCATCTGGAGCAGGACGCCGGCAAGTCGTTGCACGACCAGCATGCCACCATGTCCTACGTCGACTTGAACCGCTCGGGCGTCGCGCTGATGGAGATCGTCTCCAAGCCGGATATGCGCTCGTCGGATGAAGCCAAGGCTTACATGACGAAGCTGCGCTCGATCGTCCGCTATCTCGGCACCTGCGACGGTAACATGGACGAAGGCTCGATGCGCGCTGACGTCAACGTCTCCGTCCGTCGTCCGGGCGAAGGCTTCGGCACGCGTTGCGAGATCAAGAACGTCAACTCCATCCGCTTCATTGGCCAGGCAATCGAATATGAAGCCCGGCGCCAGATCGGCGTTCTTGAGGACGGGGGGCAGATCGAGCAGGAGACCCGTCTCTTCGACCCGAACAAGGGCGAGACGCGTTCGATGCGTTCCAAGGAAGATGCGCACGACTACCGCTACTTCCCGGATCCGGACCTGCTGCCGCTGGAGTTCGACGATGCCTTCGTCAAGGCGCTCGAAGCCGACCTGCCGGAATTGCCTGATGACAAGAAGGAGCGCTTCGTGCGCGAACTCGGTCTTTCGATCTACGATGCTTCCGTCCTGGTCTCGGAAAAGGCGATCGCCGACTATTTCGAAGCCGTGGCGGAAGGCCGCGACGGCAAGACGGCTGCCAACTGGGTCATCAACGATCTGCTCGGCGCCCTGAACCGCACGGGCAAGAGCATCGAGGAAACATCCGTTTCGCCGGCTCAGCTTGGTGCGATCATTGACCTCATCAAAGCGGAGACTATTTCCGGAAAGATCGCGAAGGACCTGTTCGAAATCGTGCTGAACGAGGGTGGCGATCCGGCCGAGATCGTCGAAACCAGAGGCATGAAGCAGGTGACCGATACCGGCGCGATCGAACGGGCCGTGGACGAGATCATCGCCGCCAACCCCGATCAGGTCGCAAAGGTCCAGGCCAAGCCAACGCTTGCGGGATGGTTCGTTGGTCAGGTCATAAAGGCCACCGGCGGCAAGGCCAACCCGCAGGCCGTCCAGGCTCTCGTGAAAGCGAAGCTCGGCATCGAGGAGTAAGACCGTGTATTTCGTGCGCACTGCCAGCGAGGGTGATCTCAGCAAGATGCGCACTTTGCTAGATGAGGGTTTTCGCGCAACCTACGCGGGCCTCTACGGCGAAGCAAAGGTGAATGAGATCATTGCTCACCTTTTTTCGCCAGCTGCGCTTCAGGCGCGGCTGGCGAAGAAGAATGCGGAGTTCCTCGTTGCCGACAACGGCAAGGACATCGGCGGCATCGGTTATGCCGCCATGTCCGACGAGATGACAAAAACCGTCATGCTGCACCTGCTCTATGTCCGTCCGCCGCTGCATCGCCAGGGCATCGGTCGGGAGATCTTTGCCGAGTTGGAAACCTGCTTTCCCGATGCCGAAATCATGCGCCTCGAGGTCGAGCCGCGGAACAAGGCGGCGATCGCTTTCTACCATGCTCACGGCTTCGAGGATGTCGGCCGCAATGAAAACGACGGGCCGGGCCAATCCGGCATACCGACGCTGATCCTCGAAAAATTTCTCGAACAGCGCTAGGCCGCAATACGATCATGAGCCAAACCACGATTCGCGAGGCACGCAGCTCCGACGTCGCCGCGCTGGTTGCCATCTTTGCCGCTGATGAACTCGGCGGTCACGGCGACACGACCGCGCCCGAGATATTCGGCAAGTATCTTCGGTCTTTCGAGCGGATTGCTTCATCGCCCGACCAAACGCTTTACGTCGCGGAGCGTGACGGGCAGGTCGTAGGCACATTTCAGACCATGGTCGTGACGTCGCTGATCGGTCGTGGTTCCTCGTCGATGATCATTGAGGCGGTGCAGACGCGGGGTGACATGCGTGGCCAGGGCATCGGTGCCCAGATGATTGAGTTTGCCATTGCGGAGGCAAAACGTCGCGGTTTGCGGCTCGTGCAACTGACGTCGAATGCCAGCCGCACGGATGCGCACCGCTTCTACGAAAGACTTGGTTTCAAGCAATCGCATCTCGGCTTCAAGATGGCGCTGAAATGAGCCGGTGTGGCACCGGAATCACTGGACAATGCGGATCGCTGGCGGCATAAGCGAGGGATCAAATTCTGGTCCCGCTTGCCTTCCGGCTAGCTCAAGGAAAAGACATGAAGAATCTCCTCGTGCAAATCTTCACCTGGTGGAACGGTCAGACGATCGGTACGCGTTTTGCGACCTGGCGTTTTGGCAAGCGCGTCGGTGAAGACGAATTGGGTAATGTTTATTACGAAGGCGGTATGTCATCCTACGGTCTTCCGAAGCGTTGGGTGATCTACAAGGGTTATGCCGAAGCCTCTGCAATTCCGCCGGGCTGGCATGGCTGGATGCATCATCGCACGAATGTCCCGCCGAGCCAGGAAAACTACGTTGCCAAGGAATGGCAGAAGCCGCATCGCGCAAACCCGACCGGGTCGCCGCAGGCTTATCGTCCGCCGGGCTCGCTCGTCGTTCCCGGCGAACGTCCGCGGGTTACCGGCGACTACGACGCCTGGACGCCTGGCAACTGAGCAGCTGGTCGCCGACCCTGCTTTTAGCCACAATTGACTATTACCCGCAGAATGGCCGCAGCGATTGCGGCCTTCGATTTTCAGACGCTGTGGAGACGGGCAGATATGAAGCTTATCACGCGGAACCAGCTCCTGCGTGCCGCCGGGCTTTCCCTGGTGCTTGGCTCGATCCTTCTGCCGCAGGCTGCCTCCGCTGCCCGCATTGAGAACTCGGTTGCGGTTTTCTCCGGCCTCGACAAGATCACCGGCCGTATCACCACCTTCGACGTCTATGTCAACGAGACCGTGCAGTTCGGTGCGCTGCAGGTGACGCCGAAGGCCTGCTATTCGCGCGATCAGGCGGAAGCGCAGAAGATCGATGGTTTTGTGGAAGTCGACGAGATCACGCTCGACCGTAAGATCCGCCGCATCTTCACCGGCTGGATGTTTGCCGACAGCCCCGGCCTCAATGCCGTAGAGCATCCGATCTATGACGTCTGGCTAAAGGACTGCAAGCAGAACTCGGACGTTCCCGCGCCTGACAAGGCAGCCAACTAGTTCCTAGAATTCAAGGTGCGGCGATTCCATTGCCGCCGTGAGGATGTGGGCGTACTCATTCTTCGGAACATCGATCGCCCCGAACGTCTTCAGGTGCTCGGTCGTAAACTGCGTATCGAGCAAGGTGAAACCCTTGGCGCGCAGCCGTTCCACCAGATGAACGAGGCAGATCTTCGAGGCGTCGGTCCGCCGCGAGAACATGCTTTCGCCGAAGAATGCCGAGCCCAGCGACACTCCGTATAATCCGCCGACAAGTTCGTCGCCGTCCCAGGCCTCGACCGAGTGAGCATGGCCGATACGATGCAGTGTCGAATATAGCGTCTTGATGGTCTGATTGATCCAGGTGCTGGGCCTGTCCCCGGTCTCTGCCGCACAGGCCGCAATGACCGCGTCGAAATCGTAATTGAAGCGGATATCGAACGGCTTGCGCCGGATCGTCTTGGCGAGGCTTTTGGAAACGTGGAATTCGTCGAGCGGCAGGACGCCGCGAAGGTCGGGCTCGACCCAGAATATTTCTGGATCGTCAGCCGATTCGGCCATTGGGAAAAGACCGATAGAGTAGGCGCGCAGGAGGATTTCCGGTGTTATGCCTGGAGACTTCCTGCGCGATCCTGCCATTCTTTGTTACGCCGGTTTCTTGGCCAGATATTTTTCCAGCCAGTGGATATCATAGTCGCCGTTGGCGATATCCTGATTGTCCACCAGATCCTGGAACAACGGAAGCGTCGTCTTGATACCGTCGACGACGAACTCGTCGAGCGCGCGGCGCAGACGCATCATGCATTCGACGCGCGTACGGCCGAAGACGATGAGCTTGCCGATGAGGCTGTCGTAGTACGGCGGGATCTTGTAGCCCTGGTACGCGCCGCTATCGACGCGAACACCAAGTCCACCCGGTGCGTGGAAGTGGGTGATCGTGCCCGGGGAGGGTACGAAGGTCCGCGCGTCCTCGGCGTTGATCCGGCATTCGATGGCGTGGCCGTTGAAGTTGATCTCTTCCTGCTTGACGGAGAGCCCGCCGCCCGAAGCGACGCGGATCTGCTCGTGAACAAGGTCGATGCCGGTGATGGCTTCGGTGATCGGATGTTCCACCTGCAGACGGGTGTTCATTTCGATGAAATAGAACTCGCCGTTCTCGTACAGGAACTCGATCGTACCGGCACCGCGATACTTCAGCTTCCTCATGGCGTCGGCACAAATCTGGCCGATCTTCATGCGCTGCTCGACGTTCAAAGCCGGGGAATTGGCTTCTTCCCAGACCTTCTGGTGGCGGCGCTGCAGCGAGCAATCACGTTCGCCGAGATGGATCGCATTGCCTTCGCCGTCACCGAACACCTGGATTTCGATGTGGCGCGGCTGGCCGAGGTACTTTTCCATGTAGACCGCATCGTTGCCGAAGGCGGCCGCCGCTTCGGTACGGGCCGTCGACCAGGCTTCGATCAGGTCGGCCTCGGACTTGGCAACCTTCATGCCGCGACCACCGCCGCCGGCGGTTGCCTTGATCAGCACCGGATAGCCGATTTCGGCAGCCGTCCGCACCGCATCTTCTTCGGTCTTTACCTCGCCGTCCGAACCCGGAACGACAGGAATGCCGAGCTCCTGGGCGGTCGTCTTGGCGGTGATCTTGTCACCCATAAGCCGGATGTGTTCCGCCGTCGGGCCGATAAAGGTGATGCCGTGCGCTTCCAGGATTTCCGCAAACTTGGCGTTTTCGGAGAGGAAGCCGTAACCAGGATGCACAGCATCGGCGCCCGTGATCTCGCAGGCGGCCACGATCTGGTGGATGTTCAGATAGCTGTCGCGTGAGGGCGGAGGACCAATGCAGACGCTCTCGTCGGCGAGGCGCACATGCATGGCGTCGGCGTCGGCGGTCGAATGGACCACGACACACGGGATGCCGAGCTCTTTGCAAGCGCGCAGCACGCGAAGCGCGATTTCCCCGCGATTGGCGATGAGGATTTTCGAGACCATGACGCCCGCCTTATTCGATGACGACGAGGGCTTGGCCGTATTCGACGGGGCTTCCGTCCTCGACGAGGATTTCGGTGATCTTCCCGGATTTCGGCGAAGGAATCTGGTTCATGGTCTTCATCGCTTCGATGATGAGCAGCGTCTGGCCTTCCTTCACGGTCGCGCCGAGCTCGATGAAGGCGCGTGCACCGGGAGCCGGAGCCATGTAGGCGGTGCCGACCATCGGAGCGCTGACAGTGTTGGCAGGGTTGCGTACCGCCGCTGCCGGAGCAGCAGGTGCTGCAGCTGCCGGGGCCGCTACGGCCGGAGCCGCTGCGAACGCGGGCGCAGCCATCGGAGCCTGAATGTACTGGGTGTTGCCGGCGCGCGAAACGCGGATGCGCAGATCGTCCTGCTCGACTTCGATTTCCGTCAGATCCGTGTCGTTGAGGATGTTCGCGAGGTCGCGGATCAGCGCCTGGTCGATACCGTTTTTCTTCTCAGCCATGAGTGTTTGCCCTGTCTTCTTTTTATGCCGTAAGATTCTTCAGCGCCTGGAGCGCCAGAATATAGCTGTAAGGCCCGAAGCCGCAGATGACGCCTTTCACCGCTGGCGCAATCATCGACTTGTGGCGGAATTCTTCCCGCGCGTGAACGTTGGAGATATGGAGCTCTATTACCGGAATGGAAATAGCGCGAATTGCATCGTGGAGCGCGACCGACGTATGCGTGTAGGCACCTGCATTGATCGCGACACCAACGGCCTTGTCGTTCGCTTCATGGAACCAATCAACGAGCGTGCCTTCGTGATTGCTCTGGCGAAAATCAATATCGAAGCCGAGCTCACGCCCGGCCGCCTTGCAGTCCGCCTCGATATCCTGAAGGGTCTTGCCACCATAGATGCCGGGCTCTCTTTTGCCGAGCATGTTCAGGTTGGGGCCGTTCAGGACGAATATCGTTTGCGTCATCGAATGTTCCAATAAGTGCGGGACGGCAACCTATAGACTCCCCACGGGCCTAATGAAAGCCCTTTGGGAAGCGCAGCCCGAATCACGCCATATTTGTCCACATGGCTGAAACGCTTCGATTTTGGCGATTTGATGAGCGTCGCCTCAGCAACTCGTCTTGCCGCAGGCGCGCATATTCTTCACCTTGGCTTCAAGGTCGTCGAAGCCAACCGCGCCTTGAACGAGCTCGTTGCCGACCACATAGGACGGTGTGCCTGTGATGCCGAGGCTCTGAGCAAGGTCATAGGTTTCCTTGACGGAAGCATCGCTGGAGCTCTTGGCCATCTCATCCCTTATCTGCTTTTCGCTGACGCCAAGGGACTCTGCGACTTCGAGAGCGCTCGCTTCGTCGGCGCGGCCGTCGCGGCCAAGCAATGCGATGTGGAACTGGCTATATTTCTGCGGCGCCAGTTTGCGGAATGCGTCGGATACCTTGTGTGCGGCAACCGATTCCGGTCCGAGGATTGGGAATTCCTTGAGCACGAAGCGGACGTTCTTGTCTTTTTCGAGCATCGTCTGCATGTCCGAAAGCGCATGCCTGCAATAGCCGCAATTGTAATCGAAGAATTCGACGATCGTGATGTCGCCCTTCGGGTTGCCGATCGCCAAGTCATACTTCGAATCGAAGATCGTCGACTTGTTGTCAGCAATCACGGCGTTGGCTTTAACGAGGCGCGCCTGCTCCTGCTTCTTCTGCAGCGCATCCTGAACATCGAGCATGATCTCTGGATTTTCGATCAGGTATTGCTTGATGAACTCGCCGAACTCCTTCTTCTGCGCGTCGTCGAGTGCTGCCGCCGGATAGGCAGTTGCCACCGAGGCAGTGAGCGCGAGCGCGGTGAAGATTTTCGGAAGTATGGCCATTATATCCTCGTCATCAGCAGTTTACATGCGTCGGTTCTAGGCGTCGAATAACACTGCCCGGTTAACGGCGGCACGCCGCTGCCGCCAAATTACGGTGCGTCCGGTCGTCTTCAAACAGGAATTTTCGCATCCGCGGTTCAATCGCGGGATTGTGATGACCCGATTATTGCGGCAATTGTCTGGCCGCAAGCAAAGTTAGAGAGAAGCGATCTTGTTTTCCATTTCCCAACGCAGCGAAGTCGAACCCTTTCATGCCATGGATGTTCTGGCGGAGGCGACAAGGCGGCGAGCGAACGGCCATCCGGTCATTTCCATGGCCGTCGGCCAGCCATCCCATCCGGCGCCGCGGGCCGCGCGGGAGGCAGCGCAGGCTGCGCTTGTGGAGGGCAAGATCGGCTACACGGACGCGCTTGGTACGACGAGACTGAAACAAGCGCTGGCCGACCATTATCGCGGCCGTCACGGGCTGAAAATCGATCCTGCACGGATCGCGATAACGACGGGTTCTTCCGCCGGCTTCAATTTGGCGTTTCTCTCGCTGTTCGATGCCGGCGACGCGGTCGCGATTGCCCGGCCGGGCTATCCCGCCTACCGCAACATCCTCGGCGCGTTGGGGTTGAGGGTGATCGAGGTGCCGGTAACGGCCGAAACCCACTTCACGTTGACGCCCGAGAGTCTCGAGGCCGCGCAAACGGCAAACAATGTCAGGCTGAAGGGCGTTCTGCTGGCGAGCCCCGCCAACCCGACAGGTACCGTGACCGGCCGCCAGGGGCTGAAGTCCTTGGCCGACTATTGCGCGGCCAATTCGATCGCGTTCATTTCAGACGAAATCTACCACGGACTGACCTTTGCCGGCGAAGAGACCAGCGCGCTGGAATTGACCGACGAGGCGATCGTCATCAACTCCTTCTCCAAATATTATTGCATGACGGGATGGCGGATCGGCTGGATGGTGCTGCCCGAGCGGCTGGTGCGCCCGATCGAGCGCGTCGCGCAAAGCCTCTACATCTCGCCGCCCGAACTCTCGCAGATCGCCGCGACGGCCGCTCTCGGCGCGGCCGCGGAACTCGATGTCTACAAGGCGAGCTACGCGGCCAACCGCGATTTTCTGCTGAAGCGTCTGCCGGAGATCGGCCTGTCCATCGCATCGCCGATGGATGGCGCCTTCTACGCCTATGTCGACGTAACGCGCTTTACCAATGATAGCATGGCCTTCGCGAAGCGGATGTTGGCGGAGATCAACGTCGCCGCGACGCCGGGCCTGGATTTCGACCCGCTGGAAGGTAATCGCTCGATGCGCATGTCCTACGCCGGTTCCGAAGCCGAGATCATCGAAGCAATCGAACGTATCGCAGCGTGGTTGAAATAAGTTTCTTCTAATCGAGAGTCCTCTGGAGACTTGCTAAGGCAATTTCTGAGCGGCTTCGCGGCGGGCCGCCCTACTTAGTTAGCCGATTTGGCAATTCTCACGGTCGAGCTGCGACACCAGCGCCAGGATCGTTTCTGAAACCGGGGTCGGCGTTGCCGTCAGGCGGCCCAGTGAAACGACCATTCCCACCAGCGGCGTAGTCTCGAGCGACTTTCCCGCCAAGAGGTCTTGGAGCATAGAGGTGCGAACGGGCCCGATCTGTCGGGCCTGTTCCAGTCGCTGCTCGACGGACATCCCGACATTCGCGCCGAGCGCCTCTCCGACCGCCTTTACCTCCTTCATGACCTTGCCGATCTGGTCGGTGATTGCCGCATCGGCCATCAGGTTGGACATCAAAGATCGCGTCAGCGCACTTATCGGGTTGAAGGAGGCGTTGCCCATCAGCTTGCTCCAGATGTCGTCGCGAATTCGGCTCGAGAGCTTCACGCCGATATCGGCGCGCTGCAGCAGCGCTTCGACGTTGCGCAAATCATTGCTGATGTCGCCGGAGGGCTCGCCGAGGATGAAATGCCCTTTGTTGCTGAGCCTGATCTCACCGGGCTTGCTGACTTCAGCGCCCTGATGGGCGACGCAGCCGATGACGCGTTCCGGGCCGACAAGTCGCCATAGTTTGCCGCCCTCATCGAGCTCATCGAACTGTAGTTCCGCATGCCCACTGTCCTGATCGCGATGAAAATACCACCACGGAATGCCGTTGAGGATCATCATCACGCGTGTGCCATCTTTCAGCAGAAGGCCGATTCCCTCTGCGGCGGCGCTGAGCTGGTGGCCCTTTAGCCCGGTGATGAGGAGATCCTGCGGCGGCAGTTCCCTCGGATTGTCGGTCGCCGTGAGGTTTATGGTGAGGGGTGCTTCTACGTCCGCCTCCATGAGACGCAATCCATCGCGTCGGATGGCGTCGAGATGAGCGCCGCGGGCAACGACCGAAACTGTCGCCTCTGCGCCGATTGAAGAGGCAAGCTTGGCAGCGATAGCGCCGCCGAGTGCACCGGCGCCGAAGATGCAGATATTTCTGAAGGACATGCGATGATCTTTCCGCGATTGGTGGTCGCGCTGAACTTAGGTCATCCCTTTCTCAAGGCGAGTGATATTTTGAAGCCGCCGAAAGGTTTTAGTGGCCGCTGCCGGGAATAAGTTCGTTCCGGCGAAGCTGGTCGATGGCCGCCACGGCATCTTCGGCAGACCAGCCCGCGCGGATGGCCGCAGCGATCATCCGGACTTCGGCCTCCTCTTCGATCTTGAGGAACAGTGGTTCTAAGGCCTCTTGAGCCGTAAGAATATGCTCGTTGGGAGGGGTAACTGAGTGGCGGGTGGCTGGCGTGATCATCTGTACGGTGCTCCTCTCTCTGACAGGGGATGATTCAAAATAAAGCGCGAATGCAAAAAAGGTTCCGGATAAAGTTTCAAGGACGCTTCATCTTGTTCTTTCGCCCCGGCTCTGCCTTGTTGCGCCACTACGCTAATGCTCGATTCGGCTCCATAAGAGGTGGAGCCACGACGAAAACGCACGAAGGAGATTGCGATGTCGAACGCCAAGAACGGAATTTCCGAAATGCGCCCCAGAATTACAGTAATTGGTGTCGGCGGCGGCGGCGGCAATGCCATCAACAACATGATAGCGGAAAATCTCGAAGGCGTCGATTTCATTGCGGCCAACACCGATGCACAGGTATTGGCGACCTCCAAGGCACCCCGCCGTATCCAGCTCGGCGCCCATGTGACCGAAGGGTTGGGCGCCGGCTCACTGCCGGAAGTCGGCCGCGCAGCTGCAGAAGAATCGATCGACGAGATCATGGACCATCTGGCCGGTTCCCACATGTGCTTCGTCACCGCAGGCATGGGCGGCGGCACCGGCACAGGTGCTGCACCTGTTATTGCCAAGGCTGCTCGCGACGCTGGCATCCTGACAGTCGGAGTCGTGACGAAGCCGTTCACGTTCGAAGGCAATCGCCGCATGAAGACCGCTGATGCCGGTATCGAGGCGCTTCGCGAGGCAGCCGATACGGTGATCGTCATCCCGAACCAGAACCTTTTCCGCATCGCCGATGCAAAGACCACCTTCGCCGATGCCTTCATGACCGCCGACCGCGTGCTTTATGCCGGTGTTGGCTGCATCACCGACCTGATTGTCAAGGAAGGCCTGATCAATCTCGATTTCGCTGACGTGAAGTCTGTCATGCGCGGCATGGGCCGGGCAATGATGGGCACCGGCGAGGCTTCGGGTGAGGGGCGCGCGATGAAGGCCGCGGAGGCTGCCATTGCCAACCCGCTGCTCGACGATATTTCCATGAAGGGTGCCAGGGGCGTGCTGATCTCGATTTCCGGCGGCTCCGACATGACGCTCTTCGAAGTGGACGAGGCGGCAAGCCGTATCCGCGACGAGGTCCAGGATGAAGCCGATATCGTTGTTGGAGCGATCTTTGATCGCAACCTGGACGGTAAGTTCCGCGTCTCCGTAGTGGCGACGGGCCTCGACGGCGTGGCCGCTGGAACGCAGGCCCGTCCTAGCGTCGCGCTCGGCCAGGACATCCACACGCGTACGCTCCAGTAAGTCTCCTATCGCCTGCGCGTCCGATCGGGCGCGCAGGCTTGTCCTGATCCACGCAGTTTTCGGCGTACTCATTCGCTGGAAATGTCAGGCGGCGGCCCTAAATCCGCTCTCGCCCATTCAGGCGTCCCCGACAGCATCAGGAAAATCATATGTCTCAGGACAAGTCTCCCGTCTGGCTCATTACCGGCTGCTCTACCGGCTTCGGCCGTGAGCTTGCGAAACTCACCATTGCCCGTGGCTGGCCGACGGTCGTGACGGCGCGCGACAAGGCGCGCGTTGCCGATCTGGCAACCGCTCATGAAGCGAACACGCTGGCGCTGGATCTCGATGTGACCGATCCGACTCAGGTCAAAGCGGCAGTCGCGGCCGCCGAGCAGCGTTTCGGCCGCATCGACGTGCTGGTCAACAATGCCGGCTATGGCTACCTGTCACCGGTAGAGGAGGCGGAAGAGCAGGAAATCCGCGATCAGTTCGAGGCGAACGTCTTTGGCCTGTTTGCGATAACCCGCGCTGTCCTGCCCGGTATGCGGCGGCGCCGGCATGGCCACATCATCAACATCACCTCGGTTGCCGGCTTTATCGGCTTTCCTGGCTCCGGCTTCTATGCCGCTAGCAAGCATGCGGTGGAGGGTTTTTCCGATGCACTCCACGCCGAGGGCAGGCCGCTCGGCATCAAGGTGACCTGCGTCGCGCCCGGTCCGTTCCGCACCGATTGGGCGGGCCGGTCACTCCGGCAGACGAAGAGCACAATTCCGGACTACGCCGAAACCGCGGCAGCCCGCATGCGGCAAACAGCTGAATACAGCGGCAAGCAAGCCGGCGATCCCGTGCGCGCTGGCGAGGCGATGATCCGGATCACGGAAGTGGAGAACCCACCGCGGCATCTCGTGCTTGGCGAACTTGGCTACAACAACGTCACCAACAAGCTGCGCGAACGGCTGGCGCAGATCGAGGAATGGCGCGAAACGAGCCTGGGAGCCGATTTCCCGAAAGAGTAAGGTCCTCAAGGCGTGCCAGAGCGCTCCGTCGAAGCACTGCGTCCGCGACGGGTGCATGACGTTACGCAACTGGTATGGTGGAGGAACATTGAATGGTGAAGATCGCCTATTGTATCGCCGGCGTGCTGATCCTTATCGGGCTGGTCTGGATGGGGCAGGGTAGCGGCTATTTTCCCTACCCGGCGGAAAGCTTCATGATCAACCAGACGTCATGGGTCTATTGGGGCGCGCTGGCTGTCGTCGTCGGACTTGTTGTGATTGTGGTGACGAGGAACGCGCGGCACCGGTCGCACTGAATTCAGCGGCACTGCGAACTGGCCCGGAGTGCAACATACGTCGTCAAGCGCGGCAGCCAACGACTGGGGCACCGAACGGATGGTCATGCAAGCGGCTTGCATGTCGTCACTGACTGGTGATTTCGGGGTGACTACTGCCGCCATAAAACAGTTCGCCGGCGAAAGAAGGCCCTAGCCATGTTTCCGCCGGCGAAGATTGTAACGAGTAAATAGCGGTTTATACGCGGCGCGCGCGAACGTCCGCCATGTCGGGCCGTGTGCCGTCAGGAGCGCGAAGGCCGTAATGCTTGCTTGCGAATACCCATTCCACATTCCCGGGTTCGAACGGGCGGCGCGGGTTTCTCAGTGCCATCCGGCGCTCGGAGAGGCTGCGCGGCAGGGTGTCGATCATATCATTGACGAAGGTTTCAACGCTGTCTTTCCAGCGAGGCGAGATCGAAACATCGACGCCGCCAAAGCGATGAAAGTCGGGATGTTTCCGGGAATAGCATGCGCCGAGCATCCACGCATGCTGCTGCTTCAAAAAGCGTTCTTTGATAGTCATTCCTAGTCTTTTTCCTTGGCGTCATCGACGACATCGGCCTCGGGGCGGTCGCCTCCGTTCGACCGTTCCGCTGTCCAGCTGCCGTCTGCACGCTGATATGTAATGTCCGCATCCTGGCCACCGAGCTTTTGTCGCTCCGCGGCATGTTTAGCCGCTGCCAATGCTTCTTCGTGAGTTGGGAAAGTTTCCGACCAGACATCGTCCAGGCGGTAGGCCCAGGCGCCATCATGTTCGGCGACGTGGTAGGTAATCGACATCGATCGTTCCTTCAAGGACTTTTCGCAGGAATTTGCGTAGAGGCTCCATGCAGATTGAAAGGCCGAAACGCGGCTCGCCATATGCTTGTTCCGTCGCGGTCTGGCCTGTGTGAGGCTGGATTCAAAGCGAATGGCGACCTTGCGCAAGCGCGGAACGCTTCATAGGCTTGGGGCGTTGATGGATTCGTTCAACGCCTCTTCATAGGAAACTCATGCGCGCTCAGTCGAAGCCGTTCGTCGTCGAAGTCAAATCCTCCCGCCGCCCAGAACGTCGCCAGTCAGCGTCGATCTGGGGCAACCTCGATCTTGCAGCCGTTGCCGAGGAGATTGCGGAAGAAATGCCGCAGCAATCTGCCGCGCTCGAGGAAACCGCCGAGGCGCGATAATTCGGCGATCCTAAGCCGGCAGAAATCGGTAGGAGGCATCCTTGCGCTCGGCATATCCGACGGCCGGATAGGTCCAGTGATAGCCGAGCATCTTGAGCTTTTCGCTCGCGGCGCGATCGAGCAGCATCTGGCGGTTTTTCAGCGCGATCTCAGGTTCGGTGTCGAAGCCGAAATGCCAGGCGGGATGCTCGAAGAAAATCACGTCGTTGGTACAGGCGTCGCCTGTGATCAGCAGGCCGCCGTCGCCCGCCAGTTCGATCGAGACATGGCCCGGCGTATGGCCGCGGGTTTCCAAAATCCGCATTCCGGGAATGATCTCCTGATCCGGGCGCAAGAGCGTCAGCCGGTCCTTGACCGCAAACAGGTCACGTTGCGCGCCTCGCGCAAAATCATGAAGCGCCGACGGCATGTGCATCTCAAAGTCCTTGTGGGTCCAGAAGTCCCACTCGGCTTCGCTGACAAAATACTGGGCGTTCGGATAAAGCACCTTTCCATCGGCTGTCGTCGTCGCACCGGAGTGGTCCGGATGGGCATGGGTGAAAACCACCTTGGTGATCGCTTCGGGCGCGATCCCAAGCGATTGCAGGTTTGCGGCCAATTTGCCCGCGCTGGCCTGGAAGCGGTTACCCGAGCCAGTGTCGATAAGGATCAGGTCGTCGCCATGGCGGATCAGCGGGATGTTGGCCTGGACCGGAGCGGCCGCCGAACTTCCGCCCAGCCGAGGCATGATCGCCTTGCGCTCTTCAGGCGTGGCGTCGGGCAACAAGATCTCGACTGGGAGCGTGAGAAAACCGTCGCTGACGACCGTGATGTCGAACGTGCCATGCTTGAAGCGGTGGAAGTCGGCTGCGACGGCGCTACGTGACGCGAGCATCGCTGCTGCCGCGGCCGTCAACTTCAGCAGATCGCGGCGGGACAAGCCGTCCGAAATGGTATCTCGCGTTATCACAAGCGCCTCCCTTGAAGAGAAAATATCCGGCGTGCCGCAGGCGGGGCGAAGAGGACCCGCCTACGAGTGTTGTCTTGCCTCCGTTCCATCAGAAGGCCGGCGGTCGAGCCAACATCTCAGTCCAGGAAGAATTCCAGCAGATCGGCGTTGATCACATCCGGATGCGTCGTGCACATGCCGTGCGGGAGGCCGGCATAGGTCTTCAGTATGCCGTGCTTCAAGAGCTTGACGGACAGCGGTGCGGAGTCGGCATAGGGAACGATCTGATCGTCGTCGCCGTGCATGACGAGCGTCGGCACCGTGATCTGCTTCAGATCCTCGGTGAAATCAGTTTCGGAGAAGGCCTTGATGCAATCGTAATGCGCCTTTGCACCACCCATCATGCCTTGCCGCCACCAGTTCTCGATAACACCCTGGCTGACCTTGGCACCCGGGCGGTTATAGCCATAGAACGGGCCTGCGGGCACGTCGAGGAAGAACTGCGCGCGGTTGGCGACGAGCGCGGCACGGAAACCATCGAAGACCTCGAGCGGCAGGCCACCGGGGTTCTTGTCCGACTTGACCATGATCGGCGGCACGGCGCCGATCAGCACCGCCTTGGCGACGCGTCCGGGCTTTGCGCGGGCGACGTAGTGGGCAACCTCACCGCCGCCGGTCGAATGGCCGACATGGATTGCATTCTTGAGATCGAGCGCATCTGTGAGGGCCGCGACGTCGGCGGCATAGGTGTCCATCTCGTTGCCCTGCCACGTCTGCCTGGAACGGCCATGGCCGCGCCGGTCGTGGGCAATCACGCGATAGCCCTTGTCCAGAAAGAACATCATCTGCGCGTCCCAATCGTCAGCGCTGAGCGGCCAGCCGTGATGGAAAACAATAGGCTGGGCGGTGGCTGGACCCCAATCCTTGTAGAAGATTTCGGTTCCGTCCGTGGTCTTGATGAATGGCATGATGAAGTCCTCTTTCTGGATGTGATTGCATTGGTGGTAAAGGCACGCAAGCATCCTGCCGGTGCCCATATTGTCGGGCGTCGGGCAAAGCCTGACTCGCGTCGCTGCCCCTCTACGTCCTCGTCATGACGCGACGTTAGCGGCGCTGCGAGCCAACGGTAATTTGACCAAAATCAAGAAGAAGGGAAGATGCCATGTTGAAGAATGGCAGTGATGCTTGCGTGTATAACACCCCTGTGGACGGATAGCGCCGGTAACGCGCCCGTACAGAAGCAACATCGGTTTCGAGGGCTGGTCTGGCGTGGAGCCCTCGAATTGGGCCTCAACATTAAGCTGGGCCCTGGTTATGCCGTTGCGCTTGGCGTTGACTTACTGAGGCGTTGGGCAGTTCGAGAGCAGGGTGATGCCGAACCTGGGGCAGGTCGCCCGCAGACGCTCAATTCCCTTCGCAGTCGGTGGCCCGAAGACTTCGTCAGGTCCGTCTTCCTTGATAAACTGATCGAAGAGAGCAGGGGTGTCGATCAGGACGTGCCTGCAATGATTGTCGCTCGGGTTCATAAGCTGGTGCGGAATGCCGCGTGGGAAGAAGGCGCTTTCGCCGGCGGTCACTTGCCGAGGTTGCCGTTGATCACAGCAGAAGAGCGGCCAAGGGCCGCTCTTTGACTTTTGTCTTCGCGTCAAGTTCCCGACCTGGGTCGGACAACGTTCCGGCGGGTGAGGAGTGAAAGCTATCATCATCATCACCAACCGCCGGAATTGCCGGTTATCAGCTGCAGCCGCTCGTCGCGCCGCAGGTGTCGCACTTCTCGCAGGTGCCGTTGCGGACCATCGTGAAGTTCTGGCATTCGGAGCACATGTTGCCCGTGTAGCCCTGCATGATGGAGCGGGCGCGGCGTTCGGCTTCGACCTTCTTGGCCTCCGTCTTGGCCGATGCCGCGTCGGCGGCGGCCTTGTCGGAGAAGAGGGCGGTTGCCTGCTGCTGGGTCTCGGTTGCGATCTCCTCGGCCACTTCCTCGGCGATCTCTTCGGCCAGTTCCTTTGCCCGCTCCTCGTAGTCGCGCTTGAAGGCGACGATTTCAGAGGAGGAGACGGCAAGCGTCGGCTCGATCTTGCGGGCGGCAGCACCCGCAAAGGAGGTCACCGTGGCGCCGGAGGATGCGCGCGCCGGGGCCGCCGTCGCGGCACCCTTCGGCTCCCCGCCTGCCTGACGCTCGTTGCCCGTTACCAGGGTCGGCTTGTAGCCACGGGTCCAACCGGTCGAGACGAGGTTCGTCTTGCCTTCCTGGATCCCCTTGCCGAGCGCCGTGTTGGAGAAGTCGGACGTATCGACATGCGCCAGATCGTGGCGGCCGAGGTAGGAGACGGCGAGTTCGCGGAACACGTAGTCGAGGATCGACGTGGCGTTCTTGATCGCGTCGTTGCCGATGACGATGCCGGCCGGTTCGAACTTGGTGAAGGTGAAGGCCTCCACATACTCTTCGAGCGGCACGCCGTATTGCAGGCCGAGCGAGATGGCGATCGCGAAGTTGTTCATCATCGCACGGAAGGCCGCACCTTCCTTGTGCATGTCGATGAAGATCTCGCCGAGACGGCCGTCGCCGAATTCGCCGGTGCGCAGGTACACCTTGTGTCCGCCGACGGCGGCCTTCTGGGTGTAACCCTGGCGGCGGTTCGGGAGCTTCTCCCGCTCGCGGGTGACGCGTTCGACGACACGCTCGATGATCTTCTCGGTGATGGTGACGGCCTGGGCGGCGACCGGCTGCTGCAGCAGATCGTCCAGTGCGTCCTCATCGCTTTCGTCTTCGATCAGCGAGGCGTTCAGCGGCTGCGACAGCTTGGAGCCATCGCGGTAGAGAGCGTTTGCCTTCAGGCCGAGCTTCCAGGAGAGCATGTAGGCGCTCTTGCAATCGTCGACCGTCGCGTCGTTCGGCATGTTGATCGTCTTGGAGATCGCACCCGAGATGAACGGCTGGGCAGCAGCCATCATGCGGATGTGGCTGTCGACCGAGAGGTAACGCTTGCCGATCTTGCCGCAAGGGTTGGCGCAATCGAAGACGGCGAGGTGTTCGTTCTTCAGGAACGGTGCGCCTTCCAGCGTCATCGCGCCGCAGACGTGAACGTTGGCAGCTTCGATGTCCTTCTTGGCAAAGCCGAGGTGCTCGAGCAGGTTGAAGCTCATGTCGGCAAGCTGTTCGTCGGAAACCTTCAGTGTCGTCTTCAGGAAGTCGGCGCCGAGCGTCCACTGGTTGAAGACGAACTTGATGTCGAAGGCCGACTTCAGCGCGGCGTTGACGGCTTCCACCTTATCGTCGGTGAAGCCCTTGGCCTTCAGCGTCGAGGGGTTGATGGCCGGCGCCTGGTTCAGATTGCCGTGGCCGACAGCGTAGGCTTCGATCTCGGCGATCTGGCTCTCGGAGTAGCCGAGCGTGCGCAGGGCTTCCGGAACGGCGCGGTTGATGATCTTGAAGTAGCCGCCGCCGGCGAGCTTCTTGAATTTCACCAGTGCGAAGTCAGGCTCGATACCGGTTGTGTCGCAATCCATGACGAGGCCGATCGTGCCGGTCGGCGCGATGACGGTTGCCTGGGCGTTGCGGTAGCCGTGCTTTTCGCCGAGCTCGAGAGCCTTGTCCCAGGCGCTCTTGGCATGAGCCGCCAGATCCTGGTCGGGGTTCAAGGAGTGGACGAGCGCGACCGGGTTGATCGACAGGCCTTCATAGCCAGACGTCTCGCCGTAAGCGGCGCGGCGATGGTTGCGGATGACGCGCAGCATGTTTTCGCGGTTCGGCGCGAACATCGGGAACGGTCCGAGCTCAGAAGCGATCTCAGCCGAGGTGGCGTAGGAAATGCCGGTCATGATCGCGGTCAGGGAGCCGGCAATGGCACGGGCTTCGTCGCTGTCATAGGGAATGCCGGAAGACATCAGCAGGCCGCCGATGTTGGCGTAGCCGAGGCCGATCGTGCGATATTCGTAAGAGAGCTCGGCAATCCGCTTCGACGGGAACTGCGCCATCATCACGGAGATTTCGAGAACAACGCTCCACAGGCGAACCGCATGCTCGTAGTCTGATATGTTGATGCGCTTGGTGGCGGCATCCTTGAACTGCATGAGGTTCAGCGAGGCAAGGTTGCAGGCCGTGTCGTCGAGGAACATGTATTCCGAGCACGGGTTGGATGCGCGGATCGGGCCGGCAGCCGGGCTGGTATGCCAGTCGTTCATCGTCGTGTTGAAGTGCAGGCCCGGATCGGCCGATGCCCAGGCGGCGTAGGAGATCGACTCCCACAGGTCGCGCGCCTTCAAGGTCTTCATAACCTTGCCGTCCTTGCGGGCCTTCAGCTGCCAGTCGCTGTCGCTTTCAACGGCGCGCAGGAAGTCGTCCTTGATCGAGACCGAGTTGTTGGAGTTCTGGCCGGATACGGTAAGGTAAGCTTCGCTATCCCAGTCCGTGTCGTAGGTCTTGAACTCCATATCCTTGTAGCCCTGGCGGGCGAACTGGATGACGCGGCCGATGTAGTTCTCCGGAACCTGGTCCTTCTTGGCAGCGCGGATTTCGCGCTTCAGGGCAGGGTTCTTGTTCGGGTCGAAGCAATCGCCGTTGTCAGCCTCGCAGTTGACGCAAGCCTTCATGATTGCCTTGAGGTGCTTGGCGACAACTTTGGAACCGGTGACGAGGGCAGCAACCTTCTGCTCTTCCTTCACCTTCCAGTTGATATACTCTTCGATATCAGGATGGTCGATGTCGACGACCACCATCTTGGCCGCACGGCGCGTCGTGCCGCCCGACTTGATGGCGCCGGCAGCCCGATCGCCGATCTTCAGGAAGCTCATCAGGCCGGAAGAACGGCCGCCGCCGGACAGCTTTTCGCCTTCGCCACGCAGGTAGGAGAAATTGGAGCCGGTGCCGGAGCCGTACTTGAAGAGGCGTGCTTCGCGGACCCACAGGTCCATGATGCCGCCTTCGTTGACGAGATCGTCTTCAACGGACTGGATGAAGCAGGCGTGCGGCTGCGGATGTTCGTAAGCTGACTTCGACTTCGTCAGCTTGCCGGTGAAGGGGTCGACATAGAAGTGGCCCTGACCGGGGCCGTCGATGCCGTAGGCCCAGTGCATGCCGGTGTTGAACCACTGCGGGGAATTCGGGGCAACACGCTGGGTGGCAAGCATGTAGGCAAGTTCATCCTTGAAGGCTAGGGCGTCTTCCTCGGAGGAGAAATAGCCACCCTTCCAGCCCCAGTAGGTCCAGGTGCCGGCGAGACGGTCGAAGACCTGGCGCGCGTCGGTTTCGGAGCCGTACTGCTGGTCCTTCGCAATATCCTTCAGAGCTGCTTCATCGGCAACCGAACGCCACAGGAAGGAAGGAACCTCGTTTTCCTCGACCTTCTTCAGCTTGGCGGGAACGCCGGCCTTGCGGAAATACTTCTGCGCCAGGATGTCGGCGGCGACCTGGGAGAACTGCGCCGGAACGTCGATGTTCTCGAGGCGGAATACGATCGACCCGTCCGGGTTCTTGATCTCGCTCGTCGCCTTGCGGAATTCGATGTCCGCGTAAGCGCTCAGTCCTGCCTTCGTGAAACGGCGTTCTATGCGCATTTCTCTAACCTCTAGCTTGCGCGCCCCGTCCCCGTCGACCAAGGCGCAAGTTTCCACCTCCGGCCGCGCCGTGAGGAGCGCAGCCAGTTCTCGTTTCCGTACTATCACAGGAGTGTCATCCGGAGATGCTTCTCCCGTATCTTGTAGTGATCGTGGCTGCAAACACTAAATATAGTATTAACAGCTTATTATCGCCAGCCCCGGATGTCACTTTTCCGGAAGATAAAAATCGCGCACGAAACCCCTCATGGCGGTCGCCCTTCATGGACGCAACACCCTGATTCTACGCTCGATTTTTGGAGGGAACCGGCCTCGTTAATTCCGGTCCAACTGCCGTCGCAACATCGGAACCTATTAAGTTTGAATCGTGCGATTCCGTCAAGAGGTTGTTTTTAATGAAGCGTTCACCACAACATATTGTGGATCGGGCTGTGGAGAATGGGGAAAAGAAAGTCGTGCAAGAAATTCAATGGGTTGCGAGCTTTCGTCGTCCCGGAGCGTAAAAAATCTAAGAAAAGTTGCGACCGTGTTGATTTGGTTGCAGCTTTTGCCGGCCAAATGCGACAGCCGATTCGTTCATGTTAATTTCAATCACAATGCGTCGATCGCAATCGTCACCGTTGCGATGCCTATAGGCTGTCCGTTTTCATCATTGATGACGAAACTTGCCTGCGTTTCCAGCAATTGTGTCTGTTCATCGCGCTCGGCCCGATCAATGAATATGTCGTCGGACTGTCTTCCGAATGTTTTCAGGAACTTGTCTTCGTCGCCCTGCCAATAGTCGCTGGTTATCGTGCCCTGGCCGACATTGAGTCCGTGGCGATCGGTCACGAAGAATTCAACGATGGCGCCCTGCGAATCATCCTGCTTGGATTTGAGGTATCGCGACACCGGCTTGTTGAGCAGTTGCCTCACCATCTGCCAACCGCCGGCCAGAACTTCGGACCGATAGGTGTTATCCAGCACCTGGATGTCCATGTCGCTGATTTTGCTGAATTTGGTATTCTGAGCTTCGATCGCCTTCTTGACGATCGCGACATTCACCATCGGCTTGACTGTTGTCTCGACATATTTCCGAACGACGGACACATAGGCCGGCTCCGCCGAAGCGGTCAAATGCGAGAGACAGAGACACAAACCGAAAGCCGCCGCTATCTCGACATAGCCCCAACGCATCATATTCATTCCAAGGTCGCGCCCCGCGACTTAACCTCTAACGCAAGTCCGCAACGCGACAAGGTTGCCGCGCGGGAATTGCTTTGAAGGATAAGGTCAGCGCGGCCGACGCGATAGCGGAATCCGATGGGTTAGTTAAACAAAGATTGGTGCAATTTGAAATTGTCACCAATCTGTTTGGTTGCGCCGCGGATAGCGCTCAGCCGCGGCCGGCCTTGGAGATCGGTTCCTGATAGGTGAACCCCATGTCCCAGGGGAAGTAGATCCAGGTGTCCTGGCTGACTTCCGTAACGAACGTATCGATCGTCGGCACGCCCTGGGGCTTCGCGTAAACGCAGGCGAAGTGTGCCTTGGGCAAGATCGAGCGAACTTCGGAGGCGGTCTTGCCGGTATCGGTAAGATCGTCGATGACCAGGACGGATTCGCCTTGGTCGGCGGTCAGCTCCGGTGCAATGCCCTTCAGGAGCATCATTTCGCCCTGGTTCACGTAGTCGTGGTAGGAGGCGACGCAGACCGTTTCGATCAGCCGGATATTGAGTTCGCGCGAGATGATTGCCGCGGGTACGAGACCGCCGCGCGTGATGCAGACGATCGCCTTGAAATCGCGCTTGAGCCCGGCGAGACGCCAAGCGAGCGCGCGCGCGTCGCGGTGGAACTGGTCCCAGGAAACGGGAAAGGCTTTATCGGGAAGAGACATGGTTTGCTCCGCGGCATGAATGATGACACGCCGTTTGCCGGCGGCCGGACAAGGCATTCCGCGATCGGCCAAACGCAAATCGCGCAGCCGAGACTGCGCGATAGGAGGACCGAAGCCGGAGCTCGTCATCGGTCGCCGCAATTAACGGATTCCGGAGGCAAAACGCAAGCCCCTCGCGATTCTTATCGCGACAGCAGCGTCAAGGCCGTCATTGATTGCAGCAGCGTTCTCGTGGTGCCGCCGAAGATCAACTGCCAGAGACGCGAATGCGTGTAAGCGCCCATGACGAGCAGGTCGATGCTGCTGTCGGAGAGGCGGTTCTCGATGACAGCCGAGGCGGACTTGTCAACGCTTTGCGCAGTTGCCAGAGTTACCTTGACGCCGTGACGGGAAAGAGCCGCAGCAATGTCGGCGCCTGCGACGGCCGCAGACTGAAGTGCATTGTCGACGGGATCGACGGAGAAAATCTCGACTTCGGCGGCCGCCTTCAGGATGGGCAAGGCATCGAACGCCGCACGCGCGGCCTCCCTTGAGCCGTTCCATGCGACGAGGACACGCTTGATCGGTTTCGGCTGGCGCATCACAAAAGGAATCATCAAAACCGGGCGACCGCTTTCGAAGAGATAGTTGTCGATGTCTACGTGACTGTCGGACGGCTTCAACGGATCGGCCTGTGAGGCGATGAGCAAGTCGGCGCTTCGGGCGCTTTCGATCAGCGGCGCCGAGCCGTAGCCGGTGGATGAGGCGAAGCTGCGCCATTCATGGGAAACGCCTTCAGCCTGCGCCTTCCTGCGGAAGATGCGTTCGATTTCGAGCGTTTGCGCGCGCGCCATGTCCTGCAGCGCCTGCACGGCGACGGGGTCGGGTATCTCCATCGGTGCTACGAGCGGCACGACCGCGACGGTTTCCGCATGAAGTCCGATAACGTAGGCATTGGTCTGTGCGGCAATGGCAAACGCAAAATCGGCCACGGCTGTGGCGTTATCGACGGTATCGAGAATGGCAAGTATGGTTTTGTAAGACATCAGCAATTCTCCTTACGCGGATGAAATCGACTAATTTTCAACGAGAATGCGCCGGCGAGGGCGCCGCTTCTTTGATGCATATCAACGGCGAACCGGGATCACCTCGATGCTACGCCTCTGCCGAGCGGTTTTCAGCCACCTCCTTTGATTGGCGGATGGTCTCGATCATAGCGCGCACATCATCTCCCGCTGCATCGACCGCATCCTGTGAGCGTCCGCGGACGACGATTTCCGTTGAGAACGCCTGGCCAATATAGCGGGGATAGGAGCCGATGCTCGTCTCCGGATGAGCTATCTGGATCGCAGCAAGCGGTGTACCGATGTCGCCTTCACCATAAGGGCAGGAGATACCGAGCGAGAGCACTCGCGTGCCGGTCCGCAATGTCGGGATGACCGCGTCGACCATGGCCTGGAAGACCTGCGGCACGCCGGCCATGACATGAACATTGCCGATCACGAACCCGGGCGCGGTCGAGACCGGGTTGGGGATATGGCGCGCCCCTTTGGGCATGCGAGCCATTCTCTTTCTGGCCTCCGTAAATTCGAGCCCGCGGCGCGCGTACATCTCGCCGAGCAGGGTCATTGCGTCAGCATCGTATTCGCAGGGCAGCCCGAACGCTGCGGATACGGCATCGGCGGTGATGTCGTCATGGGTCGGTCCGATACCTCCCGAGGTGAAGATATAATCGTACTTTGCGCGCAACGCATTGAGAGCCTCGACGATGGCATTCTCCTCGTCACCGACGATGCGCACTTCCTTGAGGTCGATGCCGGAAAGCGTCAGCATGTCAGCCAGGTGGCCGATATTCTTGTCCTTGGTGCGGCCGGATAAGAGTTCGTCGCCAATGGCAAGCATGGCGGCGGTGACAATCGTCTCATTGGTCATTGGAAATTTCCGAACATTTGCGTTCCCACATAGGTAGCGCCCTTCGCCTGTCTTGCAAACCGTGTCGCCGCCGCCAACTTGGGAAATGGCTGCAAGCAAGTTTTCGTCTATGACCATTGAACAGTGCGTTCTGCCGCGTGGGGCTATGTTCGACACACACCGCTGCTACAACTCCGCACGTTCACGAATTCAAACGCAATTGATGGAGTTAGATAAATGGCTAAGGTACTCGTGCTCTACTACTCGGCTTACGGCCACATCGAAACCATGGCATACGCCGTCGCCGAAGGCGCAAAGTCGGTCGGCGCGGACGTCACCGTCAAGCGCGTTCCGGAACTGGTTCCTGCTGAGGTTGCCAAGGCGTCGCACTACAAGATGGACCAGTCTGCCCCGATCGCCACGGTCGATGAACTTGCCGATTACGACGCGATCATCGTCGGTGCGGGTACGCGCTTCGGAACCGTTGCTTCGCAGATGCGCAATTTCTGGGATCAGACGGGCGGCCTCTGGTTCGCCGGCAAGCTGGTCGGGAAGGTAGGCTCTGTGTTCACGTCCTCGGCCACGCAGCACGGCGGCCAGGAATCCACCATCCTCGGCTTCATCCCCACTTTCCTGCACCAGGGCATGGTCGTTGCCGGTCTTCCCTATGCTTTCCAGGGCCAGATGGGTGTTGATGAAATCAAGGGCGGTTCGCCCTACGGCGCATCCACCATCACGGATGGCGATGGATCCCGCCAGCCTTCAGCGATCGAGCTTGAGGCAGCCAAGTATCAGGGCGCTCACGTCGCCAAGATCGCTGCAAAGCTCGGCTAAATCAGTCCTCACTAGCAGGCGCGGCCATTGGGTCACGCCTGCTTATACCGGGCAACGAACTTGCCAATTCAGCCGTAGAGGTTGTGCAGCTTTGCTGCGAAGAAAAGAAGCGGTATTCCGACGACCGCAATCGCGATCATGAACGCCGTTCCTGCCCTGAACAATTTGAGACGTCGCGCTCTTGTGCCATCCCAATCGTAAACCATTGCCATACTCCCACAAGACTAGCTTACAACTATGCGCAGCCCCAACCGCGGTCCTTCTGGCGCGTGCATACAAGCACATTCGCAAGAGATTATAAAGGCCAAGGGACGTTGCCGTCGGAAGTCGGTGCCCTCGGGCATGATAGTGCGAGCGACGGGATCGAAGCCACGTGCCCTATAGCAAAGGTCAGGCCAGCCGCACTTGAGTGTTTCACGGTGAGGGACCTCAGTCATCTGTTTTCGCTATGACCTCAAAAAATCTATCTATTTGATGAATGTCAATTTTGTTTCTAGGGTCCTTCCAACATCGATGGTTCTTTCGAGTGAGGACGCGCGAGTGGTTCGGGCGATGAAAGAGCAACCGGTGCCTATCGGAGGATGATCGGCAAAATCTGGAATAACTGCCGCTGTCGGAGCGTTGCTTCGGCGAACGGGTTTCCATTGCCTGCAACTTTCATCTGAAGCGACATCGGCATTTTCCAATCCTGTTGGACGATGCCCTATTCGAACTTTGCCGGGTTTCCCGGCCAGGACATTTGGAGTCGACTATGGAAGTCACGATTGTTGGTGGTGGGATCGGGGGGCTGACGCTTGCTCTGATGCTGCACGAAAAGGGAATCCCATCCCGTGTTTACGAGGCCGCGCCCGAGCTGAAGGCGCTCGGCGTCGGCATCAATCTTCTGCCGCATGCCTCCCGCGAACTATGCCAGCTCGGCCTCGAGGAAGAGCTTGCGAAGGTCGCCATCACGACCCGCGAGTCCGGTTTCTACAACCGCCATGGCCAGCATATCTTCACCGAGCCGACGGGTCGCCATGCCGGCTACGAATGGCCGCAATTCTCCATCCATCGCGGCGACCTGCACATGGTCCTCGTCGAGGCCTTCAAGCAGCGCATCGGCGCTGACCGCCTGATGACCGGCTGGTCCTGCACCGGCTTCGACCAGGACGACAGCGGCGTAACCCTGCATTTCGTCGATCCGCGCGACGGTTCCGCCCGGCCTTCCGTCAAGGCCGAAATGGTTGTCAGTGCCGAGGGAATCCACTCCAGGATCCGCAAGCAGCTCTATCCGAACGAAGGCCCGCCGCGGTATTCCGGCATCAACATGTGGCGCGGCGTCACGCGCTGGAAGCCGTTCTTGACCGGCGCCAGCATGGTGCGCGTCGGCTGGCTTAACACCGCCAAGGTGCTGATCTACCCGATCCGCGACAATATCGACGCCGAAGGCAACCAGCTCATCAATTGGGTCGTCGACATCGAGACCGACAAGTACAAGTCGCAGCGCGACTGGAACAAGCCGGGCCGCCTCGAAGACTTCTTCGACGTCGTCAAGGACTGGAAATTCGACTGGCTCGATTGCCCGGCGATGTTCAAGGCCGCCGATGCGATCCTCGAATATCCAATGGTCGACCAGGACCCGCTGGACCAGTGGACCTTCGGTCGCCTGACGTTGCTCGGCGATGCCGCCCATCCGATGTATCCGCGCGGCGCGAATGGCTCGGCCCAGGCGATCCTCGATTGCCGCGCGCTGACCGACGCGCTCGTCCGTGAAGGCGATCCGATCAAGGCCATGCATGCCTATGAGGCGATCCGCCGCCCGGCAACCGCCAAGGTCGTGCTGACAAATCGCGCCAATCCGCCGGATGCGATCCTGCGCGAAGTCTTCTTGCGCACCGAGGACAAGCCGTTCGATCATATTGACGACGTCATTAGCCGTGAAGATCTCGAGCAGCTCTCCACAAACTATCAGCGCATTGCCGGTTATCATAAGGATAACCTCGCTGTACCGGCCGGCTCCTGACGGACCCGGAGGAAAGACGTCGGTTGGGAGACCTTCATGTCATTGCAGGAAAGTACTTACGCCAAGATGGCGCAAAACCATGGACCCCTTGCGAGGATCAACGCGAAATGGCTGGTCATCGCGGCCGTGATCCTCGCCGTCGCGTGGCTCGCCCTCGTGCCGCTCGTCTTTCTGATCTGGCAGAGCTTCATGACCCCGGCGGCAGGCGATGTGCCTGCCGTCTTCACCCTCGATAATTACACAAAGGCCTTCAGCGACAGCCGCATCCTGCCGCTGTTCCGCAATTCGGTGATTTTCGCGACCGGCACAGCCTGTCTGTCGCTGACGATCGGCACGCTCTTCGCGTGGCTGAACGAGCGAACGAACACACCCTTCAAGATGCTCTTCTATGCGGCTTCGATCGTGCCGCTCGTCATCCCGTCGATCCTCTTCACCGTCTCCTGGATCATGATGGCGAGCCCGCAGATCGGCCTCTTCAATCTTGTCCTGAAAAATACCTTCGGCATCGCCGGACCTGTCTTCAACATTTACTCGATGGGCGGGATGATCTGGGTCGAGGGCCTGCACTATTCGCCGGTCGCCTTCCTGCTGATGTCGGCGGCCTTCCGCGCCATGGACCCGTCGCTCGAGGAATCGGCGCTGATGTCCGGTGCTTCGATCTGGCAGATCCTCTTCCGGATCACGCTGAGGCTTGTCTGGCCGGCGCTGGTCGCAGCCTTCTTCATCATGTTCACGCGCTCGATCGAATCTTTCGAGGTCCCTGCGCTGCTCGGCACGCCTGTCGGCATCGAGGTCTTCACGTCGTCGATCTATGACGCGATCCGCGAATATCCGAGCAATGTCGGCCTCGCTTCGGCCTATGCGATCCTTCTTCTGGTGATTGCCTCCTTCGGCATTTATTTCCAGTCGCGACTGTCGACCAAGGGCAGCAAATATTCGACCGTCACCGGAAAGGGTTTTCGCCCGCGGCCGTTCGATCTTGGCCCGTGGCGCGTTCCTGCCGCCGTCCTGATCGTCGTCTACATGGTGCTGGTGATTATCCTGCCGTTCCTGGTGCTTCTCTGGTCGTCCCTGAACAAATATTACAGCGTGCCCTCCTGGAGCGCGATGCACCGGCTTTCCTTGAATGCCTATGTGACCGTCATCAACTATCCGGCCGTCGGCCAGGCGGTCTGGAACAGTGCGATCCTTGCCTTCAGCGCGGCGACCGGCCTGATGCTGTTGACAGCCGTGATCTCATGGATCGTCATTCGCACCAAGCTGCCGGGCCGCTGGCTGCTCGACAACCTTGCCTCGCTGCCGATGGTCTTCCCCGGTCTCGTGCTCGGCCTGTCGATCATGATTTTCTATCTTTATCTGGATATCGGCGTGTACGGCACGACCTGGATCATCCTGATCGCCTATCTCACCCGCTTCATGCCCTACGGCATCCGCTACAACACAACGTCGATGCTGCAGATCCACAAGGATCTTGAGGAATCCGCCGCCATGAGCGGTGCCTCCTGGGGCCAGAGCTTCTGGCGCATCGTCTTACCGCTCCTGAAGCCAGGCCTGGTGGCGGGCTGGATCTACATCGTAGTCGTCTCGATCCGTGAACTGTCGAGCTCGGTCCTTCTCTACAGCCCCGGCTCTGAGGTGGTCTCGGTGGTGATCTGGGAGCTCTGGCAGAACGGCCAGTATGTCGAACTCTCGGCCTTCGGCGTGATGATGATCCTGGTGTTGTTCACGATCGTCATGCTGGCCCAGTGGGTCGGCAAACGCTTCGGCGTCAAGGAGGCTTGAGGAGAAGCCTCGAGGATTGGCATGGGAGGACAAAATGCCTGAATTCATGAAGAATGTGCAGCGGCTCTGGCGCTGTGGGATGCTATTGGGAACCATTGCTGCGGCCGCCTTGGCCACTGGGGCCCACGCCCAGTCCAGCATCGACCAGATCGCCGGCTATACCGGCGCCGATCGGATGGACAAGCTGGTCGCCGCCGCAAAGCAGGAGGGCGCTCTAACGCTCTACACCGTCACCCCCGTCGAGGATGTGACCGTCATTACCAAGGCATTCGAAGCCAAGTACGGCATACCGGTGACCTTGTGGCGTGGCAGTTCCGAAGACGTCCTGCGGCGTGCCGTCGGCGAGTTGAAGGCCGGACGTCATCATGTTGATGTTATCGAGACGAACGGACCGGAACTCGAGGCGCTTCATCGTGAAAAGCTACTGCAACCGATCCAGTCGCCGCTCTTTGCGGACATCTTTCGGGATGCCGTCCCGCCTCATCACGAGTGGATCGGCAGCCGGCTGAACATCATCACCGCGGCCTACAACACGAATGCAGTCAGCGAAGCGGACCTTCCGAAGACATGGGAGGAACTGCTTGATCCGAAATGGGCCGGCAAGCTCGGCGTCGAGGCCGTTGCCTATGACTGGCTCGCGACGGCCGCCGGAACCTTTCCGTCCAAAGAAAAGGGGATGGAATTCTTCCGCAAGCTATCGCAGACCGATCATCCGGGGCTCTACAACGGCCATCCCCTGCTGACCAATCTCGTTGTTTCCAGCGAGGTGCCGCTCGGCCTGACGGTCTATCTCTACAAGGTCGCGCAAATGGAAAAGGACGGTGCTCCGATCAAGCGGTTCATGATCGGCCCGGCTATTGCCCGCATCAATGGCCTTGGCGTGGCGCGGACAGCGCCCCATCCAAATGCCGCGATCCTGTATCAGGATTTCACCCTCACTGAAGGACAGAAGATCCTGGCGGAGAGACAGTTTACGCCGACCAATATCAAGATCGCGCCGCTGCCTGAAGGCATGCAGGTCAAGGTGATCAATCCGGATGCCGCCCTTGATAACCTGGGCGATTGGCGCGGCGAATTCGAAAAGACGTTCAAGTAATTCCATCGGCGATCAAACCGAATACTCGGGAGGAGAAAATGTTGCGATCGTTTAAAATGACTTCGGCCATCCGCTTGCTTGGCGGAATGGCGCTGCTGGGAGCCGTTGCCACAGGCTCTGCTTATGCGCAGTCGAGCCTTGCTGACCTCGCCAATTACAACGGCCCCGACCGCTTGGAGAAGCTAGCGGAGGCGGCCAAGGCGGAAGGCGAGCTGACGCTCTATACGGCAACGCCGGTCGAGGACGTCGCCGCCATCACCGATGCCTTCACCGCCAAATACGGTATCAAGGTCACCACTTGGCGTGGCAGCTCGGAGGACGTGCTGCGCCGTGCCGTCACCGAGATCAAGGCCGGTCGCTATGATGCCGACATCATCGAGACGAACGGGCCGGAACTCGAGGCCCTGCATCGCGAGAAGGTTTTCGAGCCGGTCAATTCGGCCACCATGGCCGATATCTTCCCGCAGGCCGTCCCTGCCCACAAGGAGTGGGTCGGCAGCCGCCTGAACATCATCACTGCCTCCTACAACACGCAGCTCGTTTCCGACGCCGACGTGCCGAAGAGCTGGGATGATCTGCTCGATCCCAAGTGGTCCGGCAAGATCGGTCTCGAAGCCGAAGCCTATGACTGGCTGGCGACGATCGACAAGAGCTTCCCGAGCGAGCAGCAGGGTCTAGACTTCTTCCAGAAGCTGGCCAAGACCAACGGCATTTCGCTCCGCAAGGGTCATACGCTGCTGACCAACCTTGTCGTCTCCGGCGAAGTGCCGGTGTCGCTGACGAACTACCTCTACAAGGTCGACCAGATGAACAAGGACGGCGCGCCGATCCAGAAGCTGCAGCTCGGTCCCTCCGTCGCCCGCGTCAACGGCCTCGGTGTTGCCAAGACGGCGACGCATCCCGCCGCCGCGCTGCTCTTCCAGGAATTCACGCTGACCGACGGCCAGAAGATTCTCGCCGATCGCGGCTTCACGCCCGCGAATGTTAAGCTGGTGCCGCTGCCGGAAGGTCTGAACGTCCAGGTCGTCGATGGGGCGAAGATGCTGGATCAGCTTGCCAAGTGGCGCGATACCTTCAATGCGACTGTAAAATGAACGGGCAGGGCGCCCCTCGTCCGAACGTGGGGGCGCCAGCCTGATAGAAATTATCGGATCGATGATCCGACCGGCAGGGAATGTGAGGAGAATACCATGCTGAGTGTGCAGGGTCTGAGCACGGAATATGCGGATGGCAAGGGCAAGGTCGTCAAGGCCGCCCAGGACGTGTCCTTCGAGGTGCCGCAGGGCAAGCTCTTTACGCTGCTCGGTCCCTCGGGCTGCGGCAAGACCACGACCCTGCGTTCGATCGCGGGCCTCGAACGTCCCGTCAAGGGCGCGATCACCGTCGATGGCAAGCCGGTCTTCGCCGCCGGCAAGGGCATCTTCGTGGCGCCCAACCATCGCAATTTCGGCATGGTCTTCCAGAGCTACGCCATCTGGCCGCATATGAGCGTCTTCGAGAACGCCGCCTTCCCATTGCACGTCGGCAAGACGAAATTCTCCAAGAAGCAGATCGAGGAGAAAGTCGAACGCGTGCTGAAAGCCGTCGCTCTTGGCGACTACGCCGGCCGCGAAGCGACCAGGCTTTCGGGCGGTCAGCAGCAGCGCCTGGCGCTCGCCCGCGCCCTGATCATGGAGCCGCGCCTGCTGCTTCTCGACGAGCCGCTGTCGAACCTCGACGCCAAGCTGCGCGAGATGATGCGCTTCGAGCTGAAGCGGCTGCAGCGCGAGCTCAACCTGACGACGCTCTATGTCACCCACGATCAGCAGGAGGCCCTGGCGCTGTCGCACCAGATCGCTGTGATGAATGCCGGTCAGGTCGTCCAGCTCGGCACGCCGCGCGAAATCTACGAGGCGCCCGCCGCCCGCTTCGTCGCCGACTTCATCGGCTCCAGCAACTTCCTCGAAGGCAAGGTGCTCGGCCGCGGTCAGGAGAGCGGCAGCTGGGCCGTCGAGACGCCGGCCGGCAAGATCGACGTCAGCGCCGAAGAGGCGCTTGACCTCAAGGACAATCTGACGGTCGCCGTGCGCCCGGAGAACATCCACCTCGTCGAGCCGGGCAACGGCGAGAGCCTTTCCGGCAATGTCCTCGACGGCATCGTCGACAGCAAGGTCTTCCTCGGCGAATGCGTAGACTACATCGTCAATGTCGGCAAGGCGAAGCTTCTGGCGCGCGTCCATCCGAGCGTCAGGACGCCGATCGGCGGGCGGATCCTCGTCAATATCAAGCCCGCGAAAGTCAACGTTATCCTGCGCTGAATGCCAGCGCCTGTTTCCAGTGCCATATCCCAGGACAATGCCATGAGCCGCAAGCAGCTTTCTATCGCCACGACCGACTATGACCATTTCCGCGATCTGCGGCTCGGGACCGTGGTGCCCGAAGGGATCGACCTCACCTGGTCAATTCTCAGCCATCACGAGATCTTTGCCCGCTTCACCTTCAATCGCGAATGGGACGTCAGCGAGCTTTCCTTCGCCAAGTTCATGGCGCAGGTGAGCCGCCCCGACAGCGACATCATCGGCCTGCCGGTCATCTGTTCGCGGCTCTTCCGTTTCAGCTCGTTCTACGTCAACAAGGCGAGCAACATCAAAAGCGTGGCCGACCTCAAGGGCAAGCGCGTCGGCTCGCCGGAATGGGCTCATTCGGCGGCCGTCTACATGCGCGGCTGGATGCATAACGAAGGCGGCGTCAAGCTGCAGGACGTCCACTGGTATCAGGCCGGCGCCAATGCGCCGGGCCGCGAGGAGAAGGTCGATCTTGCCTTGCCGGAAGGCGTGACGCTGACGCGCGTCGCCGACAAGTCGCTGTCGGAGATGCTGGCCTCCGGCGAGATCGACTGTGCCATCATCGCCCGCCCGCCGACCTGCTTCCTCGAAGAGGACCCGCGCGTCGAACGTCTCTTCCCGAACTTCCTGGAGATCGAGGAGGATTATTACCAGGAGAGTGGCGTCTGGCCGATCATGCACATCATCGCCATGAAGAAGCATCTTCTCGACGAAAGCCCCTGGATCGCCCGCAATCTCTACAACGCCTTCGAGGAATCCAAGCGCCGCAGCCTGGAGCGGCTCTTCGATCCGGCGGTTTCGCGCTATCCGCTCGCCTGGCTGCCGACCTATGCGCGGCGCATGCGCGACATCTTCGGCAGCGATCCCTTCCCCTTCGGCATCGAGAAGAACCGCAAGACCTTCGAGCAGATGCTGCTCTACACCCACCAGCAGGGCATCGCGAGCCGCCTGATGACGCCGGACGAGATCTTCCCGGCGGGCATCATGACCAAGGTTGTCGTGTGAGGCTGCCATGAGCGAACTTGCCAGCGATCTCGCCGAACTCGTCACCGCCAATCACATCCTCGCCCGCGAGGACGTGCTCGATGCCTTCGGCCATGTCAGCCTTCGCTCGCCGCAGGCCGACGGCGAATACTTCATCTCCCGCTCGCGCAGCCCCGAGCTGGTCGTGGTCGAGGATCTGCAGCGCTACGATCTCGACTCGAAGCTTCTCGGCGACGACGAGCGACGTGGCTATATCGAACGCGTCATCCATGGCGGCATCTACAAGGCGCGGCCGGACGTCAAGGCTGTCGCGCATTTCCACTCGCCGGCGATTATGCCCTTCTGTGTCGCCGATATCGCCTGGAAACCAGTGACACATCTCGGCGCGACGATCGGTACCGGCGTCGCTCTCTGGGACAGCCAGGCGGAATTCGGCTATACCGACATGCTGGTTTCCACCGCCGATCAGGCAGCATCGCTTGCCCGGGCGCTCGCAAACAGCAATGCCGTCTTCCTGCGCGGTCACGGCGCAGTCGTCGTCGGCGGTTCGTTGCGCGAGCTCGTCATGCGCACGATCCAGCTCTGCCGCAACGGTGATGTGCTGCTGCGATCGCTGCCCTTCGGCGGCGTGACGCCGCTGACGGCGGGTGAAATCGCGCTTTCCGGTGCGAAGAACCTCGAACCGCCGGTGCTCGCCCGCGCCTGGGATTACTGGGCGACGAGGGCCGGACACTGAAGCCACGCGATCTGCGGCTGGCGATTTAGTGATTTGCAAGCCGCGGCTTTCCTGCCAGACTGAAAGCTTGCCGCCGGAATCGCGCCCGGATACCGGGGGATGGCGACCTTCACGGAACGTGGAAGACCAGAGCCCGAGACCGGAAGCGTCTTGCGGTTGTCAGCCCATGGCCGTGGAGGAGATGGCCCCTTGCGAATTCGCCAAATCGAATCCTTTGTCAGCGTCTGCGAAATCGGCAGCATCACGCAGGCCGCCGCCGCGCTGAACATCGTACAGCCGGCGCTCGGCGCACAGATCAACGCACTGGAGCAGGAGCTCGGCGTGCAGTTGCTGGAGCGCGGCCCGCGCGGCACGACGACGACGCCGGCTGGCCAGTATTTCCTCGAAGAGGCCAAGGAAATCCTCGATCGACTGGCCACCGTCCGCCGTACGATCAAGCAGTTCGACCCGGCGCAGGAAGAACACATCTCGATCGGTCTCACCTCCAGCCTCTCGGCGCTGCTCGCCGGTCCGCTGGCACAGGAGTTCGGCCGTCAGAACTGGTCCGCCAAGGTCCAGATCGTCGAGGAGATGAGCCACCTGCTCGGCGAGCGCGTCGCCCGCGGCGATCTCGATTTCGCACTCGCTTTCAATGTCGAGCCGCGCAAGGGTATCAAGCAAACGGCCGTCCTCCGGGAATCCGTCTTCTTCATCACTGGCCGAAAGTCCGAGTTCGGTCAGGAGGGACCGATCAACCTGATCGAGCTTGCCAAAGCGACCTTTGTCATTCCGACCGAGAAGGGCCAAATCATCAATCTCTTGAGACATGCGATGGAATTCTTCCACCTGCCGCTGAAGGTTGCCTACCAGATCGAATCCATGGATGCGATCAAGGGTCTGATCCTCGAAGGCAACGCCTGCGCCGTGCTGCCCTATGGCACCGTGGCGCGCGAAGTGGAAGCGGGCACGCTGATCGCCCGGCGCATAGTCAATCCGCCGCTCGTGCGCACGCTCTATCTGATCCAGCCCTCTGGCCGGCCAAAGCCCGCACATGCCGGCTCGGCGCTGCACATCATCCAGGGCTTCATCAGCCATCTAGCCAAGAACGAGGCCTTCGAGATCGTTGAGCAGGAAGTAGCGCCAGCTGTGTAAGCTATCTTGCGTGCATAACACGAAATGGTGGCTGATTTCGCCCTATGCGAGCTGGGGCTCACCGAATGCGCGGAGACGATCACGCGCTTGCCACGAGGCGGTCAACGCGAGAAAGAGAGCCCTGCTGTCGCGGTCGCAGGGCAGGCGCGCGTGTATATAGGAAACTCTCGGTCGCGGACTTTGTTCCCATTGTCCTGTCCCCCAAAAGCCCGCCAGCACACGCGGGGAACTTGGAAGTTGAAAGTTGCGAAACGAGAGGCAGGAAGAAAATCGCTGTTCCTCCAGGTCAAGCGAGCGACCTCTCTATTGGTTCCCTCACCGAGATCCACCACCGTCGCCGGCCTTCATCCCGACACGCAAGCGCTCGCGGCGGGCAGCACCTTCAGCTTCTTCCCGGCTCGAGATTGGCATCATGAAACCTTTTGATTTTTAAGCCGTTGTCGCGCTTATGTCAGACGCTGAATTAGATCAGAAATCGGTCGACGGCTCCGAGCAGCACAGTGCCGAGAGATCGCGCCAAGAGAAGGCATCGACTGACGAGGGCGCGCTGCCCCCAGAAGTCGTCGAACCCGACCCAGAGCTGACGCCCGAGGAGGCCGAGCGGGCGCGCAAGAGATATTTGCTGACGCGCTTCTGGATCAGCGCGCGCGGTTACTGGGGCCGCGGCGGGGAATGGCTCGCGTGGCCGTGCTCAATTGGGCTGCTCGCCTTAATCGTCACCAATGTCGGCTTCCAGTATGGAATCAATATCTGGAATCGCGCAATCTTTGACGCAATTGAGCAACGCAATGCCCATACCGTATATTTCCTCAGCGCCGTGTTCCTGCCCCTCGCGCTCGGAAGCGTCGCTCTTGTCGTTACACAAGTCTTTCTCCGCATGCTGATCCAGCGCCGCTGGCGTTCCTGGCTAACGACCGCGCTTATCGGGCGCTGGCTCGCCAACGGCCGTTACTATCAGTTGAATCTCATCGGCGGTGACCACAAGAACCCGGAAGCCCGCATTTCCGAGGATTTGCGGATTGCGACCGAGTCACCCGTCGATTTCATCGCTGGTGTCATTTCCGCATTTCTGTCGGCCTCGACCTTCATCGTGGTGCTCTGGACGATCGGCGGGGCCTTGACCCTGACAATTGCAGGTTCGACCGTCACTGTTCCTGGTTTCCTTGTCATTACCGCCGTTTTCTATGCGGCTATCACGTCCAGCTCGATGGCCGTCATCGGCCGCCATTTCGTCCACGTTTCCGAGGTCAAGAATCAGGCGGAAGCCGAATTTCGCTACACGCTGACGCACGTGCGGGAAAATGGCGAAAGTATTGCCTTGCTGGGCGGCGAGGAGGAGGAACGTAGCGACCTCGACAAGACGTTTACCCATGTTCTTCGCCAGTGGGCGCTCCTTTCACGCCAACACATGCGCACAACGCTCGTGTCCCAGGGGTCGAGCCTGCTTGCGCCAGTCGTACCCCTTCTCCTTTGCGCACCAAAGTATCTCGAAGGCAGCATGACGCTTGGACAGGTGATGCAGGCTGCCTCTGCCTTCGCCATCGTTCAGAGCGCGTTTGGATGGCTGGTCGACAACTATCCGCGTCTTGCCGATTGGCACGCCTGCGCTCGGCGCGTCGCTTCGCTGATGATGTCGCTCGACGGCCTGGAGCGCGCCGAACAGAGTGATGCCTTGGGGCGCATCCAGCACGGTGAAACTGAAGGCGATGCGATGCTTAGCCTCAATGATCTCTCGGTGTCGCTTGACGACGGTACCGCCGTCGTCAAGGAGACCCAGGTCACGGTCGAACCAGGCGAGCGGGTCCTCGTGGCCGGAGAGTCCGGTTCGGGCAAGAGCACGCTGGTGCGGGCCATCGCAGGCCTTTGGCCGTGGGGTGACGGCAGCGTCAACTTTCATGGCGACAGACGACTGTTCATGTTGCCGCAGCGGCCTTACATCCCCTCCGGGACGCTTCGCCGGGCGGTTGCCTATCCCGGCGCCGCCGATAGCTGGCCGCTCGATAAGATCAAAGCGGCTCTCGACAAGGTGGGACTCGACTATCTGAACGACAGGATCGAGGAAGAGGCGCCATGGGACCAGACGCTGTCGGGTGGTGAAAAACAGAGGCTCGCGTTTGCGCGCCTCCTGCTACACAGTCCGGATACGATCGTGCTGGATGAGGCAACGTCGGCACTCGATAAGAAAAGCCAGGACAAGATGATGGAGATGATCATCCATGAATTGCCGCAGATCACGATCATAAGCGTAGCGCATCGAGCTGAGCTGGAAGCCTTCCACAGTCGCAAAATTACATTGGAACGGCGGGAGGGCGGCGCAAAGCTTGTCAGTGATATTGATCTTCTCCAGCGCAAGAGAAAGCGGAATTTGCTTTCGCGCCTTGTCGAAAACCGGCACTCCCGGCCGAAAGGCAGTACGACGCCCGGATAGCAAGGGCAGGGATCATTCCAAGATAAGCTCGCTGAGCGGGAACTCGCGTCTGTGACCCGATATGACAAGGATGCCTTGTGGCACCAGTTCAACTTGACGGCATCCCGAAACCTCATTTTGCCGACATGGCCGTTGAGTGCGGCGTGGTGGAGCGGCCAGGTTATCTTCGGTGCAACAAGTTGGCCGAAGCCGTAGATCGCTCAACGCGCAGGCCAACGGCCCGCCCATGCCTGCACTGATCCTTACCGGTTGCCGCATCGACGCTTCGGGAACACTTGGCGGTGAAGCCCGTTACTTCCTCATCCACAATAGGAGGAAATACAATGGATTGGAATCGCGTCGAAGGAAACTGGAAGCAGATGAAAGGCAAGGTCAAGGAGCAGTGGGGCAAGCTTACGAATGACGACCTTGATCAGATCGCCGGTAAGCGCGAACAACTGGAGGGCAAGATCCAGGAGCGCTACGGCATCGAACGCGACCGAGTTCGCCGCGACATCGATGAGTGGTACGGAAACCAGACCTGGCACTAGATTTTAGCGGGCCCCGGGCTTCCGGGCCTTTTCTTTCTGAACTCTCCAGTCTTTGCCAACGCCTCGACCGTTTTCGCCTCGTTTGGCGAGCGCGAGTTGCTGACGGCAATCGACGGTGAAGCCCGGCCATGCCGACCAAGGGCCCAGCCCGATGCGATGACCGTCCGAGAGGGGCTAGGCTGTACCGGACTTCAACGATCTCCGTTATCCGAATTCTGCATACAGCGTCGGCGCGTCTACTCGCGCTACGCCCGCAATCGGTCGGATGTCGGCGTCGCCACGGTGTTCGGCTTCCTCGGCGTGCCTGCTCGTGTTGGTCACGATCCTGTCCTACGGCGTGCTGTTGCGCCCTGATCTCGCCCCCCTTCGCAATCCTTCGATGGCGGGCGTGCTGCAGGCCGTGGTTGGCCGGTGGGGCGACGTCTTCGTCAGCATCGGCCTGCTGATTTCGGTCGCTGGGGCATATCTCACGTGGGTGCTCCTCGCGGCTGCAATCCTCTATTCCGCCTCGAACTACGACACCATGCCGCGCTTTCTTTCCCACGAAAACAAGAACGGCGTTCCTTCGATGGCCCTGTGGCTTACCAAGTCGTCCAGATCTTTCTCGTGTTGACGCTGTTTGCAGAATACGCTTTCCATCTGGCGCTTGAGTTGACGAGCTCGATGATCCTGGTCCCCTATATCCTGGTCGCGGCCTACGGGCTCCACCTGGCCCTGACCGGTGAAACTTACGATCGCGACCCTGAGGGACACACGGGCGATCTTCTGCGGGCATCCATCGCCGTGCTGACGACTGCCACGGCGCTGATCTAGGCTTTCACTGGCTACCGCGATGCAAAAAGCGGATCACAACGTCGTGCCGTTGCCCGGACGAGCACCCAAAGGCTGTGCCTGTCCAGCAGGCCGCACCTGGACTCGCCAAGGACACCGGCGCGTCGCCAGCATGTTGTCTACGGCGTGTGTACATTTAGGATTTACCGGCGTCCGGAATGACAATGGTTGTATTCCTCATTCAGGAAGCTCAGGCCGTGCTCAAAGGTGGCGCATCAACGGATGACCTATGTTAAAAGGTGAGATAGGACATCCGGGAACAGTTCTCACGTTTCGTCCGGAGGACCAATGGACGCTGCTATACTCATGACCGTAGATCATTGTTATCAATCGATCGCCGGGCGCCTGCCGGTTTAATCCACACCCTCAGGCCATGTGCAGCGCCCTACATAAAGTTCGTCCACTCCGGGCGGATTTCTGGATGTACTTGACATAGCGATTTCGATTTGGTGCGAGCGACGGGGATCGAACCCGTATACCTTGCGGTGAGGGATTTTAAGTCCCTTGCGTCTACCAGTTTCGCCACGCTCGCAGTCAATGATCCCAATAACTTAGCGAATCTGATTTGGGAAGCTTTGCACAACGCCTTTTTTGTTGTGCAAACCATGTTCATTTATCGTTCTTTCCTTTGAAGACTTTTAGGCGCCCGAGTTCCTTCTCGACGTGGCGCGTATAGTGCTCTCCCATGCGCCGTGAGCGGTCCCCGAGAGCATCAGCAACGATCCCAGTGTCAAAGCCCTGACGCCTTATGGCAGCCGCGTATGTGACGCGCAGACCATGAAGCGTGCAGCCTTCCCGGATCAAGCCATCCGCCTTCAGTTCGGACAGGTAATCGCTCACAGCCCCCTGCATGCTCTTCTCGTTTTTCCATGGCAGCCCGTCACTGTTTAGGCAGATCCTCGTCGCCTTGACGGCCGCATCGGCGCGGACCGCTTCCACGTCGTCGAGGTGTTCCCGCGTCTCGGGAGCACATGGAAACCAGCTCGCCTCGTTGTTCTTGCGCAGGACAACTGAAAAGGCTTTGCCGGTTTTTGCGTCCGGGAGGTAGTTCCGCCAGGTGAGGGCTGCGCATGTCTGGCCTCGGAAGCCTTGATAGCGGGCAAGGATCAACGGCGTCAGGATGGCGTCGGAAGCGAGCCAGATCGCTGTCTGCACTTCCTCGTCGGTCCATTCGTGGTTGGCGTTTGGATCGGCCGTATGCAGCTTTTCCACGCCCCCGGCAGGATTCTGCACCATCTTCCCGACTTTGACGGCTTCCTTGAAGATGGTCGAAAGGTGGCTCACCAGCTTATCAGCGAACCGTCCCCACTTATCCTTGGCCGCCTTGTTGCGCATCCCATAGACGCTCGGCTGCGTAATGATGGATACCGGGAAGTTATAGACCGGACCTGCGGTCTCGTGCTTGGCCGCCTCAAGGTAGGTGAAGGACTTCTCGTAGTCCTCTTTGCTCGCCTCCGAAAGCTTATCCCACCTCGGGCATTCTTCCTTGAACCACTTGATGATAGCGCCGAGAGTTCCCTCATCGTATGAAGGGCTTCTGTCCCGCGTCTCCGCATGGAGGTGCTTTATTCTGAAATCGTGGCTGGCGATCTGCCGATCGAGCTGCTCGCGCGTTCCTTCGAAGCCCTTGATAAGGGTTTCGCCAGTCGACCGGTAGGAGACATACCATTTCCCCCGGGACTGGCGAATGTTCAGGCCTTTAAGCGGCACCTTTACCACCACTGAAGAAATCCTCGAACTTGACCACCGAGGATTGTTTAACATTCGGGTCGAGAGATGACATCCATTCATCGAGCCTTTGACGAAGATATCTATGGCCCCATGTGGATTGAGTGTATCTTAGCGGGCGGACAGGGCAAAGCTCCTTGAAAAGATCGACGGACAGGCCGCAGTATGCCGCCGCCATTTTCTGGTTCATCGCTGCCGGCCAGTAAGGTAGCGTGTTCTCTGTCACCGGCTCTCTCCCCCCGGGGATATGCCGGCGCGCACTTCATCGACGGTGTCTTCACAAACTCCCGCAAGCCGCTCTATCTCGACGAGAGCAAGTTCAATCCCGCGCTCGACAATTGTGGTAATAGTCGGCTTGTACGGCATACCCAGCCGAACCAGTTCCATTCTCTCCCGAAGGTCGGACGATAGCCGGATGGTGAGGGTTTCTAGCTTTTGCGCCTCGCGTGTCACCGGCTCTCCCCCTCTGCTTTGAGGGAACGAATTGCTTTTGCAGCGCGCTCGCCAGTGATGAACCGCTTTCGAACTCCTGCGGGGCTAACAAAATGCCCAACAATTTCACCGTAGTCATCGGTGACTGGCGACAGGCGTTCTGGAACATGAGTAGTAGGAGACAGATGCTCGATCTCCTTCGCAGCCTCTTCCAGCGCCGCATTGCGGGCGTTGGCTAGCTCGGAGCGGAGGCGGGTGATCTCGTCGGCTGCTTCTGAAAAATCCGAAGGCTGTCGCCAATCGGCTCTCTTTCTAAGCCGTTCCACGATATCGCTCATGGGAAAGCCTCCGCAGCAATTTTTGTATCGCTCTCGCGCATCGGCACCGTGGCCCAATGGAAATGATGGCACACGACGCACACGTAGATGATCGGGTCGTCTACTTTTAGCTTTCCAGCAGCGCGGACTTCTTCGATCGCCGCCTCGGTTTCTGCATGAGAAAAGTAGGCGACCTTGCGAGCGCAGTTGTTGCGGATTTGCCGCCGTCGTTTGGTGGGCGCTGACCATTTGCTCATTCGCCTCTCCCGTTTATGATGGCGGAGCGGGCTTCGAAAGCTGCGTCGACTGCGCGACGCAGGCCAACTGCTGAATATCGATAAGACGCGGACGTGTTGCTCTCATAAGCGAGGATCGCCGCATCGTGGACTTTCATGTATTCGTCCGGCGACAGATCGCTGATCCCCTTCTCATGCGCCCCGCCTTCCGTTGCGTTGTCTTCCACGATCTGCGTGTTTTGGGAGGCAACCGGCTTTGAGTGGTGGACTTGGCGGTCAACGCCTTTTGGCTCGGCTGCGAGGCAGTATTGCTGCCATAGGTCGTTGATCAGCTTGCTGACTTCAGCGAACGGTGTTTTCTCGGTGATGTTGCAGCACCGCATTTCAAGCTCCCACTCGGCCTCGGTTTCCCAGCCTACCGGAGTGGGGAGGGGTGCTCGACGGTTCCAATCGCGGCCGAAATCCCGTTCCTCTCCGGTCTCAAGCATGCAACCGCAGTTGTCGCACTGATACTTGGTGGACTGCCGAGCATCGCCGTACTGCTCTACGTGAGCACTTGCGCCGCAGAACGGGCACGGCTTCAGTTCTTCCTCGCGCTTCATGGCTGTATCCTCGTCAAACCTTGATTGATACGAGCCGTGCAGCGGACGACGGCTTCGGAATAGTCGTAGTCACAGAAGAGGCCCCAGAGCGTGTTCGCCAGTTCGTGAGGGTCGATGCCCTTTGAGGCCCAGTAGTCGCGCTCTGAGCCAAGCTTGCCGCTATGCTGCAGGTCGTGCTCTTCGGGAGAGAGAGGAAGGGCAAAGCGATCTGGCGCTTTCGTGCCTTTTGCTCTGCCGTAGTGACCGTGCCAGGAGTTGGCGAACGAGACGTGGGCGGCCTGCACACCGTAGCGGCCAGTCACCGCGCACGGAAGCTCGTGGATGAACGACAGGTAGTCGCTCCGCTTCTGAGGCCGACGCTTCGGTGGTGGCTCTGGATTGGAATAGGCGATCTTGAAGGCCATCTACAGACCCCTTCCATAGAAGACATCCATAGCCATCTTGTCGATCGAGTTTGACAGGCGGCGGCGCAACTGCGCGTAAAGAACCGGATGGACAACCATAGTATCCGCGCCGATCCGGTAGCATCCCGGATTCATGCGGACTTCGCCTAGACGGTCGAGGATATCGACCATCAAGCGCATGTCGTCCGAAATAGCCTTCTTAGGCGGTACAAGAGCCGCTTCGCTCTCAATGACCTTCATCGCGCCAAATGTAGGCTGCATCACTCTCGTCCATGCAGCGCCCATCATACCGGCATCCTCGCAACGAGCGCAGCAATCCCTCGCATCATGCGCCTTACCGCTCCCTCGCTTCTTGGGCGGGAGTTCATGTCGGATATCTCACGGCGCAACTGGGCGGTTATCTCGTCGCGCTTCGCCAGGTATTGGATGGTGGAGGTTCTGGCGTGTGGATAGCGGATGAGATGTTTGTGGACTGCGTTGCTCATGCTGCACCTGCCTTTGCTTTCGCCATCAGGCGCTCAAGTGGGGAGAGGTGTTGTTCAGGGGCTTTGGAATGGAGTGGCGGCAAGCCGAACTTTTCGAGGTAGGTGCGGGAGTGCTTCGCCCAGACTTTCTTGCCCCAGCTAGTACTGGCGAACTCCCACGGACGAGCAGCGCGCAAAGCCTTCTTTCGAGTAGCCAGATCAGCGTCGGCAGGAAGGTTGCGATGCACCTCGCCAATGACGCTGGATGCGGTTTTCTGCCAATCGATCATGCTGCGCGCTCCTCTGGAACGATGCCGTATTCTCGGGCGATGAAGGCGAGAGCTTCTTGGAGGAAGGCGCCGAACTCGGTCTCGTCCATGGCCTCGAATGAAACGCTGGACGGTATTTTCACCTTGAAGCCACGGAACAGGACTTCTTCTGTAAACCCGGTTTCAAGCTTGATGAGCGAGTGAAATGCCTTGTCTGTCGGTGCGCAGCCGGTCGCCAGTCTCACCTCACGGATGAACGCGAAGTAGAACCTCAGCCGGCTCGGCACTCTCCCGGTGCGCACGTCGATGCGGACGCGCTCACCTTCCTTGATTTCGGCTATGCGCTCTCTGTCGGCTGCCATCTCGCCAACGAGGTTGGAGCCGTAGCGAACAACATAAATCGGGGCGGTTTCTGAGGTTTTCTTGCTCATCTCAGCCCGCCATCAGCAATTCAGCAGCGCCGTCTACCGGCTGCATGTCTGGGTCGTAGATCTTGCGGAGCGCGGTGATGTCTGCGCGAAGCTCGTTCAAGAAGGTGATTACTTCCTTTTCAAGCTCCTCGATGATTTCAGGAACTCGATGGACGCGGACACAGAAGAATTGCATAGCCTCGGGCATGCGCGGGTCGTAGGAGACGAAATCGCACCACTTTCGACCAGTGCAAGCAAGCTGCCATTGAATTTGGGTGGCGTAGTCCGTTGGGACGGCTCGGCCCTTGAGAGTTTTGATGTGCGTATGCGTTTCTGGGCATTTGATTTCAATCAGGCCGTCATCGCCTACAAGGCCGTCAGGCGATGCGCCGCTGTCGGCAATAGTAGGGTGCATGACGAAGCCGATAAGATCGACCTTGGCGACGCGGTTATATTCGTAGGCGGCGCGCGCCCTCGGCTCCATCTCCGTGCCCCAAGCCATTGCCGCGTTAGTGAATCGCTCTGGTGACACGCCAGTCAGGCGTTCGACGAGCAATTCACCGGCATACTTGGCGCGTGAGGCAGCATAGCCCTTCTGCGTCTTGGCAATGATGTCGGCAACGCGAGAGGCGGTCACTTTGCCCTTGCGGATTTCCAGCCATTCTTCCGAGCCCTGAACGATATCATCCATTGTTCTTCTCCTTCAGGAAGGCGATACGGCGGCGCAGAGAGCCAACAACGTCGTTGAACTTGTCCTTTGGGATGTCCGGTAGGGATTCGACGTTCCAGTGCTCGCAGAACTGATCGACTGGCAGTTCGGCCTTCTCGACGAGTTCGCGGATGACCGAGGTTTGAGCCTCGGTGATTGCCTGCGCCTCTGCCGGCGTCTGGTCTGCCTTGCCGCCGTCATCATCTGCAGCCGCTGCAAGGCCTAGAGCGGCTTTGAGCGTATAGCGCTGCAGGTAGGTGACCGTAGAGCCGATCGCCTGGATTGAATTCTTGTTGCCACTGTCATCACGTCCAGCCATCAACGTGTTTTCCTCGCTGTGGCCTTGGCGATGCGAAATGATGCAGGTGACGGCGATCGGCTGGTTAGGCTCTGCCGACGTGCGGTAGCGAACAGAAAGGCCATTTGCAGAGAGAACGGGCCCAATCTGGTTCATGATCGAGGCGAGGTCTTCGTACTGGTAGTTGGTGCGGCCCTTATTGCTGGTGAAGTCCACTTTCCGGGTTTTGATGATAGCCGGCATGTTGGCCTTGGCCGTCGCCATTGCCTCGTCGAATGCCATGCGTGCCTGTGTCGCCTGCCAGCGCTCCTGCAGGTTCATGAGCTGCGTCAGTGTCTCTACATTGGCGCCAGAGGTGACAGCGCGGTCCAGCATGTCCATAGGCGTGATCGGCGCTACGGAGGTCGGAACGTGGTCGATGGTCTTAACGGCGGTAGACATTGATGCTTGCCTCCTGATTGTTGAGATTGATCCGGTGCTGTTCTGGCGCCCCTAGCTGCGTCCACGAGACCCAGACGACGACCACGCACCACATGGTTGCCAAAGCGTGGTTGAGCACGTTCCGCATCCGCTGCCTCTCAGCCTCATGCTTGGCATTGATGGCTGCTACACGGGCTATGGTGTCTGATGCGGAGGTGAGGTCAGAATGGAGGTCACGCATTGCGATTTCCTCCTGTTGCGATAGACCGACGATATCCGGACGCAATCGCCCAAACGGTATGCGGGGATATACCGAAGCGTTTGGCGATCTCCTTATTGGCTATGGTTCGGTGCAAGTCCCTGATGGTTTGGACGACTTCATCAGATATGCGAGAATACCCATTCCGCTCGCCATGATTGGAAGTTCCATGGATCACGCGATCCTGCTGATTTTCGGATGGCGTCGCCCACCGAAGATGCTTTGGATTAACGCAGCCAATATGACCATTGCCGCAAGAATGGGCGGCCTGGTGCGCCATTGAAGGCGCTGGACCGTATATCTTGTCGCAAATATAGCGACAAACGTTATGCCCCTTTTTCTTGATACGGAACACGGGGCGTCTTTTGGCTTTTGTATTGAACGGCCAAATAAGACATTCGTCTCCTTCAAACTGGATAACATGCGCATTTAAGTAGGAGAGTGCTGAAATCTTAGACATAGGCGGCCTCCTGCGAACGTAGATGATCCACAACCTCCTGCCATCCTGCTCTGTCGGCTTCGTCCTTGGCTTTCGCTAGGTGCTCTTCGGCGTGGCGTAGGAGGTGCTGGAGCATGGTGAAGTCTTCGGGCTCGTCGTCCATCACGCGGCCTCATCTTCAAGATTTCGGTAGGCCTGCG
>NZ_JACUZX010000110.1:0-310 GCF_014851575.1 Rhizobium sp. RHZ02
CTTCCACCAAAGAAAGAAAAGGTGCGATCATGACAAGGTTTCTTGCTTGGTGTGCAACTTGGCTGGCGGCGGTGTCCTGGCTCGTCATTCCGACAGAGCTACCGACTGCCTACGCGCAGCAGCCAGCACCCGCTTCTGCTTCAGCCGCAGCGCCGGCACCGAGTACCGCCGAAACAGCAGCGACGCCTCAGGCCTTGACGGAGGACGAACTCGAGACGCTTGTCGCGCGCATCGCACTTTATCCGGATGACCTCGTGGCACTGATCACGGCTAGCTCGCTGTTTCCGCTGCAGATCGTCGAGGCGAACCG
>NZ_JACUZX010000111.1:0-303 GCF_014851575.1 Rhizobium sp. RHZ02
TGTCCCAGTTGACCGCAGCCGCCCAGGCAACGCCCGTCACGGCTGCGGCGAAGAAGGCAGCACCGGGATACCAATAGTTCGAATAGGGCTGGTCGTAGTAGCTAATAGGCTGGTAGGCGTAGCCCGGGTCGTAGAGCATCTCCGGCGGATATTTCGGGATGTAGACCTTCTCGGGATCGGTCGGCCGGATGACAACGTTGTCGCCCTCGTTGACGATCGTGATCTTGTCGTCCGTCTTGATCGCGCCCTTGGCCACCGCTTGGTCGCGTAGCTGTTGAATGGCCACAAGGACGTCCTTCTGCT
>NZ_JACUZX010000112.1:0-290 GCF_014851575.1 Rhizobium sp. RHZ02
AAGACGACCACGTTGATAGGCCGGGTGTGGAAGCGCAGCAATGTGTGAAGCTTACCGGTACTAATAGCTCGATTGGCTTGATCGTTCTCATTGATCAATGCTCATCTGCGACACAGACGTGTCGGGAGATGATGCAAGACGTGTTCAAACGCAGTGAAAACTGCACCAGCTTCTCATTTGTTGCGCTTCGCTGACCTGGTGGTTATGGCGGGGCGGCTGCACCCGTTCCCATTCCGAACACGGCCGTGAAACGCCCCAGCGCCTATGGTACTTCGTCTTAAGACGCGGGA
>NZ_JACUZX010000113.1:0-287 GCF_014851575.1 Rhizobium sp. RHZ02
TCAAGCGTGTGCTCTAACCAACTGAGCTACGGGCCCATTCGGGAACCGGTCCAGCACAAGCCGGACAAGCGCGGTTTTTTGTCTTCATGAAGAAAGAGAAACGTGGACGGCGAAAGCTCGCCATACCCGCTGTCTGCGAAGCAGATCGGCAGGCGTATTACGTTGCGATGGTCACCTGACTGGTGCCATCTATGTTCTAAAAAGCACGGGAAGGTTCATCCCCTAGACAAGTCGAAGACTTGTCGGAGGGCGTCTTACCAATTCCACAGCTTCCTTAGAAAGGAGGT
>NZ_JACUZX010000114.1:0-283 GCF_014851575.1 Rhizobium sp. RHZ02
TCAAAAAACTTTGTCTGGCGCTGTTGACTTAGAAAAGGGGTAGGATCTATAAGCCCCCTCACTGAACGAGGGCGGCGGCGCTGCTGGCGACGAAGTCCTTCGCTCTTAAGTTTCTTTTAAGATTGGCATAGCTGCTGATTGGTTCCTTGAGCTTTCGGGTTTGAGGCGAGGAAATTCGACCGGGGTATCTGGTCTGTTATTTGACAATTGAAGATGAGAAGAAAGAGAAACGTGGGCGGCGGAGCTTGCGGGACCGGAAGAGATTTCGGTTCTTTGAAAGAGA
>NZ_JACUZX010000115.1:0-278 GCF_014851575.1 Rhizobium sp. RHZ02
CTAAGGAAGCTGTGGAATTGGTAAGACGCCCTCCGACAAGTCTTCGACTTGTCTAGGGGATGAACCTTCCCGTGCTTTTTAGAACATAGATGGCACCAGTCAGGTGACCATCGCAACGCAATACGCCTGCCGATCTGCTTCGCAGACAGCGGGTATGGCGAGCTTTCGCCGTCCACGTTTCTCTTTCTTCATGAAGGATAGAACCTTGAGTTCTGCGCTCACGCGCTGTCCGCACCTTCGGTGCTGCGCTCCGCGAGGGCGCCGGACGACCGGCGACG
>NZ_JACUZX010000116.1:0-273 GCF_014851575.1 Rhizobium sp. RHZ02
TCGGCGGCTTTGCCGTCGACAACCCGACGCTGAACCGCTTCTTCTCGCTGCACTACCTGCTGCCCTTCGTCATTGCCGGCGTCGTCGTCCTGCACATCTGGGCGCTGCATGTCGTCGGCCAGACGAACCCGACCGGCGTCGAGGTGAAGACCAAGACCGACACGGTTCGCTTCACGCCCTACGCGACGCTGAAGGATGCGCTTGGCGTTTCGATCTTCCTGCTGGTCTACGCCTACTTCGTCTTCTACATGCCGAACTTCCTCGGCCATCCGG
>NZ_JACUZX010000117.1:0-265 GCF_014851575.1 Rhizobium sp. RHZ02
AGCTGGCCCTTGTCGTAATGGCCGAGCGGGCCGGCAAAGGTCCAGTGCTCATGCTTCGGATGCATGAGCGGATAGTGCGGCGTTGCGCCTTCGGCATGCTCTGCCGGCGCAGCCCCGTTCGGGGTGGCTTCCTCGGCGAGTGCCGCGCCGCTCAAACCAGCGACGACGGCCAGCGACAGGAGGCTGGTAACAAGCTTGTTCATGTGTCTCTTCCCTTCCTGTCGCACGCTCAGGCCTTGACCGGCTCGGCGGCCGCCACCTTGTT
>NZ_JACUZX010000118.1:0-261 GCF_014851575.1 Rhizobium sp. RHZ02
TCGCCGCACCGCTACCCCACGGGCCGTGGTGGAAGTCCTTGCTGTCGAGGCGATCAAAGCCGTGCGCGCCGAAGAAGTCACGCTGCGCCTGGATCAGGTTCGCGGTGCCGCGGCCTTGGCGATAGGCATCGAAGTAGGTCAGCGCCGAGGTCAGCGCCGGAACCGGCAGGCCGGCTTGCAGGGCCGCCGCAACGACGCGGCGCAGCGCCGGGATCGATTCCTTGACCATCTCGGAGAAGGCAGGCGTCACGACCAGGTTGG
>NZ_JACUZX010000119.1:0-258 GCF_014851575.1 Rhizobium sp. RHZ02
CGGCCGCCGGCCGGTTTCCGCCACCGGGGCGATTTACGCCCGCGCCGGCGCCTGGCCGATTTCCTGCCGCTGGCCGGTTGGCGACCCCACCGCCGGGGCGGTTGAGGCCGGCTTGCCCGGCGTTACCACCACGGTTTTTCAGACCCTCCGCGGTGCTTCTGCGCACGTCGGCTGCGCGGTCCGCCCGGTTGGCGACGCCAGCGCCGCGCTCACGGTTGATCTCGGAGGCGCGATTGCGCAGGTTGTTGGCGCCATTGG
>NZ_JACUZX010000011.1:0-151207 GCF_014851575.1 Rhizobium sp. RHZ02
TACAACTTCTCCCTCCTGCTGCGATGGTTCAGGCAACTTTTGTGTCTGTTCGCCGCACTCCTCCTCACGTTCCAGAGCCGACCGATGCCGCAACAACCTGCCTGAAAGCGAGTTCTTCACGATCGACCATCTCTTTCTTGATGTAGAGGTCCTTTTCGCCCCAGACGAGTTTGACGGGAGTCTTGAGTTCACCGAGGTGCTCTTCGAGATAGTCCTGGTCGCGCGTGAAGTGCGAGTAGTATTGGTAGAACGCGTCAGCGGACGTGATGTCGCCGTGCCCCCATCCCTCCGTCATGTCCTTCAGCACCTCGGCCGGAAGGTCGAACTGTTCCTCGGGTGGCAGGCCGCGGCGATAGGCGTTTGCGAGGATTTCCGCGCTCGTCCCGTTCATGTGGATACGGGTTTTGGATGCCGCCGGCTCGCTCTTGAGGTTCTGGAGGCTCTTGTACATGTATTCGGGCCTGTTGAACGGAGCGAAGTCTCCGACGACGATGTTCTTGGCGATATCAGGTTCCTCAATCGCTGCCAGCAATGCGGGAAGCGATCCGATATCGGTCGCGTAAATTGTCAGCCTTGAGCGATCGACATGCGCAGACTTGATGTAGGCTCTCAGAATGTCGGCGTAGTCTCGTGGCGAATACGAGAACGTCGCGACTGCGGGTCGCGATGACATTCCGTAGCCTGGCCAATCGATAGCATGGACTTCGTAGTCCCGCGCAAGTGCGTTCGCGATATCCTTCCAGACGAGTAGCGTCTCCGGAAATCCGTGGAGGAAGAGAACAGTCCCCTTAGGCGCGGCGCTGTGGGCGACCATGCGTCGAAGCGTGATGTCGGGGGCTACCTCTATGTATCCGATCTCGGCATGGATGCTGCTGGGAGAAGCGCCGGCTGAACCAGCCGATGCCGCGCTCAGCATGAGCGAGGAAAGGAGGGGTATCGAGTGTTTCAACATTTCAAGGCTCCTTCGTGTGTTGTTGCTCGCCTCTGGAGGCGACGATAGTGATTGCGGAAGCTTGGCGAGACCGTCGCCAACCAGTTCCGTACCAATTTGCCTGTATGTTGCGTACGCAACAGAATGTTTGTTCTAGAATGATGATATTGTACAGGAGAGACCGTTGGGCTCATTCCCTGTAAGGCATAATGATGCATATGCAACATATCGTCAAGCCACGCAGAATCTGCGGCGGACGATTTTGTATTGCATTGTATCCAGACCCTCGGTTGGCTTGGTTCCGATACATTTGCGACCGGCATCAGAAATATCCGGGATACCGAACGGTCCGATTTTGGCTCGGAAGCATGGGGCATTGGTTGCGCCTGCTAGTGCCAACGAAGGAGCAATCCATGAACGCACGGTTTATCGTCTCCGCGGCTCTTGTCGCTGCCGCCGTCATCTACCAGCCCGCGCAGGCCCAGCAGCCCGAAATTCAGCGGACCGATCTGGTGAAGGAGGACATCAGCGTCGCCGGCAAGGAAGTCGTCCAGGTGCGCGTCGACTTCAATCCCGGCGCTTTCGCAGTGAATCATAGACATCCTGGCGAGGAAGTTGCCTACGTTCTCGAAGGGACACTCGAATACAAGCTAGAGGGCAGGGAAGCCCTGACGCTCAAAGCTGGCGAGACCCTGTTCATCCCCGATGGCGTTGTCCATTCCGCGCGCAACGTCGGCGAAGGCAAGGCTTCGGAATTGGCGACATACATCGTCACCAAGAATGCGAAGCTCCTTGAGACCGTGAAATAGTCCGACAAAGGAGGAGGATACGTCATGACAGCAAGTGCCAAGGTAGAAGCCATCGACCTTTCTCGTCGGACGCTGTTGTTCGGGGGAACGGCTATCGCCCTGTCGACCGCGGTGTTGCCGTCGCTTGCGAAAGCGGCAGAAACCAGAATGGCGAAACCGGGCTGGAACGGCGAAATTCGCCCTTTCAAGGCCGAGGTTCCTGAAGCGGAATTGATTGACCTGCGGCGGCGGCTCGCCGCCACGCGCTGGCCTGACGGTGAGACCGTCACAGATCGATCCCAAGGCGTCCAGCCGGAAAAGCTGCGCGGTCTCGTCGAATACTGGCAGACCGGCTACGACTGGCGCAACGCCGAGAGGAGGCTGAATGCCTTTCCGCAGTTCCTGACGAACATCGACGGGCTTGATATTCATTTCATTCACGTGCGTTCCCCGCACGAGAACGCGCTGCCGTTGATCATGACGCATGGTTGGCCGGGCTCAGTGTTCGAACTCCTCAATGTGATTGGCCCGCTAACCGATCCAACGACGCACGGAGGCAAGGCCGAAGACGCCTTCCACCTCGTGCTGCCGTCCATCCCGGGCTTCGGTTTTTCGGAGAAGCCGAACACGACCGGATGGAACCCCCAGCGCATCGCGAGCGCTTGGGACGTGCTCATGAAGCGTCTAGGTTACAAAAGCTACGTCTCCCAAGGCGGTGACTGGGGCGCGATCATTTCCGATGCCCTTGGCCGGCGGGCACCGGAAGGCCTACTCGGCATTCACGTCAACCGGATCGAGCGGGGCACCACCTTTCCGCCGGACGCTGCCCAGGCGCTCAAGAACGGCGCCCCGGCCCCCGCGACTCTTTCTCCCGACGAGAAGAAGATCTTCGACGATGCCAGGGATTTTCTGAATAATGGCTTCGGGTACGCCGCCATCATGAATACGCGTCCGGAAACTGTCGGTTACGGTATTGCGGACTCTCCAGTCGGCCTAGCTGCCTGGCTCTATGACAAGATCGCAGACTGGGTCTTCACGCGCGGTGAACCTGAAAAGGCTCTGACAAAGGACATGATCCTCGACAACATCACCCTCTACTGGCTGACGAACACCGGGCCTTCGAGCGGACGCATCTACTGGGAGAACACGGTCTCAGGCGCGAAGCTTACGGCGATTCAGGTGCCCGTCGGCGTGACTGTTTTCCCCGGCGAGGTCTACAAGCCCCCGAAGGAATGGCTCTCCCGCGCCTATCCCAAGCTGGTCTACTATAACCGCGCCTCGAAGGGAGGCCACTTCGCCGCCTGGGAGGAACCGAAACTGTTCAGCGAAGAGATCAGGGCGGCATTTCGGAGTTTGCGATAAGGTGTTGTCGATCGTTGAGGGACGCCGTCGCGGAATAGAACGGCCGGCACCCGCCTTCATCAATGTTTGACGAGGTCCTCCGACCGCGCGATCTTGAAGAAGGCGTTGACTGGCTTGGCTCCGGTTCGCTCCTTGAGACAGATCAGGGCCTCGTCCATAAGCATGTCGTCGGCCCCCACGATTTCCAAAGGAACAAAGCATCGGCCCCGTCCAAACTCGGCCCGGGAAACAAACCAACACAGCCGCCGGCCGCAACGATCTCGCGAACAGCCTCCCGACCCTCGGCCTCGATCGTGGGCGGACGGCGTTCGCCGCACGGTCGCTGATCTGCTGGATAACGTTCTTCTGTTTGTGTTCCAGGCCCGCGGTCAGTGCAGCCCGAACTCGTTCAAGAGTTGCTCGCGGAACTTGACGAAACGCGCCTCGCTCCGGTTACGTGGGCGTGGCAGGTCGATGTCGATCTCGCGTGTGCGGCCGCCTTTCTCCTTGGCGAGAATGAGGACCCGGTCGGCAAGGTAGACGGCCTCCTCGAGATCGTGGGTTACCAGGATCATGGTGACCTTTTCCTCCCGCCAGATGCGCGCCAGCTCTTCCTGCATCGTGATCTTGGTCATGGCATCAAGCGCGCCGAAGGGCTCGTCGAGAAGCAGAATTTCCGGTTTCACCGCTAGCGCCCTTGCGATGCCGACACGCTGCGCCATGCCTCCCGAGAGCTGGGCCGGCAGCGCCTCGGTGAAATCGCCGAGACCGACGAGTTCCACGTAGTGTCGGGCGCGATCCCGAGCCTCTGCTTTTCGCAATCCGCGGTTTTCCAGCGGAAAGGCGACGTTGTCGAGCACGCTCAGCCAAGGGAGAAGCCGTGGCTCCTGAAAGATCACGGCACGATCGGTGCCCACACCATGGACCGGCTGACCGTCGATCAATACCTCGCCTCGGTCGGCCTCTTCGAGGCCGGCGAGAACCCTGAGCAGGGTCGTCTTGCCGGAGCCAGAGGCTCCGACAATAGCCAGACTCTCACCGGCGCGAATCTGGTTATTGACCGCTTGGAGCACATTGAGATGGCGCCCGTTGATCGAGAAGGATTTGGAAAGGTTCCGGATCGTCACCTCTCCACGCGTGGCAAGTTCAGCGAGTGCCATCTGTCTGCTTCCTCAATTCGCGGCGACGGCGAAGTTCGCCGGATCGTAAAGAATATCCTCGGCCTTCAGCTGTCCCGGCTGCAGGACGCCGCCGCGGGCGAGGATGTCGATCCAGAATTGCAAGTCGCGTGGAACGGCCTTGCCGCCCTCGCGCACGCCGTAACCGGTGAAATACTGCGCGATATCAGGGTTCTCGTTGCGCGAGGCAAGAACCTTGGCGATGACAGCTTTCGTTTCCTCGGGATGGAGGCGGGCATATTCGAGCGCGGCCTGCGACTTCTCGACGAAGGTCTTGGCGGCGGCCGGATGCTGCTTGATCCAGTCGCGGCGCAGCACGACAAAGCCGCCGGCGATTTCGCCGAGAACATCCGTGTCACCGAAAACCTTCTGAAGGGGGCCGTTCTTCAGGGCGGCGCCTTCAAAAGTCTTCTGCCAATAGCCGAAAGCCGAAATGTCGACCTGCTTTGAGCGCAGGACCTGTTCCAGCTGCGGGCCGGGCACGACCACGAGCTTGGCGGCGTTTTCCGGCAGGCCGACGGAGTGGAGCGCCTCGCGTACGGTATAGTCGAGGTGGGCGCCAAGCGTGTTGACAGCGATCGTCTTGCCGGCGAGATCCTTGATGGATTTGATCGGGTTGCCTTCAAGCGTGTAGAAAATGCTCTCGGTGGTCTTGTTGATGCCGTTCGACGCATAGGCGGCGACGAAATCATTGCCGCCAGCAATCGAGTTCAGGACGGCGGCCGTCGCCGCGCTGCCGAGTTCGACGTCGCCGGAAGCCAGCGCGAAGAGCGAGGCAGGCCCGCCCTGGGCATAGCCGACATTCTTGAAGGTGATGCCCGTATCCTTGAAATAGCCGAGTGCTTCGGCAAGCTCGTGACCGGAAAGGCCGCCTTGGCTTGCGAGATAGCGAATGGTGACCTGCTCGGGCTCGGCTGCGAAGACGGTGCCAGCCGTGCCCGCGAGGAGAAGGCTAGCGGCGGCGGCCATGCGGCCGAAGGAGCGACGGGAAATCTGCATGTTAGTCTCCGTGGAAAGTTTGGAGTGGAAGGGCTGAGATATGCGGATGATCAGTTCTTGACCTTGGACCAGCGGCAGAGCCGGGCCTGCAGGGTCTCCAGAATGAAATTCGCCGACAGACCGAGGAGGGCGAGCAAAAGGATGGCGGCGAACATCAATGGAATCTGGAAGTTGTATTGGGCGTTCATCACCTGAAAGCCGATGCCGGAATTGGCGCCGATCATTTCGGCGGCGATGAGCAGCAGAAGTGCGGTCGTGGCGCTGAGTCGAAGGCCCACGAAGATTTGCGGCAGGGCCGCCGGCAAAACCACACGGCGGAAGACGGTGAGCGGCTTGGTGCCATAGACGCGTGCCATCTCGATCAACTTCGGATCCACCTGCTTCACGCCGCCGATGGTGGCGAGCAGGATCGGGAAGAGCGTCGCCCAGAAGATCACGAAGATCTTCGAGGTTTCGCCGAGACCGAGCAGCAGGATGAAGACCGGATAAAGCGCGAGCGCCGAGGTCTGGCGGAACAGTTGCAGGATGGGATCGAGGCTGCGCTCGATGATCCGGATATGCCCCATGAACAGGCCGAGCGGAATGCCGACGCCGACTGCCGCGCCAAAGGCTGTGCCCGCGCGCTGCAGGCTGATGAGAATGTCGCCGGAGAAGGTGCCGACGGTAACGCCGTTCCAGAGGGCCCGCAAAATCGCGCCCAGCGGCGGCAACACAGCCGGATTGGTCCAGCCGAGCGACGGTGCGATCTCCCAAAAGAGCGCAAAGACAATCAGCAGACCATAGCGCGACAGGAAATTGCGCAAGAATGCCAGGGCCTCCCGCACCGGCTTCTGCCGCCAGAAAGAGGTGATGTTATAGCTCTGCAGGGCGATCTGCTGTTCCGTATCCAGGGCCATGGCCAGTGCTCCTTTTGCGGTTTCGCTTATTCGGCGGCTTCGGTGTAGGCGGCACTCCACCTCGTGTGGGGAAATGGCAGCCCGAGATTTTCGCGCAGCGTCTTGCCTTCATAAGCAGTCCGGAACAGCCCGCGGCGCTGCAGTTCGGGAATGACGAGATCCACGAAATCGTTGAGGCCGGTAGGCAGCCAGGGCGGCAGGATATTGAAGCCGTCCGCAGCCTCGTTCTCGAACCATTCCTGCAGCGTATCGGCGACTTGTTCGGCCGAGCCGACGATCGTGAAATGGCCGCGCGCGGACGCGATCCATTGATAGAGCTGGCGAATAGAAAAATCGTTGTCGTCCGCGATGCGGCGGATCAGCTCCTGCCGGCTCTTCATCCCCTCTGTCGGCGGCGCCAGCGGCAGCGGACCATCGAGATCGCAGCCGGCAAGGTCGAGTTCGCCACCGGTCAGCGCGTTGATCAGCGCCAGTCCGTCCTCCTCCACAATCAGGCTCGTCAGTCGCTCGTATTTTTCACGCGCCTCGGCCTCTGTCCGGCCGACGAAAGGCGAGACACCAGGCATGATCAGGACATGGGACGGATCGCGGCCGAAGGCGCGGGCACGGTTCTTGACATCCCGGTAGAATTCCCGCGCGCTTTCGAGCTTCTGATGTGCCGTGAAGATGACTTCGGCGGTCGCCGCCGCAAGTCCGCGCCCGTCATCGGATTGTCCGGCCTGCACGATCACCGGATGTCCCTGTTGCGAACGCGGAACATTGAGCGGCCCCTCGACGGAAAAGTGCTCGCCGCGATGATTGGTGCGATGCACCTTGTCAACATCGAAATAGACACCGCTTTCGCGGTCGCGGATAAAGGCGTCATCCTCGAAACTTTCCCAAAGCTTCTTCACCACCGCGAGATGCTCTTCGGCCCGGCGGTAGCGTGCGGCATGAGGGATTTGCTTGTCGAGGTTGAAATTCCGTGCCGCGGCTTCGGTTGCGGTGGTCACCACGTTCCATCCGGCGCGCCCGCCGGAGATCAGGTCGAGCGAAGCGAATTTGCGGGCGACCGAATAGGGTTCCTCGTAAGTGGTTGACGCCGTCGCTATGAAACCGAGATTTTCGGTGAAGGGCGCCAGGGCTGAAAACAGCGTGACGGGCTCGAACCCGGCTACCTTTGCATTGCCGCCTTCGATGCCGCCGCCGAAAGCCACCGCCAGCCCGTCCGCCAGGAAATAGGCATCGAAAAGACCACGTTCGGCCGCCTGCGCAAGCTCGATGTGAAACTTCAGGCTCGTCGCCCCGTCGAGCGGCTGATCCGGATGACGCCAGGACGCAATGTGCTGCCCGCCACCAGGAAGGAATGCACCAAGCTTGATCTGTCGCGTCATTTTCAATCTCCCGTTGCTGCTTCACGCTGCTGCCGGACGGGCAGGCGGGCAAGTCGGGAAAGACTGGCACATAGTATATAGATTACATAGATTTTATTTTTTCGTGTGTGCGGTCATAGGGTGAAAGATTTTTCCTCGGAAGGCTCCCTGCAATGGTTTTCCACTACAACGCGCTCCTGCCGTCAGACGAGAAGTTGGAAGGAGGCAGTTGTCTCGCATTGCGCTGACACGTCGCCGACATTGATCGGTCGCCGATTAGGCGAAGACGCCGAGAGGTCTGGAACCGATACGCCGCGCCAAAGAGGGTTCATCGGCGATTGGAGCCGCGCGGGTAAGGACGGCGGGCCCTGACCCTGCTGGTTCGTCCCCCGTCCGATGCTCGACAAAGCACCGCGAACGAGATCAGTGGCCGTCGTCCTGTTGTGATCCGGCGCGGATGGCGGCGAGCACGTCCTTCTGCAGGGCGATGAAGTCCGGCGTGGCGATCATGTCCTGATGCCGTGGCCGGGCGAGGCCGACGTGGAAGGTCGCGTTGATGCGGCCGGGATTGATGCTCATGGCGACGATCCGGTCCGAAAGGTAGACGGCCTCCTCGACGTCGTGGGTGACGAAGAGCACGGTCAGGCGGTGCTCTTCCCAGATCTGGGTCAGAAGCTCCTGCATCTGGTGGCGGGTGAGGGCATCGAGTGCGCCGAACGGCTCGTCCATCAGCAGCATCTTGGGCCGATAAGACAAGGCCCTAGCGATCGCCACGCGCTGCTTCATGCCGCCGGAGAGTTCGGAGGGAAAGCTGTCGGCGAAGCGACCGAGTTTCACCAACTCGATATGGTGGCGCGCGACGTCGCGGCACTCCGCACCCGTGAGCCCCGCGGCGCTCAGCGCGAATTCCACGTTCTGCTGCGCCGTCAGCCAGGGCAGAAGCGTATAGGATTGGAAGACGACCCCGCGGTCGAGGCCCGGTCCGACGATCGGCACCCCGTCCGTCAGGAGCACGCCGTCGTCGAAGCCCTGCAGGCCCGCGACGATCGACAGGAGCGTGCTCTTGCCGCAGCCGGACGCGCCAACCAGTGAGACGAATTCGTTATCGGCCAGTTCCAGGTCGATGTCGCTCAGTGCGTGCATGCGGTTCTTCTTCGAACCGTACCACTTGTTGAGGGACTGTAGCTTCAGTTTCGGCTCGCTCATCTCAATGCCTCGACGCATAACGGAAGAGGACGCGCTCCAGCGCCTTCATGCTCTGGTCGGTGATCAGGCCGAGCACGCCAAGCAGAAGGATGTAGCCGATGATCGTCTGCGTCTGGAAATAGCGTTGCGAGACGACGATGCGGTATCCCAGCCCCGACGTGGCGGCGACCAGTTCCGCGAGCACCAGCCAGGTCCAAGCCCAGCCGAGGCTGATGCGCAGCGTATCCCAGATGCCGGGCAGCGACGAGGGCAGCACGATGCGTGTCAGAATGCGCGTTTCCGAGAGGCCGAGCGTGCGCCCGAGCCCGACGAAATCGGGCGGCACGCGCTTGACGCAGTCCATCACCATCAGCACCTGCTGGAAGAAGGTGCCGATCCAGATGATCACGAATTTCTGAATATCGCCGGTGCCGGCCCACAGGATGGTCAGCGGCACGAAGGCTACGACCGGCATGTAGCGCACGAAATCGACGAAGGGTTCGATCGCCGCTTCCCAGGTCTTGAAGCAGCCGATCATGATGCCGATCGGAATCGCCATCGCCGAGGCGAGCGCGAAGCCGACCGCCATACGGTAAAGGCTGACGCCGGCGTCGCTTAAGAGCGTACCGTCCAGCGCCAGTTCCACCATCTTGGAAAGAACAGCGCCAGGGTGCGGCAGGAAGATCGGCTTGACCCAGCCCGTCCCCGTCGCCGCCCACCACAACGCAAAGAGCAGCACAAAGACGCAGACTGCAATCGCCACGAACGCGTGCGCGCCGAGCGGATCGCCGATGCGGAAGGCGCTCGGCGGTCGGCCGACGCCCGCGCGCGGTTGCGCTCGGGAGCCGCCCTTGGATGTGGAGGAGGCTTCGGGAGCAGACATGGCTTATCCGTTTCTTGAAGCGCCGCTACTTGTTGGCAGCGTCGACGAAGGAGGGATCAATGATCTTCTCGGCCGATACGTCGGCGGTCAGAATGCCAGCCTGCTTGGCCGCCTTGAGCACGTCGCCGAAGGTCCTGCTGGTGAAGTCGCCGGCAAAGGCCTTTGCTGCTTCAGCGGTCGAGTAATACTGCACGCCGTCGAAGGCGGTCGCGAGATCTTCCGGCGAGGCGCCGACTGCCTTGGCGATGATCGTCCGGTCTTCCGCCGTGTTGGCCTTGTAGTCGGCGAGCGCGGCGTCCCAGGCCTTCAGCATCGCCAGCACTTGGCCTGGCTTCGACTTCAGCACTTCCTCGCGCACCACGAAGACGTCCGAGACGAGGCCCGGATCCTTGCCGGCCTCGAAGAGCATCTTGATGTTCTTGTCCTGGGCGCGGGCGGCGGAGATATAGGGCTCGTAGGTGACGGCAACGGGGACGCGGCCGGCAATCAGCGCCGAGCCCGCATCGGCGGCCGGCATCGGCACGCGGGTGATGTCATCGATGGTGAGGCCGTGGCTGGCCAGCGCGTAGTTGAGGAGGATGTCGCTCGTCGTTCCTTCTTCGAAGGCGATGTTCTTGCCCTTCAGGTCTTCCACGCTCTTGATGTCACCGCCGGCGAGGATCGCGTCGGCCGAGAGGCTGAAATCGAGGAGCGAGACGATCTTGACAGGCAGGCCTGCGGCGACCATCGCCATGGCGGTGTGGGTGGCGATGTTGGCCGCATCAAGCTGGCCGCTCGCCAGCGCTGCGTTGATGTCCTTGTCCTCGGTGAAATTGACGATCTGGACGTCTTCGAGGTTCTGCTTCTTGAAGAGATCCTTGGCGGCTGCCACGTGCCACTGGCCGTAGCCGAGCCAGGGCTCGATGCCGAGCTTGAAGCTGCCCGCCTCCGGCTTGGCTGGAATGTCGGCCGCACCGGCAGGCAGCGCCTGCGTCAGCAGCCCGACGAGGCCGACGGCGAAGGCGAGGCGAGAGAATTGGTGTCTGATGGATTGGTCTGTCATGGTTACCCTCTCTTTGTCCTTTGAGTTGTTGATTTAGGCATAATCGGCAACGCCACTGCTATCTATCTTCAGCGTTCGCCATCCCTTCGCAGATAGGCGTCGCGGACCGGCGAGACCGCGTGGGCATGCGAGGAGAAGCCCTCGTAGACGGCGAGCCGGTGGGCATGTTGGGCAAACTCAGGATATGCCGGCGCCGTGACGTAGCCGATCGAACTGCGCTTGACGAAATCGGTGACCGAGAGCGGCCCGAAGGTGCGCGCCCAGCGGCTCGTGGGCAACACGGCGTTCGGCCCCAGGCAGAAGTTGGCAATGCTGACAGGCGTGTGGAGGCCGAGCAGTATTTCGGCGGCCTCGGTGATATGGCCGAGATGGGCGAAGGCGTCGCGCGACAGGATTTCCAGGTGCTCGGGCGCGAAGGCGTTCACGACTTCGTAGCTCTCTTCGAGCGACGAAGTCAGCACGATGCCGCCGCAGGTGCCCGAGAGGACCGTCCGGGAAAAGGCGACGCGCTGTTCGGTCATCCGCGCCCAATGCTGCGGCAGGGCCGCGAGCGCCTCTTCCGCGACGCGGCGACTGTGGGTGACGAGATAGGCGGAGGAGTCCGGCCCATGCTCGGCCTCGATCAAGAGATCGAGTGCCGCAAGGCCGCCATGCACGGTATCGTCGGCGAAGATCATGGCTTCCGAGGGGCCGGCGGGCAGGCCGGTGTCGATGACGCCGGCAAGGCTGCGCTTGGCCGCGACCACCCAAGGGCTGCCGGGACCGACGATCTTGAGCGCCGGCTTGATCGTCTCCGTGCCGTAAGCGACGGCCGCAACCGCCTGTGCGCCGCCGACCTTGTAGACCGTTTCGACGCCGGCAAGGCGGGCGGCCACCAGCGTTGCCGCGTCCACCGTGCCATCAGGTGCCGGTGGCGTGACGATGGCAAGCTCGGGAACACCTGCGACCACGGCCGGCACCGAAGTCATCATCGTCACTGACGGAAACGAGCCCTTGCCGCGCGGCACGTAGAGTGCCACGGACCGGATCGGCGTAAACCGGTCACCGGCAAAGGCCCCGTTCCGGATTTCCTTCAGCGACATGGCCGGCGGCTTCTGCTCCTCGTGGAAGGAGCGGATGTTCTGGATGCTGAACTTGATAGAGTCGATGACAGCGTCATCGACGAGCTTGAAGGCGGCGTCGAACTCGGCTTCGCTGACCTTGATGCGATCCTCGGAGATGTCGGCCTTGTCGAGCTCCCGCCCGAAGCGCGCCACCGCGCGGTCGCCTTCAGCGCGCACCGCCTCAAGGATCGGCCGCACCTTTTCGATGAAACCAGAAATATCGGTCTCAGATCGGCGCAGGAGATTGGCTTTCGCCTCCGCACTCAGCTTGGCATAGTCGTAAAAGGAAACGTCGCTCATTGCAGGTGCCCTCGTTTGCGCCGGAAACGGCGCGGATAGTCCTCGCACGGTTTTGCGCTCATGCGGTCTCTGCGCTTCACCGTAGCCGTTATGTACGTACCTCTCGCCATCGGCGCCTTCAACGCCTTTTTCGCACAGCTGCGAGGTGTTCCATGATCGTCGCCGCAGCCGCCTTGCCCTTCGCACCGGTTTGGCCTCCACGGCACTAACATGCGAAAACACTTATGCAAAAGGCTGCTGCCGGCATTGCCAGGAAGGTAGTCCGATCCTGGGCGGCGGCGCCCGCTACTCATTAGCCGAGCAAGCCGCGTACCGGTTCAGATAGGGTCGGCCGTAGGGCTGAGTTCTGCGGAAGATCTCTCAGATTGACGCAAGGAAACCGCCGTCGACTGGAAGGCAGTGGCCGGTGATGTAGGCGGACGCGTCGCTGGCGAGGAAAATCACGGCGCCGCCGATGTCGGCGGCTTCGCCGAAGCGGCGTTGCGGGATCCGATCCAGCATGCGCGCCTGCCAGGCCTCGTCACGATAGAAGTCCTCCGTCATCGCGGTACGGAAATAACCGGGCGCGATCGCGTTGACGCGGATGTTCATTCCCGCCCACTCCGTGGCCAGCGCCCGCGTCATCCCGAGCAGTCCGGATTTCGATGCCCCGTAGGGCACCGCGGTCGGAATGCCGACGAAGGAAGTTAGTGAGCAGAGATTGACGATGCTGCCGCCCGAGACTTGCCGCGCCATCTGCCGGGCCGTCGCTTGTGCCCAGAAGAAGGAGCCCTTGAGGTTGGTGTCGATGATCCGGTCCCAGAGCTCGCCATGGACATCCAGCGACGGGGACACCTGCTCGACGCCGGCGTTGTTGACCAGAATGTCGATATGGCCGGCCGAATCCTCAAAGGCTGACAGGGTCGTTTCGATCGACGCGAGGTCGGTCACGTCCTGGGCCGCAATATAACAGCGCCTGCCGCGCGCCTCGATGCGCGCTCTGGTCTCAGCAAGGGCAGCTTCCTCGCGCGCCGTCACACACAGATCCGCGCCTGCATCGGAAAGCGCCAGCGCGATCGCCTGGCCGAGCCCACGGCTGGCACCGGTCACGACGGCGATACGGCCCTCAAGGCTGAAAGATGATACGGACATTGCTGCTCCCTTCGCAAACGGCGCTCTGCGTCGTCCGGCTCAACGCGCCGAAGCAGCCTGTGAAAACGGCGCCATGCAATCACCTTTTCGCCGCCATATCTAGTGCGATGCGATCAGCGTGCCATTGTGTCCCGCCGGCATTGAGCGCCGGACCCGGTCCTGAACAATCTCGGGACCGATGAGTTTCTTCAAGACAGCGCAACCGATGGAGATCATCATGCCCGGGAAGGACAAGGAACTGTCGCGTGAAGAAGACTATCGCGATCTCGAAGAGCGCAATATCGATGAAGGCTGGCCTTATGCCGATAAGGGGCCAAAAGGAGCCGCTTCGGCAAATCGCGCCTATGGTTCAGATGACTCCGGCCGAGACGACAATAGTGGCTTCCGGGTGGACGGTGTGGACGAGGATGGCAATGAGAATCCTCTCAAGGATTCGCTGCGCCCAGGTATGATCGATCGCGACGACAGCGGTGAACTGGAAGCGAAGGTGACTGAGAACCTCGAGAACATCCCTGACCTTGATATCGACAGTATTGACGTTCACGCGGACGGCCATACCGTGACCCTTGAGGGACAAGTCGAAACGATAGGAATGGCACGCAAGGTTGAACTCGCGGTACTCGCTGTCGATGGCGTGCGGCATGTCCGGAACAACATCGAGACAATAGCGGCTGACTCGCATATTCCGACTGACGATTGACGAAATGGCACGGCGAGATCCAGACGGTCGAGCGCTTGCGCTCTTCCGTCAGATACATTGGCGCCACAGTGCGTAGGGTCCGCGAAATCCGTCCGGTCCTTGAAGTTGGATCTTCGCATGCTCAACGGAAGAGTTCGGGCAACTCCGCTCGGGCGATCGCTCGGAGCCGGTCTGCCTCGGCTTTCTCGATGGAGCGGTATGGCCAGCGCAGCTCCGTTCCGACGGGGCCCCAGCCGCCGATTGCGCAGAGCAGTTTGTCGAGCGCGGCATTCGAATAGCCGTAAGTTTGGCGGAATGGAACGATGTGGCTGTCCATGAACGCGCAAATCCGCTTCTCGATGGCCAGCGCCGCGTCGATGTCTTCTGCCATCAAATCGGTCCACCACTGGGCGCCGCGCGGGCTGAGACAGGCCACGTTGGAAAAGGCGCCGGCGGCAACGCCGTGTTTCATGCCGGTCGCGAGGTGATGGCCGGGAATGAAAAGTGCGAACTCGTCAAGGTATTCGCGGGCAGCGGCATACCAAGCGGCATCGCCATCGGCGAGCTTGATGCCGACGACGGCAGGCAACGGGCGGCAGATGGCAGCCAGATCGCGCGGCGACAGTGCCCGCTTGGCATGTGGGGGATTGTAGAGGATCAGGGGGATTGCCTCTGCCTCATTCGCCGCGCGTTTCAGGAAATCGATTGCCTCAACATCCGTGACCGGCCACCAGTCCGGCAGAATGACCTGGATCGCCAGCGGCTTCAGAGCGGATGCGCGTGCAACACGCGACAGAGCGATGTGCGGATCGGGCTGGCAAGCGCCGATCACGAAGGGCATGCCGGCACTCGTGCAACGCTCCGCGAGGGTGATCTGGATCCTCTCGAACTCGGCGTCGGTCTGATTGTGGAACTCGCCAGCCGTACCGTTCGAATAGATGCCATCGACCCCCGCTTCGATCAGGATGTCGATCTCTTCGCCGAGTGCCGCGAAATCGATCGCGTCGTTCCCCATGAGCGGCAGGAGAAGGCTCGCCCAATTGCCGGCGATCGAATGTCGTCTCTGCGTCGTCAAGGCATGGCTCCCAAAGGTATGTCGTCGCGAATGCACGCCTTGAGATGCCCCGGCGCGACTTCCCGCAACTCCGGAACGGCCTGGCTGCAGGCTTCGATTGCGTGCGGACAGCGGGTGCGGAAAACACAGCCGCTCGGAGGATTGGCGGGGCTTGGAATTTCACCCCTCAGCACCTGCCGGTCGCGTTTGGCGCCGACATCCGTGGAGGGAATGGCGGAGAGAAGCGCGCGCGTATAGGGATGCTGCGGCCGGGCATAGAGATCGCTGCTCGTCGCGATTTCCATGATGCGACCGAGATAGAGGACGATCACCCGGTCACAGATGTACTCCACGACGGCCAGGTCGTGCGAGATGAACAGCATGGTCAGCCCGAGCCGCTGCTGCAGATCGCGCAGCAGGTTTATGACCTGCGCCTGAATGGAAACGTCGAGCGCCGACACCGGCTCGTCGGCGACAATCAGTTCCGGGGCCAGGGTCAGCGCTCGCGCAATGCCGATGCGCTGGCGCTGGCCGCCCGAGAACTCGTGCGCGTAGCGATTGATCGCTTCTGCCGGCAAGTCGACCTGTTCGAGAGCCACACGGGCGCGTTCGAGCCGTTCCTTGCGGGTTCCGATGCGCTGGATTTTCAGGCCCTCGGTCAGGATTTCACCGATGGTCATGCGCGGCGAGAGACTGGCGAAGGGATCCTGGAAGATATACTGCATGCGCGGACGCATGCGTCGCATCGCCGTGGATGAAAGGCCGGTCAGTTCGACGCCATCGAAGCGGACGTTGCCAGATGACGGCTCGACCAGGCGAAGGACAGAGCGGCCGATTGTCGTTTTTCCACTGCCGGATTCGCCGACGAGCCCTACGACTTCACCCTTACCGATGTCGAAGGAAATGTCCTTCAGGATTGTCAGCTGCGTACCGTGGGATGCGTAGCTTTTCGACAGGTCGCGAACGGAAAGCAAAGGCTGGGTCATCTAAATCTCCCGCCAGCGAATGCATCGGCTCTTATGAAGCGGTCCGACGGCTTCGAGTGCCGGAACCGCTTTCCCGCAGGCCTCGATTGCAAATTGGCAGCGCGGTGCGAAGGCGCAGCCGGAAGGCATGTTCATGAGGCTCGGAACGACACCGGGGATGGCCGCGAGCTTTTCGCCCGACTGTTTCATCCGGGTCGCATCGCCAGGCCGGGGCATCGAGGCGAGGAGGCCCTTCGTGTACGGGTGCTTTGGATTGTTGAAGACCTCGCCGACCGGGCCTTCCTCGACGATGCGGCCGGTATACATGACGGCGACGCGATGGGCGATCTGGGCGACGACGCCGAGATTGTGCGTGACGAACAGTATGGCCATGCCGCGCTCGCGCTGGAGCTTCAGCAACAGGTCCAGGATCTGCGCCTGGATCGTCACGTCAAGTGCGGTGGTCGGCTCATCCGCAATCAGCAAGGTTGGATCGCAGGCAAGCGCCATGGCGATCGTCGCACGTTGACGCATGCCGCCGGACAGCTCGTGCGGATACTGGCCAGCCCGACGTTTGGCGTCTGGAATCCCGACGCTCTCCAGCAGCGAAATCGCGTTGGCCATCGCGACTCTCCGGCTTGCTCCGCGATGAATGCGAATGGGCTCGGAGATCTGGTCGCCAATCGTATAGACGGGATTGAGACTGGACATCGGCTCCTGGAAGACCATGCCGATGTCGTCGCCGCGAATGTCGCGCATCTCGTCTTCCGTCAGCGAAACCAGATTACACCCGGATCCGTCCTTTCGGCGCAGCCGGATGCTGCCTGCCGCTATCGACCCGATGTTGCGGGTCAGAAGTCGCATGACGGAAAGGCTGGTTACCGATTTGCCCGAACCCGATTCTCCCACCAAGGCCACGGTCTCTCCCGCGCCGACGGTCAGGTCGACGTCGTTGACAGCCGTGACATCGCCTCCGCGAATGCGGAAGATGGTCTTGAGGCCCTGAATGGCGAGGATCGGTTCGGTTGACTGCATGGAGATCACCCGCGAAGCAGACCGGTTGCACGCAGGATCTCGTTGATCCTCGCTGTTTCAGCTTCGTCGAGCGCTGCTCGCGGGCGCGGCATGACGGCGTTGTCGATGATGCCGAGGCTCTTCATCGCGGTCTTGAAGCCACCGATGCCGGAGGCGCCGCCGCTGACGCGGCCCTGGGCAACCCAGACGATTTCGAAGAGCCGGCAAAGCCGTTCCTGCTCCTTGCGTGCGGCGACCCAGTCGCCACGCTGGGCGGCATCCCACAGGCGCACGTAACCATGCGGATCGACGTTGGCGATGCCAGGGACTACGCCGTGGGCGCCCATCAGCAGGGCGTTGTCGACGACAATCTCCGAGCCGGTCATCAGGAACACGTCCGGCTGATCGGCAAGATCGAGCAGGGCATAGCGGAAGTTGCCGTCATCGCCGCTCGAATCCTTGAGGCCGATGATCGTGCCTTCTCTTGCCAAAGTCACCGTCGTCTGGCGCTGCAGCTTGACGTGAACGCAGACCGGAATGTCGTAGGCGACGAGCGGTACGTCGACGGCGTCGCGGATAAAGCGGAAATGGTCGAGGATCTCGGCTTGGCTGGTGACAGTATAGAAAGGCGCGGTGGCAACGACGGCGTCGGCGCCGGCACGCTTGGCAACGTCAGCGTGATGAATGACGCGATCTGTTGTCGGATCGATGACGCCGACGATCAGGGGCACGCGGCCATTCACCACCTTTGCCGAATGCTCGATGATCTCGCGGCGGGTCTTGTCATCGTGGAAAATTACTTCGCTTGTCGAGCCGAGCACGAAAACACCGTGACAGCCGCCCTCGATGAGGTGCTCCAGGACCCGCGTGTAGGACGGATAGTCGACCGTGAAATCCGCATTGAGTGGCGTCACGACCGGAGGAATTACACCTTTGAATTTCGTCATTGTCTCTTTCTTTCGGATGATCAGTTTAGTTCAGCACGAGGGTCAAAAGCGTCCCGAAGACCGTCGCCGATGAAGTTGATGGCAAGCACGGCAAGGATGAGCGCCCCACCCGGGAACAGCCATTGCCAGGGATATTGTTCGAGGACCGCCGTCGACCGGGCAGCATTCAGCATGTTGCCCCAGCTTGCGGCCGGCGGGGCGATGCCGAGGCCAAGGAAGGAAAGTCCGGCTTCAAGCAGGATGGCGTTGGCAATCTGCAAAGTCGCGTAGACAACAAGGATATCGATCGAATTCGGCAAGCCATGCCGGAAGAGGAGATGCGGCAGGCCGGCGCCCATTCCCCGAGCGGCGATGACAAAGTCACGCTCACGGAGTTCCAGAAGCCGTGCACGCACCATTCGCGCCAGAAGTGGCCAGGACAGCAACGAGATGACGAGTACCGTCGGCCAGATGCCCGTGCCGGCGATGGAGGCGAGCACGAGGAGAAAAATCACCGGCGGCAACGTCATCACGAGGTCGACGAACCGCATGCCCACGGCGTCGGCCCAGCGGCCGCCAAGGGCTGAGACAGCACCGAAGAGAAAGCCGATGACGGCCGACAGCAGCGTCGACGCAATAGCGACGAGGAGCGAGATGCGGCCGCCTTCCATGACGCGGGCAAACACATCGCGCCCGACGCCATCGGTACCGAACCAATGTTTCAGGCTTGGGCCCGAGTTCATCGCCAACAGGTCGATGTCGTTCGGCTTGAAGCTCCACCAAAGGGGATAGGTGAGGATCATTGCCAGGACAGGAACAGCCAGGCAGACACCGAAAACGGCGGCGCGGTTGATCAGGAAGCGGTCGAGTGCACGGGCGAGGGGGCCGGGACTGCGGCTAGGGGTTCTGGCCAGCATAGTTACGCCACCTTGATGCGCGGATCGATCACCGCGTAGGTGATATCCGTTAGAAGGTTCACGACGATCACGCAGGCTCCGATAATGAGCGTCGCGCCCATGATGACCGGGTAGTCGCGGGTCTCGACGGAATCGACCAGCAGCAGGCCCATACCCGGCCAGTTGAAGACGCTCTCGATGAAGATTGCGCCGCCGATGGCAAGGCCGATGGTCGAGCCGATGAGCGTAACGACAGGCAGCAGCGCATTGCGCAAGGCATGCTTGACGATCACCCAGAACTCGACGACACCCTTCGCCCGCGCCGTACGAACATAATCCTGATTGAGCACTTCAAGCAGGGAGGCGCGCATATAGCGCATGATCAGAGCCGCTTGAGCGACCGCAAGAAGAGATGCAGGCAGGATCAGGTGATGCACCAGATCGAGGATCGAGAAGGCCTCGCCAGGCGTCAGCATGCCGCCGGATGGCATCCATTTGAGCCGCACCGCGAAGACGTAAAGTCCGATCAACGCGCTAAGGAAAGCCGGGCTGGAAATGCCTGTGAGGGCAAGTACCGAAAACGAGAGGTCGGCGAAGGAGTTGCGCCGTACGGCGCTGACGATGCCGGTGGCGATGCCGACGATGATCGAGATGACGAGAGCCGTTCCCATCAATAGGACGGTGGGGCCGATCCGCGACAAGACGAGGCCGAGCACCGACTGATCCATCCGCTTGATCGAGTAGCCAAGATTGCCGGCCAAGGCCTGCTGCAACCAGGCCAGATATTGTACGGGCAGCGGCTGGTCGAGACCGAGCCTGCTGCGCAGCTCGGCCAAATCAGCTGGCGACATGGGAATATTCGGATCGATATAGGCGTCGATCGGATCGCCAGGGGTGAGGCGCAGCAGAAGGAAAATCAGCATGCTCAAGGCAAGCAGCATGCCTATCCCAATCGCCAGGCGCCGGAGACTGTATCTCAGCATTGCAACTCCGTCCTGAAAGGGTGGCAGATGCCACCCCCTCGTACCAATGGGCGGTCTTTACTCGGCGATCGACCAGCGCTGCGGATCGGCCTGGTAGGGACCGCCTCCGGGAGCGGGAGTCCAGACGAAATCCTTGACCTTGGTGGAGACGACGCCATAGCGGTTTGCCACCCAGAGCGTGCCCCACGGGAGCTGGCTGTTCATGACCTTGCAGACCTGCTGATAGCGCCCGTCGCGCTTTGCCGCGTCTGGCTCGCCGAGGGCGGCATCGAGCGCGGCCGTCAGATCGGGCATCCGGGCGCGAACGACGTTCGGGCCGGCCGGCGGGATCTGCTTTTCGTTTAGCCCGACATTGATGCTGCCGGCGTCCGGTCCGTTTTGCAGGCCGGCATAAACCAGCTGAAACTGCGAAATATCCGCGTCCGGCTTCAGGACGATGCTGTTATAGGTCGGCGCATCGACGGCACGTGGCACGACGTTAATGCCGACCTGCGCCAGCATCGCCTGAACGGCGGCCAGCACATTGGTCGCCAAGGGCGTCGTGTAGTAGGTCAGGAGCGTGATCGGCTTGCCGCCGTTGATCTGGTCCCAGCCAGCTTCCTTCAGGAGCGCTTTTGCCTTTTCCGGATCATAAGCATAGGGATCGATGTCCTTCGGAACGAGCTGGTCAGCGACATAGGCGCAATTGGCCGGCTTCGCAGCACCGCCGTAGAGACTCTGGATGATTGCGTCACGGTTGATGGCGCGCATCACCGCCTGACGAACACGCAAATCCTTCCAGATCGGTGATTCATGATTGAATCCCAGATAGTTGACGACGAAGGAATTGCCTTCGATCACGCGGAAAGACTTGTCTTCCTTGAATGTTGGGACCTCATTGGAATCGACATAGGTGAACTGGATTTCGCCGGCGCGAAGAGCGGCGATCGCCGCCGCCGGATCGGCGAAGTAGCGATTGATGATCTTCTCCAGGGCCGGCTTCCCGCCGCGGTAGTCCGTGTTGGCGGCGAGTTCGACATACTGGTCGTTGACATACTTGGTGAACTTGAATGCGCCGGTGCCGATCGGTGACGTCGACCACCATGGGTTCTTGGCGAGCTGGTCGGCCGGTATTGCGGCGAGCGCATGCTCGGGCAGCATCATGACCTTGGTGAGCGTATCCATGAGGCTTGCAGATGGGGCGCTGAGTTTGAGAACAAGCGTGTGCTCATCGGGAGCTTCGACGGATGAAACCGGCGTCAGGCGGGCCGCGAGAACGGAGCCGGTCTTGGCGTTCTTGGCAAGCTCCATCGTGAACTTGGCGTCCTTGGCGGTAAACGGCTTTCCGTCGTGCCACTTCGCGTCGACGAGCTTGAACATGTAGGTCAGCTGGTCGGGGCTCACTTCATAGGACGATGCAAGAACGCCGACCGGCTTCTGCAGCTTCGCATCGTAAGTCACGAGCGGCTCGAAATAGATGCTGAGCCATGTGAAGCCGGCGGTGGCTGCAAGCGGATTGAAATTGCCTTGGAATCCGCCAGGCCCGACGTCGAAGCCGCCCGACAGGGTTGCGGCTTGCGCCGGGCGGGTGAGGCCTGACGCGACTGTTGTTGCCATCATCGCGGCGATTGCGATCGCCGAAAGTCGGGACAGAGTGTTCATTGCGTTCCTCCCACATTTGAACTTGTCTTGTTGTTTGTGATTACCTGCGCGATGCCTTCGTAGTGGCGGTCGAGGCGGCGGCGAGCCTCCTCCAGGTCCCGGGCTTCGACGGCATCGACGATGGCGGCGTGATCCCGCCAGGTGGCCATCGGGTCGACGTTATCGAGATTGACGAAATCCGAGGCCTTGTAGAAAGCGAGCCAGAACACGTCGATTAGCCGGCTCAGCGTTTCGTTCTCCTGGCAGCGGAAGAGCAGACGATGAAATAGCTGGTCGTCCTCGGCGAAGGATTCACCGCGCTCGGCGTGCGCTTTCATGCGGTTGACGGTGGCGCGGAGCTCGGCAATGTCGTCCTTGCTGATCGTCTCCAAGGTCTTGCCGATCAGGCCGACTTCGAGCGTCCGGCGGATCTCGATCACTTCCTCAATCTGGCGAAGCGCCCCGCCAAGGCCATAGGCAAGGTTGTCGAGCAGCGGCTCGAACGAGAAGGCCTTCACGAAGATTCCGACGCCGCGGCGCGATTCCAGGACGCCCAGGGATTCCAGCGCCTTGATGCCCTCTCGCAGGGAGTTGCGGCTGACGCCGAGTTGGGTCGCAAGTTCGCTCTCTGCCGGCAAAAGGGTTCCGGGCTTCAGGCCATTGTCATTGATGTAAGCACGCAGGCTCTCCTGCACGGACACATGCAGCAGGGGGGCTCTTGTCAAAGGCTTCATGGTCTTTAGGGGCATGCCGGGTCTCGCTGCAGAAATTCAGATGCCGAGATACATATCCACTTGTAGGATATCTGTCAAATGAACATGTCAACGAAGGCGCCGTAGGGAGGTTTGTCGTAGGGTTCGGCAAAGAGGCTTGGTACTTGGTCTTCCGCCCGTGGCCTTGCCGCCCGCTCGGGGGGGCTGGCCGAGGGATTGGAGCCAGGATCTCCTTGTTTCCCCATCTCTGCCACACAAGTTCGGCAAATCCTGCGGGGAGCGTAATCCATCCAACTCATAGGTTTTGGTTATCGTAACGATCAGTAAATCCAACTTAGAATTATCGCCATTTTCCGATATGAAGGAGGAAAGGGAGGATGTATGTCGATCGGTGTACCCTTGGCTTGAGTGCTGAACCTCATTTGGAAACGGCGCAGCGCCGTTGACTGGTTTGGCAGATCCCCCTTTAGACGGCAGAAAATTCAAGGTAATCAAGGAGAACGTTATGGACCAGAAAACCGACAGCGCGGGCAAATGTCCTGTTGCGCATGGCAATACGCCCCGTGGTCGATCCAACCGCGACTGGTGGCCGGACCGGCTGGACGTTCAGATCCTTCACCAGCATTCCGACCTGTCCGATCCGATGGGGACGGCGTTCAACTATGCCGAGGAATTCAAGACGCTCGACCTCGATGAGGTGAAGAAGGACCTTCATGCGCTGATGACCGATTCGCAGGACTGGTGGCCGGCCGACTTCGGTCATTACGGCGGCCTGTTCATCCGCATGGCATGGCATAGCGCAGGCACGTACCGCATCACTGATGGCCGCGGCGGCGCCGGTGCCGGTCAGCAGCGTTTCGCGCCACTGAACAGCTGGCCTGACAATGCCAACCTCGATAAGGCCCGCCGCCTGCTGTGGCCGATCAAGCAGAAATACGGCAACAAGATCTCCTGGGCCGACCTGTTGATCCTGACGGGCAACGTTGCACTGGAATCCATGGGCTTCAAGACTTTCGGTTTCGCCGGCGGCCGCGCGGACGTATGGGAACCCGAGGAACTCTTCTGGGGTCCTGAGGGAACCTGGCTGGGCGATGAGCGCTACAGCGGCGAGCGTGAACTCTCTGAACCGCTTGGCGCCGTGCAGATGGGCCTCATCTACGTCAATCCCGAAGGCCCGAACGGCAACCCCGATCCGGTCGCGGCTGCCCACGACATCCGCGAAACCTTCGCCCGTATGGCCATGAACGACGAAGAGACGGTGGCGCTGATCGCCGGCGGTCACACCTTCGGCAAGACGCATGGTGCCGGCGATCCTTCGTTGATCGGCGCGGAGCCGGAAGGCGGTGCGATCGAGGAGCAGGGCCTCGGCTGGAAGAGCACCTTCGGTACCGGCGTCGGCAAGGACGCCATCACCGGCGGTCCTGAAGTGACCTGGACGCAGACGCCGACTCAGTGGAGCAATTACTTCTTCGAGAATCTGTTCGGCTTCGAGTGGGAGCTGACGCAGAGCCCGGCCGGTGCGAAGCAGTGGAAGGCCAAGAATGCCGAAGCTTCCATTCCTGATGCTTTTGATGCGTCGAAAAAGCAGCTTCCCACAATGCTGACCACGGACCTGTCGCTGCGCTTCGATCCTGTATACGAGAAGATCTCGCGCCGCTTCCTCGAAAATCCTGATCAGTTCGCGGATGCCTTCGCGCGCGCCTGGTTCAAGTTGACCCACCGCGACATGGGTCCGAAGGTCCGTTACCTCGGTCCGGAAGTCCCGGCGGAAGACCTCATCTGGCAGGATGTCATTCCGGCCGTCGACCACAAGCTTGTCGACGATGCTGACATCGCCGCGCTGAAGGAGAAGGTTCTTTTGACCGGCTTGTCCGTGCAGGAGCTCGTCTCGACCGCCTGGGCTTCTGCCTCGAGCTTCCGCGGCTCCGACAAGCGCGGCGGCGCCAACGGTGCGCGCATCCGGCTTGCGCCTCAGAAGGACTGGGAAGCGAACCAGCCGGCGCAGCTCGCCAAGGTGCTCGGTGTCCTCGAAGCTATCCAGAAGGACTTCAATGCCGCCCAGACCGATGGCAAGAAGATCTCGCTCGCCGACCTGATCGTTCTCGCCGGCGCTGCCGGTGTCGAGAAGGCGGCAAAGGCTGGCGGTCATGACGTCACCGTGCCGTTCACGCCTGGTCGCATGGATGCCTCGCAGGAACAGACCGACGTGGCGTCCTTCGCCGCGCTGAAGCCGCGTGCTGACGGTTTCCGCAACTATGTCGGCGGCCGGCAGTTCATGAAGCCGGAAGAGGCCCTTGTCGATCGCGCCCAACTGCTGAGGCTGACCGCGCCGGAAATGACCGTTCTCGTTGGCGGACTGCGCGTGCTGAAGGCTGGTCAGCCCGAGCATGGCGTCTTCACGTCTCGTCCCGAGGCGCTGACGAACGACTTCTTCGTCAATCTCCTCGACATGGGCACCCAGTGGTCCCCGGTTGCGGGTAAGGAAGGCGTTTACGAGGGACGCGACCGCAAGACGAACGAACTTAAGTGGACCGGCACCCGCGTCGACCTGATCTTCGGCTCGCACTCGCAGCTCCGCGCCTTTGCAGAAGTCTACGGCCAGTCCGATGCGAAGAAGAAGTTCGTCAAGGACTTCGTCGCAGCCTGGAACAAGGTGATGAACGCCGATCGTTTCGATCTGGCCTGATCGATAAAATATTGGTGGGCGCGGCGGTAAGCCGCGTCCATGCATCCGTCCTCATTGTCACCGCGCTCGGCTGTGGTGAAGGTCTCGGTCGCCGGTTGAGCAGCTTTCTGCTTTCTCATCCCTTGGGCTTCCGCCCGAAATCCTTGCGAAGCTCGTCCTTCGCCTTCTCCAGCTTTGTTCGCTGTGCCTTGGAGAGTTGCTGACCTGCACGGTTGATATAGAAATTCAGCATCAGCCGTTGTGACGCCGGTTCCTCGATGCAGGACGGCACCGCCGCCAATGAGCCACGCCCGTTAGCACGCCAAGTGCGAAGCGTAGAACGTCTATGACGACGTGACGGTGCTGAAGCGCTCGCACCAGAAAATCACCGAAAGGTAGGCCGCTTTACCGCCAATGAGGTACGTGCAGTCAATGCGCGGTTGTGGTTTTATGGGGCCGGCCAGATGCGGCCGCTTGTATTGCGTCTCGGGCCCGTCAGGCATTCTGGCGGGCCCATGCAATTTGTGGCGCTTGCCGAATTGGACGGGTGCACGCGCGGAACATCAAGCGTTTCGAACGGCTCTCCAACAATCCAATGATGGAGATGCGTATTTCTCTTGCCTTATCCGCATTGCTGTTGGTCTGGCTGTTTGCGCCTTGCGGCGCACAATCGCTTCCCGACCAGGCCGGTCCGTCGCTCGGACAGTCGAGCTCCACCCAGGCACAAGAGGAGATCACCAATCCAGGCGGATTTGGTCGAGCGCCCGCAGGCAAGGCAGTTGACCGTGCAACCACGCAAAGCACGATCAAGCCTCGCGGTGAGATCTCAGATCAAATCCACGCGTAAGCCGGTCATCAGTCCGTAGGGACTGCATCCGCTAGGTGTTCGAGGCAGAGATCCCGGCGTGTCGTCGACCGCCGGCAATGGCTCACAAGAACAAGGTTGGGTCTGTTCGGCTAGCGGGCGGCGCTTGATTTGGCCACGCGAGGACGCGTGGCATTCCGGCTATCGCGCGGGTCCGAGCTTCCAATCCGAGTCGCCAGACGGACAGGCGAGACCCTTGAATCGGGTTTCTCCCTCCAGCGTCCGCTGGGTCGTTACAAAGGCGCGGCATGAACTTTCAGGATCAACGCCAATTTCTTCGATCACCCCCACACTTCCCGTCGACGGATTCGCCCAGGCAAGGGGGTTCACTCCGACCGCGCCGCGACTGACCGTATCTGCGATGACCGCCTGATCCGTCTTCGCAGGCGTCGGACTCGACTGCGGGATCGCGGTGGTTTCCAAGGGTTCTACCTTGGTGCATCCCGCCAACAGCAAGGCCGCGAGGGCCAATTGCATCACGCCTATGTTCTTTCGCGTCATCTAGACTTTCCGATGATAGTTCTCCCGCATCGTAGCGTGCAATTCTGACAGCTACCTGAGGAACTACTATAGAAATGGGCGCAGTGCCAGCCAGTTCCGTTCATTCCGACGCATTGCTTGTGAGTTCCACCGACTGCGCGCCTGCCCCAAGTCGGCGTTCAACGATGCTGCCCGGCCATCCCGACCCGCCGGGTGACCTTCTAGTCCGTTGATTGCGGATTCACGGCCCCGCGGGTGCCGGTTGATCGTCGTCTGGCCTATCAGTTCTGGCGCGCAGCGTCCGCGAGCCAGCTTTTTACGGCAGCCACGGATGCCGCATGACGGGGCTTTCGTGGCGAGATGACGTAGAAATCCGACCCAGCGGTAAGTTCGGTTGGCAACACACGGAGAAGGCGGCCCGACGCAATGTCCTCGTCCACAAAAAACGTGCTCGTCAGAGCAAGGCCCTGGCCAGCAATCGCGGCCTCAATCGCCAGGGAGGTCTGATTAAACCGAATATTCTTGGCGGTCGCCGGCGCTCCGTTCGGAAACGCCAATTCCAGAAACTGCGGCCAGAGATCGTGGCCATCGTGAAGGCGCGGGTAGCGCGAGAAATTGTCCTCTTGGTCGGGGAAGCCGAGCTTCTCCACCAGTAGCGGGCTGCCGACGGCAATAATCACGTGATCGAACAGCAGCTCCGCATTCAAGTTCGGTCCGAAGGGTGGCCGGCCATGACGGACGGCGAGATCCACCGCATCGGTTTGGAAATTGGCAATGCGATCACTCGCCAAGATGCGCAGATCAATGTTGGGGTGAGCCGCGGTAAAATCCGGCAGGCGAGGGATCAGCCATTTCGAGGCGAATGTCGGCGTCACGCTGATTGTCAGGTGAAGCGGTTCTGGTTTCAATGTCTCGGTTGCCTCCGAGATCAGCTCGAAAGCACGGCGGATGTTGGTCACATAGCTCTGGCCAGCCTCCGTCAACGCCAGCGTTCGCGGAAGCCTGTCGAACAGCTTCAGGCCCAACTCTGCTTCCAAGCCCCGAATCTGTTGGGCGACAGCACCCTGGGTGACCCCGATTTCCTCGGCTGCCAGGCGAAAGTTCAGGTGCCGTGTGACGACCTCGAACATGCGAAGGCCATTAAGCGAGGGAAGACGTCTAATACCTTCTGCCATTCAATAGATTTTCTACTGCTTTCTGAGAACGAAACTGGCTCGCACCGATGCCACACGAGTGATATCACGCTTTGCAGGCAACTGTAGACCGCAATTGCATGCGGGTCCTCTTTAAGGCAGGAGAGTATGATGTCAGTAGAAAAGGTAGCGGTGATCACGGCCGGCGGCAGCGGAATGGGCGCCGCCGCGGCGAAGCGTCTTGCAGCCGATGGGTTCAAGGTGGCGATCCTATCATCGTCGGGGAAGGGCGAAGAGCTTGCAAAGGCGCTGGGGGGCGTCGGCGTCACCGGCTCCAACCAATCAAATGACGATCTCCGCAAGCTCGTTGATCTCGCGATCTCCACTTGGGGACGCATCGACGTGCTCGTGAACAGCGCCGGCCACGGTCCGCGCGCGCCCATCCTCGACATATCGGACGAGGACTGGCACCGGGGCATGGAGGTCTACCTTCTGAACGTCATCCGTCCGACACGGCTGGTGACGCCGCACATGCAGAAGCAGAAGGCCGGCGCGATCATCAATATTTCGACCGCATGGGCGTTTGAGCCGAGCCCGATGTTCCCGACGTCGGCCGTGTTCCGCGCCGGGCTGGCGTCCTTCACCAAGATATTCGCCGACACCTATGCCGCCGACAATATCCGCATGAACAACGTTCTTCCGGGCTGGATTGACAGCCTGCCGGCGACGGAGGAGCGCCGCGACAGCGTTCCGATGAAGCGTTATGGCACGAGCGAGGAAATCGCCGCGACGGTTGCGTTCCTTGCATCGACCGGTGCAGCCTACATGACGGGGCAGAATATTCGCGTTGACGGCGGACTAACCCGTTCGGTTTGATGCCGGCGGGCACTGCCCCGGGGTGAAAGGCCTCCGGGGCGGTATATCAGGAAACGGCGATTAGAAGCGGATGATCGCTCCGAAAATCGGGCCGTGCTCGATCACGTCGTAGGTGAAGCCATCGTTGCTGTAGTTGACGCCGAGGGCGCGGTAACCGGCAACCGCCGAGACGGTGTCGTTGAACTTATAGCCAATGCCCGCCAGCACGTCCCAGTCCAGGTCGGCACCTCCGCCGCCGATCATGCCCCAGCCGGTGAGATAGACCGTGTCGGTCAGCGAGTAGTTGCCTTTGATGCCCGCGACCCCGTCCACCCAATTGGCGCTATCGGTCCGCGACACGTTGCCGATGAGGCCACCGCTTAGCCCTATCGTTGTTTCGGCATGCCAGTATCTGGCACCGGCAACCACATCCAAGCGAGTCTTCGGATCTTCGTAGACGGTGTATCCGACGCCCAACAGTGCGCTGAATGTGACTGACTTGACATCGACCTCGTCAGCGACGACGCCCCGCGGTGTTGCCGCATCCGTCGTTATGCGAGCATAGATTATGTCAGTGAAGACGCTGAACCGGTCATAGCGGGCGTCACCGGCTGCCATGAAGGCAAAGTCCAGATCCTTCAAGATGTCGCTGAAATTCTGATTGATGTCGACGGTCGGGAGGCCGAACACCTGAGTCTTGCCGTCGAGGCCCGCAACCCAGAAGTAGGGTGCGAAGGAAAACGTCCAGCCATTCGGTTGCACGGCCTGAGGTTGTGGCGCCGTGGCGGGCAGGAGATCTGCTGCATGCGTGGGTGTGACGAACGCCATTGCGGCAGCGGCGCATGCGATCAGTGAAATCCTGCTATTCATGATGAACCTGTCCCCTCTCGCGATCAGGTCACAATAGCCCCGATTCATCGACCTGAACTGATATCGCAGACTGCACTAACTCTCGCCGTCCGCAAAGTGCTTATATTCTGTTCCTGATATCTCACATGAGAAGAGTACGCTCCGCGCCAGGCGATCTCGGCACGCGGCGTGGGACAGCATCCCGGCAGCGCGGAGCGGCTGCTTCATCCCCGCCAGAACCTTTTTCGCTCCATCAGTTCGTCCAACGACGATTGAGCGGCGGTGATCAGTTTTTCGCTGTTGCCAGCGACCATCAGGGATTCGACGCCGGGATGTGATTCCAGCTCCAAATTGTGAATGACAGTCGGCGCGGTTACCATGTCGTTCAGGAGACCGAGTTCGTCCTGCAATTTCTCCATCGCTTGGATGAACTTTTCGTAGCGTCGCTCGGCCTGCTTGCTGGAGAACAGGGACCTTAGGAATTCGCTCGCATATCTAAACTTCTTTGCCGCCTTGCGGGTTTCGTGCCGATGCTCATCGTCGGCTTCGACCAGAGACTTGCCGCGTTTTTTCAGTTTCTTGCGTTGACGGTCAAGGATGTCGATTGCGAAATCGACCACCGGTCCGTTCCGAATCTCTGCCGTTTCCACCAGCGCGAGATACTCTCCGCAATGCAGCCACTCGTTAAGGTCCAGCATAAAGGCTTCGGCACGCGAGCTGAAAAGCGCGTTCAGCACCTGCTCATAGGCGCTGTCGCGTGCTTCGAGCAAACGACTTTTTACGTCGCTGTTTCCAACCCTGGCAATCAGTACATCGATGTTGCGTGCCTCTCCGAGAACGCCCGCCAGCCACTTCAACTCTTCCTTCAACCGCTGAGATTCGGCGTCGACCAGTATCACCTTGTAGAGCGAGAAGGCAGATCGCAGCCGCCTGAGTGCCACGCGGGCCTGATGAAGTGCCGATGGGTTCGGGCGATTTATGACGATCGATTCGTTCAGCCGGAACTGCCGGAAACATGCTTCAGCAATGACCTGGAACGAGGCCGAGACCCGCAGGTCGCGGTCGAGATGCACGGGTTCCGCCTTGTATGCCGTTTGTTGCTCGCGGAGCAGGCGGTATCCTCTCTCCGCTTTCGAAGCGACACCGAAACGGATCGGGACAAGCGCCTCGATTCTGCGGGCAAGGGTGAACAGCGTATATGGCTTGCCGTCCTTCAGTTCCAGCTCCAATTCCCGGATCTGCATCTCGCGGTCGCCGGCAACGATCGAGCCCATGTCAAGGGCAACTTCAATCTGGCTCCCGTCCTGATCGACGTTCCAACGATGTCGCTTTACCAGGGTGGAAAACTGCCGGACGAGAGTGCCGTCCTCGATATCGAGTTCGGACCTCAGCGGGGTCGTGTAATCGATCACAGGAGTGTTGCCCGTGAGCGGCGTTTCCCACTCGGAGCGCGCAAAGATGGCCCTGTTCGGTCCCGCAGCCTTGACCGTTTGGACGTGCGCTTCGCCAACCGTACGGATTCGCAGAGAATAGCCGCCCTCCCATGCCTGGCGGTCGGGCGTGTCGAAATAAATGGAGGTCATGGAATCGACAGAGATCGGGCTTCCCAGCAAGCCGGATCCCAGCAATGTGTCCACCGCGTCGGCGCTCAGTTCAAGTTTCAGTTCTGTTTCTGTTGCCAATTACCTCTCCGCTCGGTTGCACAGTCCTAGGTGGAGGCAACTCTTTCACGATATAGAGCGGTGGCATCGGGATAAAACGTCCTGATGACAAAAACCTGAGCGGGAATGCAACCGCAGCGATCTTTCACAAGAAAAGCGATCGCTGCTCGTTGCGGTACCCCGTCCGACTATAAGAGGCAGGTGAGGAGCCACCTCGTGCGTCGGTTGGACATGCTACTAGAGGCCAGGTCGGCGCTAGGAGCCGGATTGGCGAGCCGCTGTTTCCAGCGCTATAAAATCCGCTTCATCGAGAGCGATGCTTGCCGCCTCTACGTTTTCCTCAAGATGCTTTACCTTGGAGGTTCCCGGTATCGGCAACATCACAGGGCTGCGTTTGAGCACCCACGCCAGAGCAATCTGGCTTGGCGTCGCGTCGTACCTCTTGGCCAATCTGTCGAGGATGGACCCTGGACGGGCAAGCTCGCCTGCGGCCAGCGGGTACCACGGTATGAAGCCAATGCCCTCGCGCTCGCAGTAGTCAAGCACGTCCTCGCTGGCGCGATCGACGAGGTTGTAGCGGTTCTGGACCGTCGCGACGGGAAAGACCTTTCGGGCGGCCTTTATGTCTTCAACCGAAACTTCGCTTAGGCCGGCATGGGCAATGATGTCCTGATCCAGGAGCATCTTGACCGCGCCGAATTGCTCGTCGCGAGGAACCTTCGGGTCTATGCGATGCAATTGCCACAAATCGATCCGGTCGACACGGAGTTTCTTGAGGCTGCCTTTCGCGCGCTCGAGAAGATAGTCCGGCCGCCCGTTTGGCGTCCAGAGATCCGGTCCTTCGCGGGTCAGCCCTGCCTTGGTCGCGATCAGCAGCCCCTTGTAAGGATGCAGCGCTTCGCTGATGAGTTCTTCCGAAACGTCGGGGCCGTAGGAATCTGCCGTGTCTATGAAGTTGACCGCGATCTCGGGCAGGCGACGCAGGGTTGCCAGTGCTCCGGCCTTGTCCGCAGGCGGTCCCCATATGCCGGGTCCGGTAATGCGCATGGCGCCGAAGCCGAGACGGTTGATCGCGATGCTACCGATCGAAAATTGGCCCGATGCAGCCGCTGAGATCGTGGAATTGCCTGGCACTGATCTTCTCCCGATTGCCTGTTAGGTGGATTTGCTCGGGCCTTAAGTGGAGCGGGCAGGGAGCAATGCAAGTCAGGACTGTTCAGACTTGACCGTGCGCCCGGAGATCAGACGCAGCCACGGCGGCAGGTGGAAAGCGCACATCAGCAGGTACATCATGGCCATGCCATCCATGGGAAAGACATCCTGCATTGCGGAGCAGATTGTCTCTGCTCCGCCGCTTGCCATGGTGACAACCGCCATGATGGCGAAGGTGGGCGCTGCCGCAATACACAGCCAGTCGGCGATGTTTGCTGCATTGTCGGCCGGCTTCTCGACCGATGCGCTGCGCCTTGTCTGGTCGGAGGAAAGCATCGGCTCTACCTCCGGCCGTATTCGTCATGATGCCGCCACCAGATACCTTGCTCATTGCGGCCGAAGGGCGCGCGGTCGAGCCATTGATACACGCCCCAAATACCGTCCAGGCCGCGGGCATAGCTGGAGTAGGTGTGGTAGACCACGCCGTCCTCGAGCACGAAGGCGCTGAGGCCCGGCCTGTCGCGCGTATAGGTGGCGATGTCGGTTCCAGTCATCGCGGCGATCTGGCCGACCGGGGTCTCGCTGCCGCGCAACTTCCATTCCTGTACGGTTTCGCTCTCCTGCGGCCCCGGTGCCGGCGGTTCACGCCGGTAGTTATATTCTATCCCGCCTTCGCGCTGTTGCTGCTGGCTAAACAAAACGCTGAAGTCGTGGTTGAAATCGCTACCGAAGGAAGAGGCCCAGTCGAAGGTCCATCCCATCCGCTCTTTGAAGGCCTGTAGTTTGGGAAGCAGCGCGCGGGAAACGGCGGTGAAGGCGACGTCATGGTTCTCGAGGTGAACGACAACGCCGTTGAAGCCGTCCGCGATCGAGGAGCAAGAGGGGCATCCGGCTGTATAGTCAGGACCGAACATGAAGTGGTAGATGAGCAGTTGCGAGCGGCCCTTGAAAAGGTCGGCCAGCGAAGCGCTGCCGCTGTCGGTCTCGAACCTGTAGTCCTTGTCGATCCGTACCCACGGCAGTTCCTGACGGCGTTGTGCCAGCATGTCGCTGCGACGGGTCAGTTCCTTCTCTTCTGCGAGCAGGTCGAGCCGCGCCGCAAGCCATTCTTCGCGTGTGCCTGTCATGTGCATCGTCATCATACTTCTCCTCTTGGTGCCTGTTGACGTAGCATGCCGCTCCTTGCGGCTGCTTGGTGATCGTGAGCAGACTAGGACCGCAGTGGGCGAGGGTGGGAGTTACAAGTTTGACGGGATTTCGATGGACTCGATGATCATCGCCGCGGCGAGGCTGCTTGCGACAGGCGATCTTCTCGGTGCGCTGAAGAGGGTGGCGCTGCGGAATGACGCGCCCGCGCTCGCCCTTCGCGGCATCGCGATGGCCCAGCTCGGGGATCTCGCGAGGGCAAAGGTCCTGCTGAAGACGGCTGCCCGTGCGTTTGGGCCAAGGGAGCCGGTCGCACGGGCGCGCTGTCTCGTCGCCGAGGCGGAAATCGCTCTGGTCTCGCGCGATCTAACCTGGCCTGCCAAGACACTCAGCTCCGCGCGGGAAGTGCTCGAAGCGCATGATGACCGCTTGAACGCCGCACATGCGCGACATCTCGAAGCCAGGCGGTCGCTGCTCATCGGCCATCTCGACGAAGCCGAACGGCTGCTCGCCGGGGTCGATCCAACACCGCTCCCGCCGCCCTTGCGAACGGCGAACGAGCTTGTCGTCGCAGGGATCGCCATCCGCCGGCTCCAGACGGGCGTTGCGCGCGCGGCACTGCTCCGGGCGGAAAATGCGGCGAGGGAGGCGGGAATCCCCGCGCTTCGTGCGGAGGTCGAAGGGGTCTCCGAGGTTCTGAAGGCGCCGGCGGCGCGACTGACCAGCCGCGGCGAGGAGCGGTTGCTGCTGCTGCAAGAAGTCGAGACAGTCCTGTCGTCCGGCACGCTTGTCGTCGACGCGTGCCGCTACGTCGTGCGGGAGGGCGACGCGTTCGTGTCGCTGACAACGCGCCCGGTCTTGTTCGCGCTCGCCCGTGCACTGGCGGAGAGTTGGCCGGCGGATGTATCGAGGAACGTGCTCGTTGCCCGTGCATTCAGGGCGAAGGATGCCGATGAATCGCATCGCGCCAGGTTGCGCGTCGAAATCGGGCGGCTGCGCGGCGAGCTTCACCGCATAGCAGATATCAAGGCAACCAAGGACGGCTTTGTGCTCGCGCCGCGGCGTGCCGACCAGGTGGTCATCCTGGCTCCACCGGTCGAGGAGCAGCATGGTGAGATCCTTGCTTTTTTGGCCGATGGGGAGGCCTGGTCGAGTTCGGCGCTGGCAATCGCGATTGGTGCGAGCGCGCGCACCGTGCAACGCGCGCTTGATGCCCTCGCTGAAACGGGCAAGGTGCAGTTTTTCGGACGAGGACCAGCACGCCGCTGGACTATCCCGTCACTACCGGGATTCCCGTCAACTTTGTTACTCCCAGGTCCACTGCCCAACGACTAGGATAAGCCCATGAAACACTCCCAAGCTGAAATCCTTCGTGAATATGGCCCCTTTCCAGATGTGAAGCAGGTGGGCGGCGTGACCTTTGACGGTCGGAATGTCTGGTTCGCGTCCGGCGACAGGCTGAATGCCCTCGATCCCGATGTCGGTGAGGTCGTGAATACGATCGCCGTTGCGGCACACGCCGGAACGGCTTTCGATGGGCGCTATCTTTTCCAGATTGCCGAGGACAGGATCCAGAAGATCGACCCGAAGACGGGCGAGATAGTCTCGACGATTCCGGCCCCCGGCAATGGCGGTGATTCCGGGCTCGCCTGGGCGGAGGGAACGCTTTGGGTCGGAGAGTATCGCGGCCGGAAGATCCATCAGATTGATCCCGAAACCGGCGCTGTCCTTCGCAGTATCGAGTCCAACCGTTTTGTTACCGGGGTGACCTGGATCGGCGATGAGCTCTGGCATGCCACCTGGGAGGGCGACGAAAGCGATATCAGGCACATTGAACCAGAGACCGGGCAGGTCCTGGAACGGGTCGAGATGCTGGCTGGTATCGGTGTATCGGGACTTGAGTCCGATGGCGCGGACCGGCTGTTTTGCGGCGGTGGAAACAGCGGCAAGATCCGGGCCGTCCGCCGGCCGAAATAGTCAGACCGTGCTCGCGCATGTGCGCGGTCGGCGCGGGAAACCGCGAGTTCGGCCTGTGACTAGTCCAATGTCCTGCGGAAGCGGCGCACGGCGATGAACATGGCGACCGCCATCAGGCAGGCCAGGGCAGTGGTGTCGTAGGCAAGGGTCTGGATGCTGGCGCCCTTCAGCATGATTGCCCTGACGATCCGGATATAGTGGGTCAGCGGTAGTGCCTCACCGATCCATTGCGCCCATTGCGGCATGCCGGCGAACGGAAACATGAACCCAGACAGCAGGATATTCGGCAGGAAGAACATCATCGCCATCTGCATCGCCTGCAGCTGATTGGCCGCAATCGTCGAGAAGGTGTAGCCGATCGACAGATTGGTGATGACGAAGAGCGCGGTTGCGGCCGCGAGCGAAGCCGGGCTGCCGAGGATTGGAACGCCGAACACAAACAGGCCGGCCGTGATAATGAGCAGCGACTGGATGAGGCCGATCAGCACATAGGGCGCGATCTTGCCCAGCATGATTTCCAGCGGCTTGATCGGCATGGAAAGCAGGTTTTCCATGGTGCCGCGTTCCAATTCCCGGGTGACCGAAAGAGCCGTGAAGATCAGCAGCGTCATCGTCAGGATCGTGCCGAGCAAGCCGGGCACGATATTCAAAGTCGACGAACCGGCCGGATTGTAGCGCCGGTGCTGGACGATCGAGAATGCGGGCCTGGTCGGCTCGGAGAACTCGACCTGGCGGTCATTGGCGAGCGCCGACGTCACGATGCCTGATAGCGCACCCAGCGCCGAGCTCGATGCGACCGGATCGGTGGCATCGGCCGCGACCAGTAGCGAGGGCGTGTCGCCGCGCCGAAGCGAGCGTTCGAACCCTTCCGGAATTTCCACGACGAACAAAGCCCTGCCGGATTCCAGAAGCGAATCCATGTCTTCGGCTCGGGTAACGACAGAGCGGATCTGGAAGAAATCGGTGTTCTCGAGGGCGGCCAAAATAGATCGGCCGACATCCGTGTTCTCGCGCATCAACACAGCGGTCGGCAGATTGTGCGGCGTCGTGTTGATCGCAAAGCCGAACAAGAACAACTGCATGATCGGCAAGGCGACCATCGTCGCCAACGTTATGCGGTCGCGGGTCATCTGGATGAATTCCTTGATGGTCATCGCCCAGAAGCGCCCGAATGAGATGCCGTTGCGGTTTGCCGGTCGCGTCGTCATTGGAAATTATCCTCCGCGCGACGCATCAGGTCGATGAAGGCATCTTCCAACGTCGCTTCACCCTTTTGCCACTTGAGGTCGGGCCGTTCGCGATAAGGCGCGATTGCCTTTTCGAGCGCCTTCGGATCGCGGCCGGCAACATGCAGGCTGGTCCCAAACGGTGCCATCATGTCGATGCCCGGCACATTCTCAAGTTCGGACTGGAGACGATGCACCTCGGGCCCGGAGACGGTCCATGTCACGAGGCCGGTGCCGGCAATCACCTCGTCCACCGTTCCCTGCGCCAGCAGTTTGCCGTAGGCGATATAGGCGATCTCGTGGCAGCGCTCGGCCTCGTCCATGTAGTGGGTGGAGACCAGGACAGAGAGGCCGTCAGCGGCGAGGGCGTGGATCTCGTTCCAGAAGTCGCGGCGGGCTTTGGGGTCGACACCGGCGGTCGGCTCATCGAGGAGGAGTAGCGCCGGTTCGGGCAGGATACAGGCGCCGAGCGCGAGACGCTGTTTCCAGCCGCCCGAGAGCTCCCCCGCAAGCTGCTGTTCGCGGCCCTTCAGGCCAAGGCGGTCTATGGCGGCGCTTGCCTTGCCGCGGGCATCGGCCAGACCGTAGACGCGGGCGACGAACTCGAGGTTTTCCCGGATCGACAGATCCTGATAAAGCGAAAACTTCTGAGTCATGTAGCCGACACGGCGGCGAATACGATCGCTCTCGGTCAGGATGTCGAAGCCAAGACATGTGCCATTGCCGCTGTCTGGCGTCAGCAGACCACAGAGCATACGGATTGTCGTGGTCTTGCCGGAACCGTTGGGGCCAAGAAAGCCGTGGATGCGGCCCTTCTTGACCGTCATCGACACGTCATCGACCACCTTTCGGCTGCCGAAACTCTTGGTGAGGTGATGGACGTCGATGACGGTCTCCGGAGCATCGACGGCGATGGCTGTGTCGCTCATGGTCGCGCTCCCGCGGTGACATCCACCGGCTGGCCAGGACGCAGCGCCGTGGGATCGGTCGGGATCGCCTCGACGCGGTAGACGAGTTTGGCACGCTCATCGAGGCTGTAGATTACCGGCGGCGTGTATTCGGCGTTCTTTGAGATGAAGCTGATCGTCGCGTCGGTCGGCTGGCACGCGCTGCATGCAACGCGGATCGGCTGGCCCAGCGAGAAAAGCGCAAGCTCGGTTTCGGGTACGAAGAAGCGGACACGGATGTTCTCCGGCGGCAGGAGCGCCACGATCGGCCGGCCGGCAGGGACGACCTCACCCGCGCGATAGTAGATGGTCTCGATACTGCCTGTTGCCGGCGCCGAGACGAAGCGACGGGAGAGCGCGGCTTCCGCAGCGGCGAGATCGGCCTTTGCGACCGCGACTGCTTCCCTCGACTGGCGCAGCGTTTCGATGCGGGCAGGCAGGTTGGCGAGCGTGATCTGGCCGCGGACATTATCGAGGACGGCACGGTTGGCGGCTTCGGTGGCCGTCGCCGTATCGAGGTCCGCCTTTGTCGCGGTGCCGCGCTGGACCAGCACCCGGGTGCGGTCGAGCTCCTGTGCGGCAAGCTCCAGCCGGGCGATCGCCTCACGTTCGCTCGCGCGCAGTACATCGATCTCTTCCGGTCGCTTTTGCGCGGCCTCGGCGAGTTCCAGTTCTGCCTGCAGGCGCGCCAGCGAAGCGCGTGCGGAGCCGACGGCTGCCTCCTCGCTCCGCGAATCCAGGCTGAAGAGCGGCGAACCGGGCGCAGTCGCCTGGCCTTCGACGACGTCGAGCTTGACCAGCCGCCCGCCGGTGTCGGCGCCGATGAAAAGTGTGTCGGCCTCGACCCACCCCTGGTAGGCACGTTGAGACCTGTCAGAAAACAGGAGGGGCAGAGCGGCAAGTGCCGCGGCGGCCACGAGAGCGACGGTAAGGATTCGTCTCATATCGCGCCTCCTTGGGGCACGAAGAGCGTGTCGAGGAATGTGTCGAATAGCTTCTGCGCGTGGAGGTGCTCGTAGCCTTCGAAGAGCGTCGCCCAGACGATCGACATCAAAGCAGGCGCCATAACCAGTTGCGGAACGTCTGCGACGGCGGGATTGCGCAGTTCACCGCGTGCGGCGGCGCGGGCAAGCACGATCCGCAGGATCGCTAGACCCTTGGTGATGATCTCGCGGTAATAGAATTCGGTCACGACAGGGAACATCGGTCCTTCCGCGAGGATCAACCGCAGAAGGTGCCGGCGCTCTGTCTCCAAAACCTCGCGTTTGAAGATGGAATAGAACATCGCAACGGCGGCCCGCGCCGGGATCGCATCCTTCTCAACCATGCCGCCGACCTCGCCGAGGATCGGCGAGGCGATGCCGGAGACGAGATCGATGAACAGCCGCTCCTTGTCGGGAAAATGCAAGTACACCGTGCCCTTGGCGATGCCCGCCCGCGCCGCGACGTCCTCCATGCGGGTCGCCGCGAAACCGCGCTCCGCAAAGCAGGCGAAGGCGGCGGCGAGGATCTCGGCGCGGCGCTGCTCGGGGTCTCGTTTCTCCCGCTTTCTCTCTGCCATTCTCTTGCATCCAATTATGACTGACTGGACAGTCATTAACGCAACGTGCGCTTTTTCGCAAGCCGAGTCCGATGTGAAGCGGCCCTACGATGATGACGACGAACGGACATTCCGCGCTAAGGGGGCGAGGGCCTCATGATGGGGCGTCCTCACTCCAGACCGTCAACCGGTAGCGTCTTCGGAACGTGGCCATCGTCTCCTCACGACGGAGATGCGGATCGTCGACGACGGATCGCGTTTGTTGCCATTTCTCGTCAGCAGGTATCAACTGCGCCAGGCAGACACGAAAGAGGTTCAATTTCCATGATCGTTCAGGCCTGTATCAACGGCGCGCGGCCAATCGACTATCATCCGCAATTGCCTGTCACGGTTGAAGCAATCGCACGGGATGCCGCCGCCGTGGTCGCTGCCGGTGCCGCGGAACTCCACATTCATCCGCGTGCCGTTGACGGGAAGGAAAGTCTCGGCGCTGTTGATGAGACCATTGCTGCGGTTCGGGGCTCCTGTCCGGGTTCGTTTCTCGGCATATCCACCGGTGCCTGGATTGAAGGCGACGCGCACCGCACCCTTGAGGCCATTCGTTGCTGGAGTGTCCTGCCCGACTATGCGTCGGTGAACCTCTCGGAGGACGATGCCCCCGCCGTCATGGCATTGCTCCGCGATAAGGGAGTTGGGATTGAAGTCGGGTTGGCGTCAGTCGCGGATGCGGAGCGGTACATCGGACTTGAAGCCCATGAGCGCGTTTTGCGCATCCTCATCGAACTTGACAACGAACAGGACCTGAGGGGCGCTTTCGATGTCGCGGAGGGGATCGTCGGCACGCTACAGCGTGGGAATGTGCAGCGGTCCGTCCTGATGCATGGCTTCGACGCGACCGTCTGGCCGTTTGTCCGGCTGGCGAAGGAACGACGCTATTCCACCCGCGTCGGCCTGGAAGATGGAAAGCTCCTTCCCAGCGGGATGATCGCCGCGAACAATGCCGAGCTTGTCGCGGCGGCCGTCGAGATCTTTAGCAGCGAGAGCTGATCCTCGAGCCCGTGCCGCGAGCGCCCGCTCAACGCGGGCAGCTGGCGATGTATCGCCGACCGTAACGGTCACGGAAGTAGCACTGACCAGGCCGCCCAGCGACGTTGCCAATGACCGCGCCAGTGGCACCGCCGATCGCTGCGCCCACGGCGGCACCGCGCACGTTGCCGGTCGCCACGCCACCGATGACCGCGCCGGAGGCTGCACCAATTCCCGCGCCTTGCTCGGTGGGCGTGCATCCGGCAATCGTGGCCCCTGCCAGAAGCAGCAAAATCGACGTGCGTTTCATCTCGCTTTCCTTCCTGTTCGATTTAATTCGCGCGAGGGTAGATAGAGGGATTTCGGAAAAGACAATTGTTGCTTTTAGTTCGCCGCCAAGCCTGCTTCGTTCGATCAATCGACCGCTGGTATCTCCATTGCCTATTGGACCGCTTGCTCCAATTAAGATTGGGTTTCAACCAAAAGCAGGGTCCCATCATGAACGAGCGTGAAGAGAAAATCCGTCGTCGTGCTTATGAAATCTGGGAGCAGGAGGGGCGCCCGCACGGCCAGGATATGAAACACTGGCTACAGGCGTTCAAGGAATTCGGCCAGCAGGCAGACAATGCAAGCAAGCCGACGGCCAAGGCCAAATCCGCCAAGCCGCGCGCCGCGCCGAAACCCGCTGCCGACAAGCCTACGGCGAAGAAGACAAAGGCGGCCGCGATCGCGATAACGGCTGCGCCCGGAGACAAGCCCCGTCGCACGCGTTCTCCAAAGTCCGTCACGACACACTAATCGTCAGCGCCTTCCCCGCCCGGGCCAACGTGGTTTGACACAGGGCGTTCGGATGTCGGGCGCAGCTGTTGGACTTTGCGCAACTGGGCGGCGAAGACGACCGTGATCATCAGCGGCCTTCGCCTCGGAGCAAGTCACGCCAAAACCTTGGCCTCGACCGCGGCTGCGACAAAGGCATCTCTGGCGGCTTCCAGGTGTGCAAGGTGGTTCATGGCTTCCACGCACCGACGCTTCGCCGCCTCAACGTGCATGCTGCTTTGGAGTGGCCACCTGTGCTCCAGATAGTCAACAGCTTCAGCCGGACCATGAATATGTTCAGAGGGGCGCGTTCCAATCCGGATAGCCACCGGTGCGGCCCACCTTGGTTCGGTTGCATGGCTGATCGTGTTCATGATGAACCTCCTCTCTGCCAACAAACGATAAGCGGGATGTAGGTGTTCGCGGGAGCCGTTCAACACCTATCCCGCCCTCAAGACGATGCCTCGACAACATATTGATGCGAGGCTGTTTCGGCAGCCAACTCGACGCGAGTCAGTGGACACTTGGCAGTCTTGCCGATACGGCGAAGTCCTCCGCCACAAGTTCGCTGATTGCGATCAGAACCTCTTCAGCGGTAAAGCCGGATGCTATCGTCGTTCGGATCAGATCCTGAAGATCCGGCTCGATCACCTCCCGGCAGTCTTCGAGTCGTTCGTCCGAAACAGTCAAGCTATGCAGTTCTTCCATAATCGACCCTTTCTTGGGGTGGAATGCCGCCGAGGACTCCCGGCGGTCATCTTATAAAGTTATCGGCCCGATGAGCGGCGCTTGGGCGAGGCCAGGAGACCTTCGCGCTGCAACTTCTTGCGGTTGGCCTTGCGTTGTCTGGCGATCGCCTGTGCTCGTTCGCGCACGCGTCGCTCCGATGGCTTCTCGTAAGCCCGGCGTTCCTTCATTTCGCGGAAAACACCCTCGCGCTGCATCTTCTTTTTCAATGCGCGCATGGCCTGTTCGACGTTGTTGTCTCTGACAATGACCTGCATCTTTTTCTCCTTGTTGTTGCGATTGAGTGCCTCTCAGCCAAGCTGCTCGGCGATCAGCTCCTGCAGCTCACGACGGGTGAGAAGGCAGGGGTAAGGTTTCCAGTTCTTGTCCGGGCGGCGAGCGGCGTCATCGCGCTCGCGCGGACTCGCCGCTGGGGCGGCGGCGGTAATGGGTTTGTTCAATTGAAGTCCTTTGCCGCACTGGCGGCATGCTCGACATGGCGACCTTTGTTTCCATCACGCAGACCGGAGGAAACGCAGTGAGATGGGACGCACGATGCGTCGACCATGTCAGGTTCGAATTTTTCGGGTGACCGCCATAAGATGGGAACGCGAGCGATGCGTTGCAAGGCTTCGTTGCGTCATACGCCCGTCGCCTACGCCGTCGACGCTGCTTGCTCTATGTTGCGGGCGACATTGCGGCCAAACTCTGAGAGGGCGTCTCTAAGCGTCGGTCCGCTGAGATTTTGGTTGGGATTTTGGCGAGGTCACCGCAAAACAGACGATGTGAGTTTTGCAGTGACCTCTTGATGACTAGGAAATGTAATCATCCAAGCACATGCTACCTGAAGTATGGAAATAGGGAATTTATCACATACGGTAATCCACATGAACTTTGGGAGCTGTCACCTGTTTCGCGGATGTCCGCTATGAACCTTTCGGGGAATGCCGGGCTCGAATGGTGATCCGCCGTTCGTAGCCGACCCCAATTCGGATGATGCTCTTTCCGCTGCGGGTCAGGATGTCCCAGGTCCGAATTTTCGAAGAAAGCCGCGGCGACTGTCTCGGTCCTACTGGCGCCGAGTGATCTTCGCAATTTTCCGCGACGCATACATCGCATCCGATTAAATCGCAAATGTATTGACCTCGCGATCCTGTTTGTGTACTTAAAGCGCATCCGAGTTATTCGTGTACGAAGTAAATCAACAGAAAGGGACTTTGCTATGAGGCAAGGGAAAAGGTTCATGGAGCCAGCCGTCGATGCCGTGCAAACCGATGAACGCGCGATGGGCGGCCAACACCCAAACGCGCCCCAGGCCTATAGTGAGTTTTCGCGAGTGCTTGACCCGTCTATCTATGAGGCGCTGCCCGACGATTGGCTGGTCGGCATAACAGACGTCGTCGGTTCGACGTCCGCGATCAAGTCCGGGCGCTATGAAGACGTCAACTATGCCGGCGCATCGGTGATTGCCGCGGTTGGGAATGCCTGGGGCGACTTTGATTTCCCCTTTGTGTTTCGCGGAGACGGTGCGGCATTCGCGCTGCCACCGCAGGGGATCATGACCGCGACATCAGCGTTGCGGCAGGTTGTCGCCTTTGCCAAGACCAATCTCAACCTTGCTCTCCGGGCCGGCCACCTGTCCGTGGGCGAGATACGTGCCAACGGACGCGACGTGCGCGTCGCGCGCTACGCCGCCTCTGAAGACGCGACTTACGCGATGTTTGCCGGCGGCGGTCTCAAGTGGGCAGAGCGGCAAATCAAGAACGGCCGATATCTGGTGAAGCCAGGCAGCTACACAACCGAGCCCGATCTGACCGGCCTGAGCTGCGATTGGGAGCCGTTTCCGAGCCAGAGGGGCGAGATCCTGTCGCTACTGGTCGAGCCATCCGAGGGCCGGAGCCCCGAAGCCTTCGCGGCATTGGCGAAGTGCGTGCTTTCCGTTCTCGACGCCGGCACGCGGCAAGCCCATCCCCTGTCGCGGGATACCGCCATCACCAAGGACAGGGCGAGGTCGGTCAACCTCGAAACCTGGTTGGCGGTCGCCTCCAACTCAGACTTCCGCAAATTTGACGATGGCCTGCGTCTAACGTTGGATTGCACACGCGAACAGATTGAAGCGGTCGAAGCCATCCTGGTTGCAGCAAAGGCGCGGGGTGAGGTCAACTTCGGACTGCATCGCCAATCTCACGCGCTCATGACCTGCTTCGTGCCTTCGGGCAAACCAGATTCGCATCTGCACTTTCTGGACGGCATGGGTGGCGGATACGCCAAGGCGGCCGAGATGATGGAGGCAAATGAGCTTCCGATGGTGTCAGCTCGCTAGGGTAAACGCTGCCCGACGCGCGTCCCATTCAGGAGAATTGCCGGCGTACTGCCACTGCAGCCCCTAACCGTGGCTGCGCGCTAGATGGACGTTCGGGCGGAGAGAGGATGTGGCGCGCCGCGCTGGCACCTCAACCACGCCGGGCGGCTTCGATCACCGCAACGTCAATCTTCTTCATGGTCATCATCGCATCAAAAGCACGCTTTGCCTGATCACCGCCTGCCGCAAGCGCGTCGGTCAGGATGCGCGGTATGATCTGCCAGGACACACCCCACTTGTCCTTGCACCAGCCACACTCGCTCTCTTGACCGCCATTGCCGACAATGGCGTTCCAATAGCGGTCGGTCTCCGCCTGATCCTCCGTTGCGATCTGAAATGAGAAGGCTTCGGTCTGCTTGAATACTGGACCGCCATTCAAGGCGATGCACGGAATGCCCGCAACCGTGAATTCGACAACCAATACATCTCCCTGCTTGCCGTCTGGATAGTCTCCAGGTGCGCGAATGACGGCGTCCACTGCGCTATCGGGAAAAGTTTCGGCGTAAAACCGGGCGGCAGCCTCACCATCTTTGTCGTACCACAGGCAGATCGTGTTCTTTGCCATTGCGCGGGTCCTTTCGGTCTCCGTTTCGGATCTCCTTCCTCAGATAAGGGGCAACCCGTCTTTCTCCACCCTATGCAGGCGATTTCACGCGCGCAGTTGCCAAGCGCCATGCCAATCGCCGGGATGGAAGTTCTCCTTGGTGGCATCTGCACCTGAGGCGGCGGAGCGCCGAATACATCGACGCTCACGGGCGCAGTAGAGATCAATCCTTTGCCGATCCGTCCTGCGTTGCCTTCAGGAGGTTGTTGCGCAGGCGTACCACGGATTTCTGCACGACTGGGAAGTCCTCTCCGAGGCCGGTCGCATCGACCAGTGGCGCGCCGGGATCCGCAGCGACAAGGTCGCGTCCAGCCGCCGTCAGGCTCAATCGTACCTGCCGCTCATCAGCGGGATCGCGTTTGCGGCGGATATAGCCCAGAGATTCAAGTTTTTTGAGCATGGGGGTCAGCGTGTTCGATTCCAGGAATAGCTTTTCGCCCAGTGTTCCGACCGTCTGGTCGTCTTTATCGGAGAGGGCAACCAGCGCGATGTATTGAGTGTAGGTCAGGTTCAGCTGGTCCAGGATCGGCTTGTACGCACGGCCGAAGGCCAGGTTTGCGGAATAGACCGCGAAGCATAGGAAGTTCGAAAGCTTGTTGTTCTTGCTGTCGGCCTCGCCGGAAACGGGCGCCTCTGTCTCCAGGGTTTTGGCGGTTTTGGATGCGGACATGGGAGATCCTACTCGGTTGCTTTTCGCTTCTCTCTATATAAATCGCATCCGATTAAATCGCAATGGTATTGACGACACCTTTCGAGCAACATATTTAGATCGTATTCGATTAAAGCGGATGCGAATGAAAAGCTGACCCGAAAGGATTTTACGATGACTGAGAAGCTCCTCTTTACCGGCAAGACCCATAACAAGGGTGGTCGCGACGGTTTCACACGCAGCAGCGATGGCGAGCTGGATCTTCGCCTGTCGCAGCCGCACCCGGCTGCCGAACGCCTTTTTGGCGCCGCATGGTCTGCTTGTTTCATTGGCGCCATCGAGCTCGCTGCAGCCCAGAGAAAGATCAAGCTGCCCGTCGAGCCCGAGATCGACACGGAAATCGATCTGAACGCCGACGGCGGATCCTTTTTTCTGCGCGCGCGGCTCAACGTCAGCCTGCAGGGCATCGACCGAGATGTCGCAGAGGAACTGATCCACGCAGCGCACGAGATCTGCCCGTACTCCAAGGCAACGCGCGGCAATATCGACGTGGCGCTCAATCTCATCTGAACGGATGAAGAACGCGCCCGGCGCAGCGCTACATCGGCGCCGGCCCTGCTGAGGTAAACTCATGTGACGTTCCGGCAATCCGCCGGAGCACCCAAGGAGAAACAGGAATGCGTGATGTCGTCGAATTGCAGTTCGATCTCACCCCTCCCACACAAGAACAGATGCAGCAGCTTGTGGCGGATCTCAGTGAGGACGACCGTCATCTGCTCTTGGAGCATGGCGAGGAGGCGCCGTTTTGTGGCGTCTTCCTCCACGAGCGACGCGAGGGGCTCTATACTTGCCGCCTCTGCGGTCTTCCCCTGTTCAAGGCCGTTTCCAAATTCGAAAGCGGGACAGGCTGGCCGAGCTTCACTGCGCCTGCCGCCAAGGATCACCTGCGGCGCATTCGCGATACCCGCTACGGCATGGTCAGAACAGAGATCGTTTGCGCACGCTGCGGCGCGCATCAGGGGCACGTCTTTCTCGACGGCCCGCCTCCGACAGGCGAGCGCTTCTGCATAAATTCAGGGTCGCTCGAGTTCACGCCGAAAGGGCAGCCGCTCCCTGACAAGCTTGGACGCGGTCGTCCCGAGGGCGAGCTTGCGCGGTAGTTGCGGGTTCGATAACTCAGACGATCGGCGCCAGCGTTAGGCGGTTATTAACGCTGGCGCACGACTTCACCTTCATTTGCGAGCAAATGGAGCGCGGGTCCGCCCACTGGTGATTGCGCTATGCGCAGGTCCGTCTATCTTGGCCCTGAGTGCTCAAGCGCAGTGCAACCGGGGCAGGGATCATGAAAGCCGCCTTCCACAAGACCTTGATGATCCTCGTCGCTTTAGCGCCGTCGGTGGCCTCAGCTCAGTCAGGCGGCTGGCAATCCGACGGCAGAGGGACGAGCACCTGGCAAGTGTCGCCATCGGAAGGCACCTGCAACGTCAGCCAAGCGCAAAACAGGGCACGGCGAGCAGGTATCCGTCGGACTGACCTGGTCTATCGCGACGAGAACGTCGTGACGCTGAGAGGGCTGACCGAGTGGGGTGAACGCCGCGATATCACCTTTGCCAACATTCGAGGATGTCCTGAGATCGGCTTTCAGGATCTGCAACCGAGCCAACCCAGGCGCTGAGGTTAACCACGACCGTTGACCGGACGCCGGTCCCTCGAGGTAATTGAGCGCGACGGTTCCTCAGGCTGGGTAACGCTGTAGCCATGCTGCCAGCCTATAAAATGCTTGTGACCTGATGTTGGGGCAGCAAATAATCTTCGTGACGCGCTGCGGTCGTTTTGCACGTCGCTCCATCGCGGTCTCGCCCGACCTGCGTCGAATTCCGTATGCTACCGTAAAATACGTTGGTGCCGTGGACCGAATGGACTTATGCTGCATGTGCGAACAAAGCGCATGAATGACGGTGCGGTTAACTATTCACAGTGCAGACGCAGATCGCGAATACACTCCGAGCATAAGTCTTTGACCTCTCGCCGAGAGGGTGAACGAGGAGATTTGGCATGCGGTACCCTTCGTATCTTCCGACAGCTGATTTCGCCACTCACTTCGGTCCTGCGGGCTTCTTTTTCGACTATGCCATGGATGCCACGCAGCGCAGCGTGCTGTTCTGGGATGTCATGCGAAAGCGCGGCAACCAATATCGGGCTCACGCCGAAGCGACGGCGCCGCATGTACTGAGCTTCACGCCGGAGATCGTCATTGATGGACGTTCCCTCCCGAGACCCGTCAACTACGCGCTGGTTCGGATCGTCCCGCCCAAGGGGATCGAGGTTGACGACACGCGCCGGCCGTTCGTTGTCGTCGATCCGAGAGCCGGACACGGGCCCGGCATCGGCGGCTTCAAGGCGGACAGCGAGATCGGTGTCGCGCTCAAGGCTGGGCATCCTTGCTATTTCATCGGCTTCCTCCCACAGCCAGTGCCGGGGCAGACGATCGAAGACATCGCGCAGGCCGAGGCTGCTTTTCTTGTAAAGGTGATTTCCCTGCATCCTCAGGCGGACGCCAAGCCCTGTGTGATTGGAAATTGCCAGGCCGGATGGGCCGTCATGATGCTGGCCGCCATGCGCCCGGAACTGTTCGGCTCGGTCATCATTGCCGGCGCGCCGCTGTCCTATTGGGCCGGCGAACGCGGCAAATACCCGATGCGCTACTCGGGTGGGTTGCTCGGCGGCAGCTGGCTGACGGCGCTTACCAGCGACCTCGGACACGGGCAGTTCGACGGCGTATGGCTGGTGCAGAATTTCGAGAACCAGAACCCGGCCAACACGCTCTGGACCAAGCAGTACAACCTCTACTCCAAGATCGACACCGAGGCGCCGCGCTATCTCGGCTTCGAAGAGTGGTGGGGCGGGCACGTCAGCCTGAATGCCGAAGAGATCCAATTCATCGTGGACGAGCTCTTCGTCGGCAATAATCTGGCGGCGGGCCGCATAAAGACATCGAATGGCGAGGCGATCGACCTACGCAATATTCGCGCGCCGATCGTCGTCTTCTGCTCGAAAGGGGACAACATCACGCCGCCCGCGCAGGCGCTCGGCTGGGTGCTGGACCTCTACGACGATGTGAACGAGATACGTTCGCACGGGCAGACGATCGTCTACACGGTACATGAAACGATCGGCCATCTCGGGATCTTCGTGTCCGCGAGCGTTGCCCGCAAGGAGCACGGCGAGTTCTCCAGCAATATCGACCTGATCGATGCGCTGCCGCCCGGTCTCTACGAAGCGACCTTCGAAGCAAGGACAGACGAGACCATCGGCGGAGACCTGGTCGAGGGCGATTGGATCATGCGATGCGAGGCAAGAACGCTCGACGATATCCGTGAGCTCGGTTGCAATGACGCCGAGGACGATCGCCGCTTTGCGACCGTCGCAAAGGTCTCGGACATCAACCTGTCGCTCTACAAGACGTTCCTCCAGCCTTTCGTCCGCGCCATGGTGCCCGACTGGGCGGCGGAACAATTGCGGGCAACGCACCCGCTGCGGCTGCAATATGAGCTCTTCTCCGACGTTAATCCCTGGATGGCGCCGATTGCGGATCTCGCTGTCGAGGTGGCGGACGAACGTCGTCCGGTTCCTGCGGACAATCCGTTTCTGGCCATGGAGCAGGCCGTCTCGCGCCAGATGGTAGCGGGGCTGGACGCCTGGCGCGAGGGGATGGAGGCGCTGAGTGAGGCGACCTTTCTCACCATTTATGGGTCTCCGCTGCTGCAGGCGGCTGTCGGTATCGATCCGTCCGATGCAACGCCACATCGGCGCGCGGCCAAGACCGGCATGCATGTCCAGATGCTCAAGGCGAGGATCGAGGAACTCAAGGCGCAAATCGGCAACGGCGGGCTTCGGGAGGGCATGGCGCGCAGCCTGCTTTACGTCGCGATGGCGAGTGGCGCAGCCGATGAGCGTGGCTTTGCCGCCATCCGCCGGATGCGGCGCGCCGAGGACGGAATGCCGGCAATGACGCTCAGCGAATTCAAGGCGTTAATCCGCGATCAGTTCTTCATGCTGCTGATCGATGAGGAAGACGCCGTGAACGCGATCCCCCGCCTGCTGCCGCCGGAGGAGGGCGTTCGCCGCCAAGCATTGTATTCGCTTCGGCAGGTTCTGAATGCGCGGGGTCCGCTTTCGGAAGAAGCCGAGAAGCGGTGGCAGAGGATCATCGGGCTCTTCGACGTTGGCAGCGAGACCGTCGCCGAGCCCGTAACGCCGCCGATGAAGCCCACCCCGGTCAAGGCTGTCAGACGCGGGGCTTGAACCCGGTCTTTTCAACATGGAGCAGACGCAGATGCCGGATCTGAACAACGCCAGGGAAGAAGCCGAGAGTCATGAGAAATACGAGCGGCTGATCGCTAAAGCAAAGCAGGTTCCGCGGATGCGAACGGTCGTCGTCCATCCTTGCGATGAGACGTCGCTGCGCGGCGCTGTCGAAGCAGCCGAGGTCGGGCTGATGCATCCGATCCTTGTCGGGCCGGTGGAAAAGGTGCGTGCGGTCGCAAAATCGCACGGCCTCGATATCTCGCCGTTCGAACTGATCGACACGCCGCACAGCGACGCGGCCGCGGCAAAGGCAGTGGAAATCATCCGCGAAGGCGGTGCTGAACTGCTGATGAAGGGCAGTCTGCACACGGACGAGCTCATGCGGGCCGTGACCTCATCAGCCACAGGACTGAGGACAGCGCGGCGGATCAGCCATGTCTTCGTCATGGACGTCCCGCATCATGCGGAAACGCTCTTCATCACCGACGCAGCCATCAACATCGCGCCGGATCTCGACGCCAAGCGGGACATTATCCAGAACGCCATCGACCTTTTCACGCAGATCGGCCTTGGCACGCCGCGGGTGGCGATCCTTTCGGCCGTCGAGACGGTCACGTCGAAGATCCCTTCGACAATCGACGCCGCCGCGCTCTGCAAGATGGCCGAGCGCGGACAGATTACCGGCGGTATTCTCGACGGACCGCTTGCCTTCGACAATGCAATCGACCCGGAAGCGGCGAGGATAAAGGGTATCCACTCTCCGGTTGCCGGCCACGCCGAAATCCTCGTCGTTCCCAATCTGGAAGCCGGCAACATGTTGGCGAAGAACCTCACCTTCCTGGCAAGGGCAGATGCAGCTGGCATCGTGCTCGGTGCGCGCGTGCCGATCATCCTGACATCGCGGGCAGATTCGGTGCGGGCCCGTCTTGCCTCTTGCGCCGTCGGCGTCTTGCTTGCCGATGCGCGCCGCCGCACGGCACCGATACAGGGTGCTTGAGGCCATGGACACCATCCTCGTCGTGAATGCCGGTTCGTCCAGCCTGAAGTTCGAGGTATTTTCGGTCGCGGACTCGTTGGAGCGGCTGATCAAGGGGCAGATGGAGGGGATCGGCACCGCGCCGCACCTGACCGTCAAGAGCGCCGGCGGCGAGCGGCTGGCGAACGAAAATCATCCACCCGAAGCCGTTCCCGATCTGCCGGCGGCGATGCGGCTGGTGGGGGAGTGGTTGCGTCAGAGGCAGCAGGGCCGGTTGGTTGCTGTCGGCCACCGGGTTGTTCATGGCGGTCCGAACCATTCACGTCCAGCGCGCATCAATGAGGAGTTGCTCCGCGAATTGGAGCAATACACGCCGCTGGCGCCCTTGCACCAGCCCAACAACCTCGCGCCGATCCGTGTGTTGCTGGAACGCCAGCCGCAGCTTGCACAGGTCGCCTGCTTCGACACCGCCTTTCATCGCGGCCATGACCCAATGACGGACCACTATGCCATTCCGGCGCACTATTTCGACGAGGGTATCCGGCGCTATGGTTTTCACGGGCTGTCCTACGAATATGTGGCCGGACGCCTGGCCGAGATCGCGCCTGACGTTGGCAACGGACGGGTCATCGTCGCGCATCTCGGGAGCGGCGCATCCATGTGCGCGCTGTATAAGGGGCTAAGCGTCGAGAGCACGCTCGGATTCACGGCGCTCGACGGGTTGCCGATGGGCACGCGATGCGGGCAGATCGATCCTGGTGTACTTCTCTACCTGCTCCAGCAGCATGGAATGACGGCACCGCAGTTGCAGGATCTCCTCTACAAGGAGTCGGGCTTCAAGGGGCTTTCCGGCATCAGCAACGACGTGCGCGACCTGCTTGCCAGCGACGACGCCGGCGCGAGGCTCGCGCTCGACCATTTCGTGCATCGCATCGGCCTCAATGCCGGCGCGCTGGTTGCGGCCCTCGGCGGGCTGGACGCCTTCGTGTTTACGGCGGGTGTCGGTGAAAATTCAGCGGTGATGCGCGCCCGGATTGCCAAAAAACTTGGCTGGCTTGGAGCCTCGCTCGACCCAGCACGAAACGAGGCCAGTGAGTTGCTCGTCTCGAGCGACGACAGCAAGGTCGCTCTTTATGTGGTGCCGACCGACGAGGAACTGATGATCGCACGGCATACGTTCGCGCTTATCGCTGCATAGGCGCCTGCCACACCTATTGAGCTGAAGAGAGGGCTGACATGATTCCCGAGGTAAAGGCCAAGCTTCTCGAAGGAAAGCGCGGACTGGTGGTCGGCATTGCCAATGACCAGTCGATTGCCTGGGGTTGCGCCAGGTCATTTCGCGCCTTTGGCGCGGAGCTTGCAGTGACCTATCTCAACGACAAGGCCAGGCCTCATGTCGAGCCACTGGCCGAGGAGCTGGAAGCGCCGATCTTCATGCCGCTCGACGTCGCGGTCCCGGGACAATTGGAGGCGGTGTTCGACCGCGTCGCGGAACAATGGGGCGAACTCGATTTTCTCGTGCATTCGATCGCCTTTTCGCCGAAGGATACGCTGCAGGGACGCGTCGTGGATGTGCCGCAGGAGGGGTTTTTGAAGACGATGGACATTTCCTGCTGGTCGTTCATTCGCATGGCGCATCTTGCCGAACCGCTGATGAAACGCGGCGGCAGCCTGTTCACGATGACCTACTACGGCAGCCAGATGGTCGTGAAGAACTACAACGTCATGGGGGTCGCCAAGGCGGCGCTGGAAAGCGCCGTTCGGTACATTGCCGCGGAACTCGGCCCCAAAGGCATCCGCGTGCATGCGATCTCGCCGGGCCCGCTGGCAACGCGGGCAGCCTCGGGCATTCCCGAGTTCGACGAACTCCTGAACAAGGCCCAGGAAACGGCCCCGGCGCGCAGCCTCGTATCGATTGACGATGTCGGCATGGCGACTGCCTTCTTGGCGCATGACGCGGCGCGATTGATGACGGGCGATACCATCTACATCGATGGCGGCTATCACATCATAGATTGATCCGACAAGGGGTGGCGCCATCGGAAGTATCGTCGCTAAAACAAGCCGAACCCGACGCTCAGAGTGCGAGCGACGGGTTCGGTTGAGGTTTCGGAGAGCGTCAGGATTTGGCTGCCGCGGCGCGCTGTTTGCGGTATTGCACGGTCGGCAGACCGCCCCAGCCCCAATTGTCGAGATCGACTTCTTCGATCACCACATAGGTCGATTCAAGCGGCTTGTTGAGGACGTCGAGCAGAACCTGGCTGACGCCCTCGATGATTGCGGCCTTCTCTTCGGCCGTGACCGAATTGCGATCAGGCGTGGTTCCTTCGCGGGTAACCTGTACAGTGACGATAGGCATTTCCGTCTCCAATGAAAGAGGGTTGGTTGCGTCATTGACGGCAGTCGCGCTGTTGCAGCGCAGCCGCTCCATAGTGCTGGCTACCAGCGGCCCGCGTTCGAGCCGCCGTCGACATGGAGAATCTCGCCGGTGATGAAGCCCGCGGTCTCCAGATAGAGAACGGCGTCGACGACATCGCGAATGTCGCCCATGCGGCCGACCGGATTAAGCCCGGCCAGTGCCGAGTGCTTTTCAACCGCATGCATCGGCGTCTTGATAATCCCTGGAGAAACCGCGTTTACACGAATGCCGCTCTTCGAGAACTCCATCGCCAGCGACCGGGTGGCTGCGTTCAGACCGCCCTTGGTCAGGGAAGCAAGCACAGAGGGCACGCCAGCGATTGGCTGGTCGACGAGGCTGGTGGTAATGTTGACGATGTGCCCCGAACCTTGCTTCAGCATCTCCGTGGCGGCGCGCTGGGTGATGTGGAAGAAACCAGCCACATTGACACCGAGGTTATGGTCGTAGTCTTCCTGGGTCATTTCGACGAACGGCTTGGCCAGGAAAACGCCTGCATTGTTCACCAGTGTGTCGATGCGGCCGAAGCGCTCGAGCGTTTCGCGCACGATCCGCTCCGCGGTCTCCGGTTTGCCGATATCGCCTGCGACGTCAATAATGTCCGCATCGACGCTGGGCTTGATCGACCGGGAGGTGGCGACGACGCGATAGTTCCGGTCGCGGTAGGCCCGCACCAATTCTGCGCCGATGCCTTGCGATGCGCCGGTGATGATGGCGACCTTCTGTTGCGTGCTCATGATGTGATCCTTTCAATTGCCGCGGCCGTTTCAGGTGAGGCCGCCCTCCGCCCTCGGCGTTGGTGCAATTTATTTAGATCCATTCGACATTTGAGAGAATTGTCGCTGTTCGGACAACAATCAACCGAATGTCGGCATAATCAGGCGAGAGTGCCTGCTGCCGCTGCCATATTCGCGAATTCGGAACGGAGGCGAGGTGTCGCGAAATCGACAAAGGCGCGAACCTTCGGCACAGACATCCGGCCCTGCGGCGCGAGCAGGTGCACCGGAAGTGGCGGGTGTTCGGCGTCGGCGAGCACGATCTTCAGGCGTTCATCGCGCACATAAGATGCCACATGGTAGGAGTAGAGCCTCGTCAAGCCGCCGCCTGCAGCAGCGGATGCCGCTGCTGCACGAACGCTGTTGACGATGCAGCGCGGTGTGAAGTGAACCGTGCGCGGAATGGACGAGCCCTTCGCCGGCGTGAAGCTCCAGGAATCCAGGCCGAAGTTGCTGAACGCGACAATCTGATGTTTCGCCAGGTCGGCGGGTTCGACGATACGAGGATGGTTGGCCAGATAGCGAGGGGAGGCGACGACGACGCGTCGCACGTCGCCACCGAGACGGGTGGAGACATGCGAGGAGTCCGGCAGGTGACCAATGCGCACGGTAAGGTCGACGCCCTCATCAACCAGGTTCACCAACCGATCCAGCATAAGAAACCGGACAGAGACCGTCGGGTGAAGTTCGAGGAAGTCGTCCACTATGGGGCGCAACACCTCTTCTCCCAGGATCGGCGGCGCCGAAATTGTCAGCGTTCCGCGCGGTGCCGCGCGCTCGCCGCCGGCAAGCATGTCGGCTTCCTCGAGATCCACCAGCACACGCCGACAGGCCGCCGCATACCGTTGACCTGCCTCGCTCAGCTTCAGCGTCCGGGTCGTCCGGTGGAGCAGTTCGACACCGACATGCGCCTCCAGGAAGCTCAGAGCGCGGCTGACTGCCGTTGGCGATCGTTTGAGATTACGGGCGGCTCCGGCGAGACTGCCCTCGTCAATTGCCGTCACAAACACCTTCATTGCGTCGATGCGATCCATTCTGCCGCCTCGCGGAATAGTGATTGTTCGGCGGCGAGTATTCACCCGAAGTCGGTGGGAAGTAAATACGCATGGGCCGGGAGCAACTGGCTTCTGGTAAGTCTACCAATCCAAGTGGCGCAAGGAGATTGGCAGCGGGAAGTGACTACCGCCATTTGGCAATTGGCGCGGGCCAAGTTGGGCGGCTTTCGCCGTTGATCGGCGGCTGCTGAGGTCGCTTGCATTCTGATACAATTCGGGGGGAATGCGACACATCCGGGATACTTCGGACCGGTCCTATGCAGGCACCATCAACGACCAGTGTGTGAGCATCGGTCAACTGCAGGGGATGACGACATGATCCTATTCCTGATTGCTTATCTCGCAGGGGCGCTGACCATCGTCAGCCCTTGCATTCTCCCGGTCCTGCCATTCGTCCTGTCGCGGGCAGGTCAGCCGTTTACACGAAGCATCCTGCCGATGTTACTCGGTATGATCGTGACCTTTGCCGGCGTGGCAACGCTTGCTGCGGTCGGCGGAAGCTGGGCTGTGCATGCCAACGAAATTGGTCGATACGCTGCCGTCGCCCTGATCGCGGGCTTTGGCGTGACGCTGCTTTCGCCGCGTATCGCCGCGGTGGTAACGCGGCCCGCGGTGGCCCTGGGCAGCCGCCTGTCACAGCAGGCGAGCGGCAAGAAGGGGAGCGTGGGCACGTCCTTCCTTCTCGGCGTCGCAACCGGCCTTCTCTGGGCGCCCTGCGCCGGTCCGATCCTCGGGCTCGTCCTGACTGGCGCCGCACTGCAAGGGGCAAACGTTCAGACGACGCTCCTGCTGACGTCCTACGCTGCGGGTGCTGCTACCTCGCTAGCAATGGCTGTCCTTGCCGGGGAGAAGGTCTTTGCCGCGATGAAGCGATCGCTCGGCATTGGGGAACGTCTGCGGCAGGCGCTTGGCGTCGCCGTGCTGGCCGGTGTCACGGCAATTGCGCTCGGGCTCGATACCGGCCTGTTGTCGCGCCTTTCCTATGCGAGTAGTACCCGCATCGAGCAGTCGTTGCTCGACAGGCTGCATAACGCAAGCGATACGGCCGGAAAGCCGTCGGGCAGTGCGATGCAGCTCGCCGCGAACGATGCGCGCAAGGGATACCAAAGCGATCTGCCTGTGCTCGGCCGCTTCGTGTCGCTTGACGGTGCCGTGGAATGGTTGAATTCGAAGCCGCTTACGGCTGAAGAATTGCGCGGCAAGGTCGTTCTGGTCGATTTCTGGACCTACTCCTGCATCAACTGCATCCGGACGATCCCCTACGTTCGGGCCTGGGCAGAGAAGTACCGGGATCAGGGCCTCGTCGTGATCGGAGTCCATTCGCCCGAATTTGCCTTCGAGAAGCGTGTTGATAACGTCCGTCAGGCGATCGACAAGTTCCAGATTGGCTATCCCGTTGCGATCGACAACGACTTCAAGATCTGGCGGTCATTCGCCAACAACTACTGGCCCGCCCACTACTTCATCGATGCCAAGGGCCAGATCCGGCACACCCAGTTCGGCGAGGGAGACTACGAACAGTCCGAACGGGTGATCCAGGACTTGCTGGCGGAAGCCGCTGGAAGCAAGAAGGTCGACGCAGCTACCGTCACGCTCGATGCCAAGGGCGCCGAGGCGGCGCCCGACTTCGCGCAGCTGCAATCCGGCGAATCCTATATCGGCTACCTCCGCGCCGCCAACTTCATCTCACCGGAAGGCGTCGGAGCAGACGCTGCGCGCGACTATACGGTGGGAAAGCCCGATCTCAACGAATGGGGTCTGACAGGCAAGTGGACCGTGGGCGGTGAGCAGGCCTCGCTGGATCAGGCCGGCGGCGGCATCACCTATCGGTTCAGCGCACGGGATTTGCACCTCGTGCTTGGGCCAGGCGCTGACGGCAAGAAGATCCGCTTTCAGGTGAAGGTGGATGGCGTGGCCCCCGGCGCGGACCACGGTTCGGATATCGACGCTGAGGGAAACGGTACCGTTTCGGAAACCCGGCTCTATCAACTGGTGCGACAATCGGGAGAGGTTCGGGAACGGACGTTCGAGATCCGCTTCCTCGATCCTGGTGTCGAGGCATTCGTCTTTACCTTCGGATGAAAGGGCAGAACAATGAAAAATCGACGGAAAGACCCTTCGGCCTCATTCCGCGCCATTGCACGCCTCGGCCTTGTGGCGCTGGCGGTGATCGGTGGCGGCGGCGTGGCGCTGAGTTTGAATGGCGGTTCGAAGCCCGAGGAAGCCAAGCACGCTCCTCCGGCTCTGCATGACGTGGCAGCGACGCCCGGAAAGCAATCGCTGGTGCTTGCCGGCGGTTGCTTCTGGGGCGTCCAAGGTGCGTTTCAGCACGTTGCCGGCGTCGTGAGTGCCACGGCGGGGTACGCCGGCGGAAGTGCCTCGACCGCGACCTACGAGATGACCGAGACAGGGCAGACCGGTCATGCTGAAGCCGTGGAGATCGTCTACAATCCGAAGCAAGTCACCTACGGCCAGTTGCTGCAGATCTTCTTCTCTGTGGTTCACGATCCGACACAGGTGGATCAGCAAGGGCCTGACGTCGGCAAGCAATATAGGTCGGCGATCTTTCCGCTGAACGACGAGCAGGCCAAGGTCGCCTCCGACTACATCGCGCGACTCGGCAAGGAAGGCGCGTTCGGTCGCCCGATTGCGACGTCGATCGAAGTTGGGAAAACGTTCTATCGCGCCGAGGCCTATCATCAGGACTACGTCTACAACAATCCCAGCCAGCCCTATGTCTACATCTACGAGCAGCCGAAGATCGAAGCTCTGAAGCGGCTTTTCCCGGAGCAGTATCGCGAGCGACCAGTGCTCGTCGCGGACCAGTCACGCTGACGCTAGCCGCGCGACGCGGCGCGTGGCCAGGAATGGTCAATACAGATCGGCTCGGGTTCCGCCCGATCCCGAGTCTTACACAGAGGTACAGTTCTCAGCACATTCGAACACATTCACGATACGCGCTGCCGTCACGCTGAATTCAACCCGCTGACGAGCAATCTGAGTTTTTCGGCCGCTGGCCCGAACAGACCGAGCAATCGAGGAGAAAGAAAAAATGCGCATTCTGGTCATCACTTATGCCGTGCTTGCGTTGGCAGCCGTGCCATGCGCCTGGGATAGCGCTCCGGGCGAGCCGCCCCCGATCGCGGCACTGTTCTCGCTGTTGTCGCCGGCGGCGGATGCCGGCTCGCAGGAGCCCGCGCAGATTGCAAAGGCTTCCTTCGTGACGTCTGATAACCTATTGCTCCAACACGCGAACTATTGAGGAAATCAACAATGAAACTCTTCCAGGACAAGATCTCGTCGGCTGCGTCCCGTGTCAGGATCGCACTTGCGCTGAAGGGTCTGGACGTCGAGCGCGAGGCGATCGGAATTCTTGGGCCGGATGCACTCAACCGGAAGCCGGAGTATCTGCAACTCAATCCGCAGGGGCTCGTTCCGGCTTTGCTGACGGATGAAGGCGTATTGCTGACGCAGTCTCTCGCCATCATCGAATATCTCGACGAGCGTTTCCCCGAACCTCCACTCCTGCCCGGCAAGCTTGAAGATCGCGCCTTTGCGCGGACCGTCGCCCTGGCGATCGCCGCGGATATCCATCCGCTTCTTCCGCCCCGGGTGGCCGCGCACCTGGGAACGATCGGCGTCAAGGCCGAGGACATCGCGGAATGGAGCCGCCACTGGATCCGTGTCGGCCTGACGGCAGTGGAAGAATTGCTCGCGCGGCGGCAGACAGGTCAGTATGTAGCCGGCGATGCGCCGTCGATGGCCGACATCTGCCTCTTCCCACAGGCGATCAATGCGGAGCGGACTGGGCTTCCGCTCGACCAGTGGCCCCGAATTGCAGCGGTTGTCGCCAGGCTTCGAGAGATCCCCGCCTTTGCCGACAATGGTCCGGCGCCCCGAAGCTGAGATCCTTGCTGTTCAACCAGTACCGCTGCCGGATTCTTAGCCTTGATGGCTCGCAGTGCGGCCGAATGCCGCGCCGCTTGATTGTCGCCACATCGGGTCGTCCGCACAGGGAATCTAGGATATTCAACCGCTGGGTGCTTCAGCCCTCGAGGTCGGGTCACGCGTTGGCCCGGCCTTGCTGATTTTCGCGCGCGTGAGTTGTTGTAGGTTGTGCTGGGAGCGGACAAAAGCAGTGCAATGTATACCAATGTATCTCTCAACAAACGTATCTACATTGGGTTTCAATTCCAGCCAGCGGACACACAAACGATACACATCGATCATGCTTAATATCGGTGTCTTTAACAAAGTCTGGAGAGTAGCGATGGCAGAGGAAGTCAATCAACAACGGCGGCGGTTCATGGGCGTGGCGGCACTGACCGTCGCAGCCGCACAATTAGGGGGCATCGGGACGAGCCTTGCCCAGGCGGCGACGCCGGCTGCTGCCCGCATTCCTGCCATCGCGCCAGGCACCAACACGTCGTTCGGCACAATCAAGCAGATCGATGCAGGCATGCTTAACGTCGGCTACGCCGAACTTGGAGCGAGCGACGCGCCTCCGGTCATTCTCCTGCATGGCTGGCCCTATGACATCCACACCTATGTCGACGTCGCGCCACTGCTGGCCGCCGCCGGCTATCGCGTCATCGTGCCTTATCTGCGTGGCTACGGCACTACGCGTTTCCTCTCCGACAAGACGATGCGCAACGGTCAGCAGGCTGCGATTGCTGCCGATATCGTGGCGTTCATGGATGTCCTGAAGATCGAGAAGGCGCTGATCGCCGGTTGCGACTGGGGCGCTCGGACGGCCGACATCATCGCGGCGCTTTGGCCGCAGCGCTGCAAGGCCCTGGTTTCCGTCAGCGGTTACCTCATTGGCAGCCAGGAAGCCAACAAGGCGCCGCTACCGCCGAAGGCGGAGCTAGCCTGGTGGTATCAGTTCTACTTCGCGACCGAACGCGGTCGCAAAGGCTATGAGCAATACCGGAGCGAGTTTGCCAAGCTCATCTGGCAACTCGCGTCCCCCAAGTGGAATTTCGACGACGCGACCTTCAACCGCAGCGCCGCCGCCTTTGAAAATCCCGATCACGTCGACATCACCATTCACAACTACCGCTGGCGTATCAGTGCGGCCAAGGGCGAGCGGAAGTATGACAAGTTCGAAGCACAGCTTGCCAAGTTCCCGTTTATCGGCGTGCCGACAATTACGTTAGAAGGTGACGCCAATGGTGCGCCTCATCCGCAGCCGGAGGCCTATGCCAAGAAGTTCTCGGGCAAGTATGAGCATCGGCTGATCACCGGCGGCATTGGTCACAATCTGCCGCAAGAAGCGCCTCAAGCCTTTGCACAGGCCGTGGTCGACGTCGACCGGTTCTGATCGCTCTACCGGTGGATAGCCGCGGCTTTTCCGGTTTGGCCTTTGGAATTCTGAACCTGGCGGAGAGCGTTTTCGGCGTTCACGCCGGGTTTTTTCATGGGTACGCGTGTGAAGCGATCTCATCAGTCGCAATCTGCGTCCGGCAATTGGTTGAGATATCGGCCTTTCGCCTGTGGTTCGTATCGCAGTGTATCGGCCCCACGTCTGTGGGGGAGTTGGTTACATTTCAGCGTGACGGCGAAACATTCCAGACACGTGCGGAGCGCCATCTGTGTTCGACCGCAAGCGAGGCAATCGGGCCTCGGCGGCGTCCATTTCGTCGAAAGGAAGAACAGTATGAGTGAGAACCAGAAAGTCATCTACACTGGTAAGACACACACGACCGGCGGCCGCGATGGAGCATCGCACAGCTCCGACGGTCGCCTTGACGTCAAGCTGTCCTCGCCGGGCAGCACGGGGCAGGGGACGAACCCCGAGCAGCTTTTTGCCGCCGGCTGGTCGGCCTGCTTCATTGGCGCAATGGGCTTTGCCGCCGGCAGCCTGAAGGTCGCGCTTCCGGCCAACCTTGCGGTTGATACCGAGGTGGACCTTTGCAGCAGCACCGGCGGCTACTCTCTTCAGGCACGCCTCAACGTCAGCCTGCCGGGCATTGATCAGGAAACTGCGCGGGCCATTGTCGACGCGGCACACCAGACCTGCCCGTATTCCAAGGCAACACGCGGCAATATCAACGTCACCATAAACCTCGTCTGACGAGATAAGAAAAACGGTCCTCCCCGTCAGATCGGGTGTGTGATGTTGAGGAGCGGCAGCCGTCACGGCTGCCGCTCTTTTTATTGGAGAGTGTGCCCGGCGGCGGGTTAAGCCGCGGTTTTGTTGATGGCGATTTCCGCCACGAGGCCACCGCCGTCGCGGTTGCGCAGCGTCAGCGACCCACCGATTGCCGCGGCCAGCTGCACGGCAATAGCAAGGCCAAGTCCGGTTCCGCCGGTGTCGCGATTTCGCGACTGTTCCAGCCGGAAGAAAGGCTTGAGGACGGCTTCCAACTGATCATCCGGAATGCCGGGGCCGTGATCGAGCACGCTGATCACGATGCCCTCATCGGAGCGGCGTTTCACCTCGATCTCGGCGCTGCCGCCGAACTTCAGTGCATTGTCGATGAGGTTGGTCAAAACGCGCCTCAAGGCATGCGGCCGCGTCATGATCGCGCCGCCGCTCATCTCCTTGATAGCAACGGCCTTGCCGGTGTCCTGGTAGTCGTAGACAAGGCTCTCGATGAACGAGGACAGGTCGATGCGCGAAGGTTTTTCGACATTGCCGTGGGCGCTACGAGCATAGGCGACGCCTTCCTTGACGAGACGTTCGATCTCGCCGAGATCCTGCATCAACTTGTCCCGATCGCCGAAATCCTCGGCCATTTCTGCCCGGAGCTTCATGCGCGTGATCGGCGTCTGCAGATCATGCGATATGGCTGCAAGTATCTGGACGCGCTCCTCTAGATATTGAGCGATGCGCTCGCGCATTGCGTTGAAGGCGGTTGCGGCATAGGCGACTTCGCTTGGTCCCGTCTCACTCAGGCGAAGGGCCTTCACGTTCGGATCAAGTGTGTCAGCCGCTTTTGCGAGATTGACGAGAGGACGAATGGCCTGACGCACGGCAAACCAGCTGCAGAGGACCAACAAAGCCAGTTGCGCGGCGAGTACATAGGGCAGCCAGTCGGCGAGGGGCATAATGCCCGCGGGATTGACGTCTATCGTCAGGGGCGTTCCATCGCTGAGGGCGAGATGCGCCTGAAGGCGGAAATTCGGACCGGGGATGGTTTCGACCGTGATCGGAAATTTCGGCCCGATCGCCGCCCGTACCTTGGCGGCAAATTCGGTGCCGCGTGCATCGAGCGCCGGTTTTCCTGGCAGGCCCGGCCCCAGAACAAAGCTGTAGCTTCCCCGGTCAAGGCGATCGAGCCAGTCGGCGCGCTCGTCTGGCGGGAGGCGATCGAGGATGGCGATCGAGGTCGAAACATCGTTTTCGAGGGTGTTGAACATCACCGATCTGGCGGCCGTGTAGCGCTCGAAAAACAGCACGGTGAACGACATGGCATGGGCGACCGCCAGGCCCGCAAGCAGAATAAGAAATAGCCGCGCTCCGAGGGTGCGCGGCCACAGACGAAATCCATTCAGAAGGGCGTGCGTCGCCATCAGCGGGCCTCGGTGATCTCGATCGGCATGGAGAAGACATAGCCTTCGCTGCGGACGGTCTTGATGTAGGTCGGTTCGCGGGCATCGTCGCCAAGCCGCTGGCGGACACGGCTGACCAGAAGGTCGATCGAGCGGTCGAAAAGCTCGGCGTCGCGGCCCTGTGTCAGGTTGAGAAGCTGATCGCGGTTCAGCACCCGTTGGGGGTGGTCGATAAAGACGCGCAGAAGGCGATATTCGGCGCCGCTGAGTGCGATGACCGTTCCGTCGGAATCGACAAGATGGCGTGCTGTCGTATCGAGCTTCCACTTGCCGAAGCTCAGCAGTTGGCCGGCTTCCGACACCTGCAGATTGGGCGGCAGCATGCGGGTACGCCGGAGCACGGCCTTGATGCGCGCCAACAATTCGCGTGCCGAAAATGGTTTGGCCAGGTAGTCGTCTGCGCCCATCTCGAGACCGATGATGCGATCCATCTCGTCGGTGCGCGCTGTCAGCATGACGATCGGAACGGCCTTGTGTCGTCCGGCCCGCAACTCGCGGCTCAGAACGAGGCCATCGTCGCCGGGCATCATGACATCGAGGATGATGAGATCGACCGAGTTCGCGTCGAGGAATGCGCGCATTTGCCGGCCGTCGGCGACGGCGGTGACACGCAGGCCGTTTTTCTTCAGGTAGCTCGACACGAGCTCCCTGATTTCGCGATCGTCATCGACGATCAGGATGTGGTCGATGTGCTCCATCGCGCGATCTCCATTATTGCACTGCTAGCGACGCCCCTGATGTATCCGCCGTATGTTTACGGCCTGCGGGCTTGCATGTCTCTGTATCCAACGGATCTTTGGATACATTGCGATACAATGTCCACACCTTGAATTCCTCCGATAAGTCATGGAAATCGTTTTGTTCATTCCGATGGCATTGGGCCGGCAGCTGTCCGGTGACAAGCTGCTCGCGGCGCGCCGTTCGCATTGAGATGGCGGTCACGCCAGGGCGAACATTTCCGCGGTTCTGGGTGCGAGGGGCGCATTGCGCCTATGCAGCAGCAGACCAAACAATCTGGATCGCTCAGGCCTTAGGCAGCCTCAAGCGTCCGATCGCTTTCTGCGACAAACACATCGAGAAATAAGGTACACCATTGATCGGCGGTGACTACATGTGCGAGAATCTGACTATAACCTGGGGGCCTGAGGATGATCCAAATAGTAGCGGCGGCGATGATGGCAGTTCTTGTTGCGGGTTGCGCGGTCACGTCGGTTTCCTATTCGGGGGAAGGATATGCGCCTATTCCCGGCAGCATAACCTATGGCGGCCAGCCTCGAACGAAGCTGACGAAGGCGCCGATCGGCTCTTCGTTCCCCCATACGTTCACGGATCAGACGGGGCGTGAGGTCGAGGAGATCTATGTCATCCAGCCCGATCGAACTCTGCTTATAGTCCAGCGACACTATCGGCCGTTCTTGGCCTGGAGCAGAAGGTAAGGCAGGGCTGAGAGCCCATGCCCCGATCGACCCTCGGGAAAACTTTGAGGTTCGTTTGGCGAATCCGGCTGGCTGCAGAAGATCAATCACGTCCGGATCGCGCCAGATAAGTCAATTTGCCCTTCGTCCTGGAATGCGTCGGCACCTCGGCACCCGCGACCTAAGGTACATTCCGGTACAAATCGACGCTCAACAAACACACGCCGTATACATTCGGCCGCTCTAATCCGACGCGATGTTGGGCAAGTCCAACGCGCGCGCAAACGCTCGGTTGCTCAACGCCGATTTTGGAAGATCGTCGACAGGGCAGCAGCCAAGGATGTACCGGTGTTTGGAAGACCAGAGGGCAGGACGATGGAAAAAGGCTTCTACATAGGCGTACTTGCCGCACTCTTCGCGGCTTTTGCCTTTTCGCTCAACTTCGTTGTGCCCTTCATAATTGGTGGCTATTCGACCTTTGATTTTGCCCTTGTCCGCCATGTAGCCTCCGCATTGGTCGGCTTGTGCGTTCTGTTTTCGAATAAGGGGGCGGTACAATATCTCACGCTCCGAAACGTGCTTTCCACGATCTGGCTCTCCTTCATTGGCTATGTCGGTTACTTCCTGACGGTAACGGGAGCTGCCATTTTTGCGGGGCCAGTAATTGCTCCCGCCTTTCTTGGTCTGGTTCCAATCGCTCTGATGGTCATCGGCAATCAACGGCAGGCATCATTGCCATGGCGGTTTCTGCTGATGCCCCTCATGTTGGTCCTGGTCGGTCTAATGTTGGTCAATGGTACGGTATTCACGGCCGAAGGATTGGATTCTGTCCGTTCATTCTGGATCGGCGTTCCATTGGCGCTTGCAGCGGTCGCGTTGTGGGTCTGGTTCGCGATTTCCAACCAGGCCGCACTGGCCGCCCGGCCTGACATGCCATCTGGTGTGTGGTCCGCTCTTATTCTCGTCGGTGGAGGCGTCTTGATGCTTGCCTTCTACCCGGCCGGAGCTGCAATGGGTCTCTTCCAGCTTCCCAAGCTCGGCTTCGGCTGGCATTCCGCCGGCTCGCTCTATGTTTGGGGCGTATCGTTCGCACTACTGGCAACGGTATGCGGCGTGTGGGCCTGGAACATTGCCTCAAGAAACTTGCCTGTCGCACTGGCCGCGCAATTGATCGTTTCGGAAACCGCGTTTGGTGTCATCGGCGGGCTGGCAGTCCATGTGCGATGGCCGAGCGCTGTAGAAACCGCAGGAGTCGCCATTCTTATTGCTGGGGTAGTCCTGTCAGTCCGGATCTTCTACGAAACACAGTTTCGACCGGGCAATCCGGTGCTGGCATCGGAATGAGTGCTCTGCCGCCAGGTGGTCGACGCTCGCCCAAAAGACAGCTTCGGCCGGGATGCACCGCAAGCGGTCATTCGGCCGACAGGTATTGTCCGACAGCTTATTCCTCGCCTGAATCATTCAGCGGGTCGATGTTGTGGGAAAGTGTTCCGACCCCATGACAGCGGCGGCCGATATCAGTATCGAAGCATCGGGTAAGCCGGTACAAGAAGTCTAAGCCTAGCGACGGTTGAGTATTCGGATGACCGATAACTCTATTTAGCGCCTCCGACCCATCTCAAAATTCTTCAAGGTCGCTTGGCGAAATCGAACGGAACGGGGCGAGCGATGCGCGACACAAATGGCTATTTTCCGCGTTGGCGGCTGAAGACGGAGGGGCGCATTCTGCCCGACGAGCGGCTGCCCACAGGGCAGACGATGGTGCTGGGCCTCCAGCATGTCGTGGCAATGTTTGGCTCAACGGTGCTTGCTCCGATAATCATGGGTTTCGACCCCAACGTCTCGATTCTGTTTTCCGGCCTTTCGACGTTGATTTTCTTTGTCGCCGTAGGCGGGCGCGTGCCGAGCTATCTCGGCTCGTCCTTCGCCTTCATCGGTCCCGTTCTTGCTGCAACGGGGGCGGTCGCCGGGGCACCCAACCCGAACATCGCGCTGGCGCTCGGTGGCATCATCGCCGCGGGGGCGATTTATGCGCTGATCGGCGTCGCGGTCGCGCTCGCCGGTCATCGCTGGATTGAACGGCTAATGCCACCAGTCCTCACCGGCGCAATCGTCGCCGCAATCGGGCTTGTGCTCGCGCCGATCGCCATATCCAGCGCCTCGGGCATTGGCCCTGCCAACCCTGAGGGCGACCAGCTCTCGCGCTGGGTCGCAATTCTGACGTTCGCCGCCGTCGGCCTGGTCGCGGTCTACGCGCCGGGCATTGCCCGCCGCCTGCCGATTCTTCTCGGCGGCGCGCTCGCCTATCTCGCCTATTTCTTTGTCGCGAACGGTTTGGGCCACGGCGCGCCGATCAATTTTTCCGGCGTCGCGGCGGCCCCTTGGTTCGGTTGGCCTCACTTCACGGCGCCGGTCTTTTCCGGCTCCGCGATCACGCTGATCGCCCCAGTCGTCGTTATCCTCATTGCCGAAAATCTTGGGCACATCAAAGCAATCGGGGCAATGACGGGGCGCAATCTCGACCCCTATCTCGGCCGCGCCTTCATCGGCGACGGTATCGCGACCATGGTTTCGGGTGCCTTCGGCGGTACCGGCATGACGACCTATGCCGAAAACATGGGGGTGATGGCGGTAACGCGCATCTTCTCCACGCTCGTCTTCCTCGTTGCGGCCGCGGTCGCCATCCTGCTCGGGTTCTCGCCGAAATTCGGCGCCCTTATCCAGACGATCCCCGGACCTGTTATCGGCGGGCTTTCGATCGTCGTTTTCGGTCTCATCGCGGCGACTGCAGGCCGCATATGGGTCGAGAACAAGGTCGACTTCGCCGAGCCGCGCAACCTCATCACGGTTGGCGTCGCGCTTGTGCTGGGTGCGGGCAACTTCAAGCTCGCGGTCGGGGGATTTACGCTTGACGGAATTGGTACCGCGACGATCGGAGCGATTATCCTCTACCACGCACTCGGATGGGCGAACCTGCCCAAGGGGTCAGACCAGAACGCTTAGCGCCCGTCGCCATCGCGCGGGACGAGTTCCCGCGCCTTTGCGTCCTGCTCTGCGCTCTGCCGGCTGCCACGAGGCAGCCATCGGAGGCGCGGCACGCAGAGATCAAGGACCATGGAGTTGCGGTTCACCGGCGTGAGAGCTGCTCTTCCCGAGTAGTGGCTCCAGGCCGGTCGAACCCGGCAAAAGTCTGTTGTCAGAGAGTGTCGATGACCCCACCGTCCACGCGAACGGACGCGCCCGTGGTCGCGGAAGCGAACGGCGACGCAAGATAGGTCACCAAGTTGGCGACTTCCTCGACGGTGGCGGCACGTTGAATGATCGAGCTGCTGCGATGCTGCTTGACGAAGGCGGCAGCGACCTCCTCCAGCGGCAGTCCGGTTCTAGCTTGCTCTTCGGCAAGCATCGTTTCTACGCCTTCGGAAAGCGTGGGCCCAGGGAGGACAGAGTTCACTGTGATGCCCGTGCCGGCCATGCGCTTGGCGAGACCACGGGCAACCGCGATGTCGGCGGTCTTGCTGACGCCATAGTGGATCATCTCGACCGGAATGTTGAAACCGGATTCGGAGGCCAGGAATATCACGCGGCCCCAGTTTAACTTCTGCATGCCTGGGAGATAGGCGCGGGAGAGCCTGACGGTGGACATGACGTTGACCTGCCAGTGTCGATCCCAGACCTCGTCCTCAGCGTCGAAAAAGTCGATTGGCTGGAAGATGCCCGCGTTGTTAATCAGGATGTCTACCTGAGGAATTTGGGCGACAAGCGCTGCACACCCCTCGGCGGTTGAGAGGTCGGCGGCAGCAGACTTGACTTTGCCACCGGGACCTTCGCTCTTGAGCCGTGCGGCGGCCTTTGCGGTTTTGTCTTCGGACCGGCCGTTGACAACGACATCCGCTCCAGCCCTTGAAAGCTGGCGGGCAATTGCGTAGCCGATGCCTTCCGTTGATCCTGTGACCAGCGCCCTCTTACCAGTAAGATCAATTTGCATTTTCCGCTCCCGTCGAGGTTGGATGACGAAACGTATAGTCAGTTCTGCAGTCTCGCAACGGTCTGACCGCCGAGGATCCGGCGATCTTTCACACAACATCGTCAGTCAGCACGAATGCGGCAACCTCCGGACCGAGGAGAAATCAGACCTTACGGCGTCGATCGCTTCATAAAGGGCGGCCGGCGAATTCTCTCCTGCCAACACCCGATTCAACGGCAACACCCATCGCGGAACGGAACGCGTCCGCTTGGGGCGATCATTGGCAACTGACGGCTTTGCGCAGACAGCGGCCACCAGCGTACAACAATGGCTTGGATGGCAACCTGGCTCCGTCACAACATCGAGCCGGTATCGATAAAGCGCTGGTGCCACGACAAGGCTTCCTTCGGCAAGGTTGGGGTTTGTAAACCGTAAGAGCCGGCAAGCGCGCGCTCGAAATAGTCAAGAAGAGCGGGCCGGTAGGTGGGATGGGAACAGTTGTCGATGATCGTCCGCGCGCGTTGCTTCGGCGAAAGCCCGCGCAGATCCGCAAGGCCCTGTTCCGTCACCAGCACCTGGACGTCCTGGTTGATGTGATCGACACGACTTGCCTGCGGCACAATCGCAGAAATCTTGCTGCCCTTGGCAGTCGATGGAGTCATGAAAATGGAGATATAGGCATTGCGCGCAAAATCCCCGGAGCCGCCGATACCGTTCTGGATGCGCGAGCCCATGATGTGGGTCGAGTTAACATTGCCGTAGATATCAGCCTCGATCAGGCCATTCATCGCAAGACAGCCAAGACGGCGGATCAGTTCGGGATGATTGCTGATCTCCTGCGGCCGCAGCACCATCCTGTCACGATAGGTTGGCATGTTCTCGTTAAGACGACGTGCCGCCTCCGGGCTGAGTGAGAAGGCGGTCGCGGAAGCCATCCTGAGCTTACCGGCATCGAGCAGGTCGAGCATGCCGTCCTGGATGACCTCGGTAAATGCCGTCATGTTCTCGAAAGGGCTGTCGATCAAGCCAGTCAGCACGGCATTGGCGATATTGCCGACGCCGGACTGGATTGGCAGAAGCGAAGCCTGCAAACGCCCCTTGGCAACTTCGTGACCGAAGAATTCCAGCAGGTGGCCGGCAATGGCCTTGGCGGCGTCGTCCGGCGGCGTAAAGGGCAAGTTGCGATCCGGCGCATCGGTCTCGACAATAGCGACGATCTTGTCGGGATCGCAGCGGAACGCCGTTTCGCCGATCCGGTCATCCGGCCGAACCAACGGTATCGGGACCCGGTGCGGCGGCAGTGCCGTGCCATAATAGATGTCGTGCATGCCTTCGAGCGCCGGACTCTGCCAACGATTGACCTCGAGTATGACCTTCTCTGCGCGGTCGAGCCAGGTCTTGTTGTTGCCGACCGAGGAGGACGGAATAAGCGAGCCATCGGCGCGAATGCCGGAGACTTCGACAATCGCGGTATCAAGGGGGCCGAGAAAGCCCTGCCAGGCCATGGGCGCGACCTGAGAAAGATGCATATCGAAGTATTCCATTTCGCCTCGGTTGATCTTTTCGCGGGCGTATGGATCAGAGTTGTAGGGCAGTCGAAACTCGATGCCGTTCACTCGGGCGAGCGCGCCGTCGAGTTCGGGACCGGTGGAGGCGCCAGTCCAGACACGAAGATGGAAAGGATTGCCCCCCGCATGCTCTGCTTCGATCTTGGCCGCAAGTGCAAGCGGTACTGATTTCGGATAACCCGATCCGGTAAAGCCGCTCATCCCCACCGTCGAGCCGCTGGTTATCAGCGATGCCGCGTCCTCGGCCGTCATGATCCGTGAACGCAAATTTTCATTGAATATTCGGGACATATTCGCCTCCTAGCTGTCTGCGTGAACAGGCGGTTTGACCCGCACGAAGCGTTCCGCGCCTTGTCGCGCGCGGCGTCGATCAAGCGCCGGTCTAGTCGGCTCCATCAATGGCTCATAAGTAGAGGAATAGTGGCATGGGACAGCAGGCGATAGGTGACGCGGCCGAGAAGCAGCTCGAGCAGATAACCGTGCTTGAACGCACCGATCAGAATGCAGGTGGCGTTCGTCGACGTGCCAAAGTCGAGGATGGTGTTGCCGACCGAGCGGCCCGATGACGAGGTAACGACAATCTCGGCATCCAGCCCCAGCTGATGGCAGATTTCCCTGGCCGACTTCTCGTAGTGCCTGTTCGGTTTGTCATCGACGCAGAGCACCGTGATGCGGTTGGCGGCGGCAAGCCAGGGCCTTGCGGCGACCATTGTCCGTCGTGCGTGGTCATGCGGCTTCCAGCCAACGAGGACGTGGTCCAGCAGGTGCCCCCGATAGCCACTGGCTGGGGGGACCAGCACCAGCTTGCCTTCATGAAAGAGGACATCGTGAAAGGCATCACGAGCGTCGAGATTGCCTCTGTAGGGCGTTACGACAAGCGATGCATTCCGGCAGACAGTGCTGACGCAGCGGCGCAGATCGCCCTGGCAATCGCCGAGCATCAGGTCTTGCCGGTGAGGCGCATGCAATTTCCACTCCTCGAACAGCTGCCTGACGTGTTCGTACCGCTCGTGCGTCGAACCTTCCTCCAGGTCGCGCATCATTTGCAGTTCGATTTCCTCGGCGGATACGAGCATCGACAGTGGATCGGCACCGATGTGCACGGCGGCAATGTTGTCCTGCACGGCATCGGCCGCGTCGTCGGCCAGATCGAGGCAGGTTTGTGCCGAGGCTGGATCGGGCAGCAGCACGACAATATCGGCATGGCTGGTGAGATCACGAACGTTGCGTGGAGCCGCACCATCGTGAGATGCGCTGAAGCCTTGTGACCAGTTGCGGTCGTCGGTGGTTGTCGTGATCAATCTGGCCCTCCTTCATGGATCGGCCCGCACGGTTGCACTGGAATAATACGCTAATCTGACCGGCGTTGAAATCGCCTTGGCAGAGGAAGGCGACCTATTTTAAGCACCGAAGCCGGTGGCTGCCGAATCCCGGTGCCGATTCCGCCGGTCTTGCGCCTTTATCGCGACCTGCTAGAATCTCCGGTGCCAAGCTTTTGTGTCGGCTGCATTTTTTGGTTCCCTCTAGCTATATGCGGGGCGCGATGGAGACGGCAGTTACCTCTAAGCTGACCTATGGCGCGGAGCCGGGATTACGCTTCGCCTTGCTCTTGGACGGGTGTGGCGGCTGCACGCAGTTGGACATTGCCCGGGCGCAAATGTGGAAGCCGGAAGATGGGATCATCTGGCTGCACCTCGAGCGCGACCATGCGGCGGCGGCCAATTGGGTCAACCGGGAAAGCGGTCTCGATAGCTTCGTGACCGAAGCTCTTCTCGAAGAGGAAACACGGCCTCGCGTCGAGCCAGTCAACGATGGCCTGCTGATCATCCTTCGCGGCGTCTGTGCGACTGCGCCGGACGAAGCGTCGGAAAAGCAGACCGACATCGATCTCGTGCCGCTCCATATGTGGGTCGATGCGAACAAGGTGATTTCGCTGCGGGACAGCGGTCACTACATTACCGCCCTTCGCGACATTCGCCAGGCGCTCCAGAAAGGCAAGGGCCCGCTACGCACCGGTGACCTGCTGGCGTTGATCGGCGACAAGCTTGTGCGCGACCTGGAGCCAGTGCTCGACTCCATGGACGAGGAGGTGGACGAGCTTGACGAGATGATCTTTCACGGCGAGGCAGGCCAAGTGCGCGAACGCCTCAAGCTGCTGCGTCGGCGTTCTGTCCAGCTTCGCCGCTATCTGGCGCCGCAGCGCGATGCGTTGAACCGCATCGAGCATGATGATGCGCCATGGCTGCTGGAGCGCGACAAGCTGCGGATGCGCGAGGTGATCGACAAGCTGATGCGCTTCATCGAGTACCTCGATGCCATCCGCGACCGTACGGGTATTCTGCACGACGACCTTTCGACGGTGATCAGCGAGCGCATCGCGCGCAATTCCAACCGGCTGGCGGCGCTGGCGGCGTTGCTACTGCCTCCGAGTGTCGTGGCCGGCTTGTTCGGAATGAATGTCGGAGGCATTCCGGGGGTCAACGACACCTGGGCTTTCATCATCATTGTCGTATTCGTGACGATCACATCCGTTGCGACGCTCTGGGTGCTTCGGCGTATCGGCTGGCTTTAGAGCACGGCATCGTCCCAGACTACGAGCCTTGAATGCGCTGTCCTCTATGCGATCAATTCGCTGCGAAGCAGTAGAACAGGCCGTCGCCACCAGTCCCATTGAAGGCTTTGACGGTGCAGCCGCCGCGTGTCGGGTGCGAGGAGTTCCACGACTTCGCTTGGGCGGAGTCATCAAGGCCTGTTCGGTCGCTGTGGCCGACGATCGCGACACCTTCAGCGCCGCCCATCGTCCAGTTGCCGCATGTCTCCGGCGCCGCAGTGCCATCGGCTTTCGAACCGGTGAGCATGTCGTGCCGGTTCGGCGTGTCGCCTCGGCCGTTGATGATTTCGCCCTTCTCATTGAGCGCGGTCTGCTTGGTCAGGTTGTTCTTGTCGCTGTGCAGAGAGGCCACGTCGTCGGCGATCTTTTCGCCTTTGGCGTTATACCAGGGCCCAGAGCCAATGCGGTCCTTTGCATTTTCGGCGTCGGTGGAAAGATAGGCTTTCCAGGTCTTGCCCGTCGAGCCAGCGGCCGTGGCAAGCGTGTTGCAATAGGCGTCCGCACCGGCGAGACCACCGAGATCGCCACCCTTGCCTGGATTTACACTGGTCACGAAGAAACTCATGGCGGTGTCCTGAGCATGGACCCCGACCGCTGAAAAGGCCAAAGCGGCCGCGATATAGGCAAACCTGCGTCTCATGGCGTCTCTCCCCGGTTGAAATTTCTAGCGGAAGGAAGCGTATTGCAGGTAAGTCTCGGCGTAAAATCGAAATCACGTGATGGGACCTCGGGAGGAGTCTGAAGGGTGCGGCCCCCGCGGCCCGGCTTTTGGCTCATTTCGCAGTACACATCGTACGGTGGTCGTACACGCGCCTGTCGAGGTTTCAGTCAAGTTGGCGTGATTTCAACCACGCGTTCTTGACAATGAGTTTTAGCGGTAAATATCTGTGCTCTCCGGCTTCCGACGCAAGGCCTTAGCTCAGCATGATCGACACGCGCTTTTCGACCGCTTTACAGATTGTCATCAGCGTTGCCGTCAATGAAGAGGCCAATCTCCGCACCACGAGCCAATCACTTGCGCAAGGGCTCGATACAAGCGCAAGCTTTGTCCGCAAGCTGTTGCTTCCGCTCAATGAGAACGGAATTCTTGCTACCTCCCAGGGCGGCAAGGGGGGCATTCGTTTGGCACGACCACGTGACCAGATTTTGCTCAGCCAGATCTATGCCGCCGTGACCGGTGACAAGAAGATCTGGGCGACTCGGCACGATATTCCGCATGAGGGACTCGTGGGTGAGAATATCGGCGACCTTTCGGAGTTTCTGTGTGATCGAGCGGAGCAGGCTGTCGTCGACATGCTTGGTTCGGTGACCATCGAGGACAGTGTGGCGGAGCTGCGTCGACTCGAGGCCGAGAAATCTGCCGGACATCAGCACTCGGCGGATGCTAGCCTCGTGCGCGATCGCCACCCCGCCGAATAATTTCATCCTTAAACTGGAAAGGGGCGGCCGGGCAGGGAACCCGTGCCACCCCTCCTAACTGATCGGAGGTCAATCTGATCAGAACTCTTAAAGCGCGGCGCCGCGCTGCCTTTCCCCGTGACTTTAGCAACGGAGAGAGGCGGAAACGCGGCGCCGCTTTTTTAGTTAGAATGCGCGCTGGAGGCGGAAGAAGCCCGTCGTGACGTCGTCAGCCTTGTCCGAGTCGAAGTAATTGACGGTTGCCTTGGCGTAGAGGTTGTCGACGATCTGATAATCAACTGTGACACCGACCTTCCAGGCGTCGTTGTTGTCGTCGAAGTCGCCCGCGACGATGCCGTAGTTGCCGTAGTACTGAGCGGCCGGGGTGATCTTCAGCTTGTCGGTCGCCTTGATGGCGTACTCAGCCGCGACAACCCATTCGGCGGTCTGATAGTAGGAGTTCGGGCCGCTGGAGTAGATCGCTGCGAGGCCGAGGGTGCCCGGGCCGACGGCAACGGTACCCATGGCGCGAACGGCACCTTCTTCGTTATCTGTGTCGTAGCCGGCCGTGATCTGGTAGCTGAAGATGCCAGCCTTGCCGCCGATGCCGACTGCTACGCCGACGTTGTTCGGGTTTTCACCAGCGCTGAAGTAGCCGTCTTCCAGCTCGTCAACGCTGATGCCAGCGTAGAAGTTTTCAGCTTCGTACTGATAACGGATGGAGTTGTGTAGCGTGACCTTGCTGCCGATGTCGTCCGTTTCGCCCGAGAGACCATCGTCCCACCAGCTGTAGAACAGACCGGCGCGGAAGCCAGCGATGTCGATGTAAGCGGAGTCAAGCAAAGATGCCTGCGACTTAGAGTTGTCGGCATTCGTCTGCAGGACGATAACACCGGTGAGCGGGCCGTATTCGGTGTCGCTCTTGGCGGTGAACTGGACCTGACCACGGGTGTAGGCATCCCAGTCGGAGTCATTCGCAACATAGGTACCGTTGCCAGTGGTTGCGCTGGCATTCGGGCCGGCGTTAACCTGGAAACGGATGTAACCGCTGATCTTCAGGCAGGTTTCGGTGCCCGGGATGTAGAAGTAGCCGCTGCCGTAAGCGTCGCAAACGCGGACGTATTCAACTGGTTCCGGCTCAGCAGCAACGATGGCGTCAGCAGCCTGGGCGCTCGTAAAGGCAGCCAGGGCCGCCGCCGAGCTCATAAGGATCATCTTAATGTTCATTCTCAGTCCAATCTTTTGTCGATTGGGCACAGGTCATCACTGCCGAAACCGGCTCTACCTACCCCAAATTGTTTCGTACAAGCCCTTGCGGGAAACGCGGTACGTCCGCAGCGCCAAATTACATTTCCCGTTAAATGTATCAATAATAGATACAGACAAAAATTGGGTTTTGCTGCAAAGCGAAATCGGGGTGTTGCGCAATCGCAACTGTCACTTTCTGCGCAAGAAGAGGTTGCTAATGCAACCTGTAACAGTTTGGTATTCAAAGGGTTTTTTATATGGATGTCATCCGGATAATATTGTTGCATCGCAGCATTTGCATCGCCCTGCGGCTCATCCTTTTGTCAACGCTGGGCCTGAATCACGATGACGCGCGCGTCGTTTTGGCCACTTCTTTCAGCAGCGCGGCAGCGGTGGGATCGGATGGATCGAGCCTAAGAACACCATCCGTGTTGATCAGGTGTTCCAGCAGGTTTCTCACACCCTCACTGAAATGCCGGCTCGCTTCGGCAGCCTCGTGGCTCGCAAGTGTCGTGGAGCCGATGATCCGCACGCCGAAGACGTTGATGACTTCGTCGGCTCGCGTCAGTGCGCAATTTCCGCCGTTTTCTGCGGCAAGGTCGACAATGACCGTTCCTGGACTCAGCCGCGAAAGCATGTCTTCGTCGAGGAGGAGAGGGGCAGTTTGACCGGGTATCACGGCGTTTGTGGTGATCAATTGCATCTTCGAGAGGGGATCCGAAAGCTCTCGGCGAAGCCGTGCCAGTTGTTGCTCCGGCAATGCGCGGGGAAAGGGCATCGGAGCTAGGGTCGTGCCGAGAAATCTGGCCCCGAGCCGTTCGATCTTGTCCTGCGAATCCTTGGCAAGGCCAAAGCCATGAGTCAGTGCGCCGAGGCGACGGGCGGTCGCCAATGCCTGCAGGCTTGCAGCATCGCCGCCCAAGGCAGCCATTCTCACCGGCCGCACGAAGCTGCCGTCCACCATCAACATTGGGTGCGAAATGCCGAACTGCCTGGCGGCCTCAAGGGCGGCGGCGTGGCCGGTGATTGCCGCTTGTCTCGATGAGATGTCGGCGCCCTTGACCCCCTGCACACAGGAGAGGCGGGCGATGTCGAGGTGGAGCGGTCGCGCTCCGCTGGGAAGACGGGTGGCCAGGGGTGCGTGCGAACCAAGGAAAACGAGGGTCGCGGTCGCTGGAAATACCCGCGTGGTTGCCGGCTGCCGCACGCTCACGAATATGTCCGAGGAGGGCACCATATCAGCGAACTCGGCCGGTTCGCCGCCGGCGACGACATAGGCCTCATCAACGTGGCCCGCGCCGACACCGCAACCGCGCTCGAAACGAACCGACACACGCTTGGAAAGCCGCCGCACGTCCTCCGGCGTCAACGCAACGCGACGCTCACCGGGATGTGTTTCCCGAAGCAGCCCGGCGCGGACGCGGATAAAGTTGGACATTGATCGCTCTGGAAGAGGGTAAATCGAAGTGTGCGCGCGAGCGATATAGGCTGTCTCTTCCATAGTTTTATGACAGTTTGGTAATTTTATTCTGGGCAGTGATGTTGATTTTCACATTGTCACAACTGTCGATAAGTCATTCATTTTAAACGATACTATTTACCGCTTGCATGAGCGATGTCGAATAAGATTGCCGGGTGGGCGAGATCAGGTTTTGCCCGGAGGCATTTGGATGTAATGGTCAGTCATAAGGCGCGTGACTGCTGGAGGCATTGGTGAATTTCTATTCGGTTTACGATCAAGGTTTTGTCCGTGTCGCGGCCTGCACCCCGAATTGCGAGATCGGCGATCCCGATTTCAACGCGCAGGCAACGTTGGAACTGGCGCGGCAGGGACACGCCGAAGGTGTTGGCCTCATGGTGTTCCCCGAACTCGGGATTTCCAGCTACGCGATCGACGACCTTTTGGGGCAGGATGCGCTTCTCAGGGGTGTGGATGCTGCAATCAGCGATATCGTCCGGGCAAGTCGCGACCTGACGCCGGTACTTCTTGTCGGCGCGCCGCTGCAGAGTGGCGGTCGGCTCTATAACTGCGCGGTCGCCATTCACGCTGGTCGTATTCTCGGCGTCGTTCCGAAGATGCATCTCCCGAACTATCGCGAATTCTACGAGAAGCGCTGGTTCGCGTCGGGACGAGACGTACGAGGCGAGAGCATTCGTGCCGCCGGCGAGGTGGTGCCATTCGGCACGGATCTCGTCTTCGCCGCCGAGGACATGGATGATTTCATCTTCCATATCGAGATCTGCGAAGACCTCTGGGCTCCGGCGCCGCCGAGCGATTTCGGCGCGTTGGCCGGCGCATTGATTCTCGCAAATCTCTCGGCCAGCAACATAACGGTCGGAAAGGCTGAGACCCGCAAGCTTTTGTGCTCGGCACAATCGGCGCGCAGCTTGTCGGCTTATGTCTATTCAGCAGCCGGCCCCGGCGAATCGACGACGGACCTCGCTTGGGACGGCCAGGCCTGCATCTATGAGCTCGGCAGCCTGCTTGCCGAAACCGACCGCTTCCCAATTTCGTCGCAGATGTGCGTTGCGGACATCGATGTCGAGAGACTGCGGCTGGAGCGGCTGCGAACGGGCACGTTCAATGATGCGGCGACGCTCACTCTTACCGCCGGTCGCGAATTCCGGCGAGTAGGGTTCCAGTTCAAGAAGCCGAAGGGCGACATTGGCCTCAAACGCCATGTTGCGCGCTTCCCCTTCGTGCCGGCTGACGAAAGCCGCCTCGATCTGGATTGCTATGAGACGTTCAACATCCAGGTGCAGGGACTGATGAAGCGGCTGCGCTCGACCGGCATCAAGCGGCTTTGCATTGGCATTTCGGGTGGGCTCGATTCCACCCATGCGCTACTCGTCGCGGCGCGTGCCTTCGACCAGCTCGGCTGGCCGCGCTCGGATATTCTTTGCTTCACCATGCCGGGATTTGCGACGGGCGACGCCACCAAGTCGAACGCCTGGGCCTTGATGCGCAGCATGGGCGTCACGGCGGAGGAGGTCGATATCAGGCCGTTGGCGCTACAGTTGCTAAAGGATCTGAAGCATCCCTTCGCAGGCGGCGAGTCGGTCTACGATACAACCTTCGAAAACGTCCAGGCCGGCCTGCGCACGGACTTCCTGTTCCGCGCGGCAAACCAGCGAAACGCGCTGGTGCTGGGAACCGGAGACCTGTCGGAAATCGGCCTCGGCTGGTCGACCTACGGCGTTGGCGACCAGATGAGCCACTACAACGTCAACGCATCGGTGCCCAAGACCTTGATCCAGCACCTGATCCGCTGGGTGATCCGCTCAGGGGATTTCAACGAGGAAGCCAATGCGACATTGGAAAGCGTTCTTGGCACGCTGATTTCGCCGGAACTGGTGCCTGCCGATGAAAATGGCGTCATGCAGAGCACGGAGGACAAGATCGGCCCATACGATCTGCACGACTTCGCACTCTACTACACGACTCGTTTCGGGCTTCGCCCGTCGAAAATCGCCTTCCTTGCCTACAATGCCTGGCGGGACGCCGAGGTCGGCGTCTGGCCGCCGCATTTCCCCGCCGACAAGCGCCGCAGTTTCGATCTGCCTGTCATCAAGCACTGGATGGAGGTCTTCCTCTTTCGGTTCTTCACGATCAGCCAGTTCAAGCGGTCGGCATCGCCGAACGGCCCGAAGGTGACGTCGGGTGGTTCCCTGTCTCCCCGCGGAGATTGGCGCGCGCCGTCGGACGGCAACGCCCGGATATGGCTCAAGGAATTGAAAGCGAACGTTCCGGATGTAAAGGCGTAGGCAGAGATGCCTTGCAAAAGCCATGCATCGCGCCAGATGTGGCCCAGGAGCACTCTGAGGTAGCGGTAAGAACGTGACAGATGAAGCTTGTCCATCCGAGGATCTTCCCCGTTACGAAATCCGTCAGGAGCCGCGTGGCAGGTGGACGATCGTCGATACCTTGACGTCCTTGCCGGCGGCAACGGACGGAAGGGATTTCGTCGGCCTTAGCAAGAGGGACGCGGAGGACATCGCCCGCGAACTGAACCTCGCCGCTGCCGAAGGACGGGATCCTCTGATCTGATCTCTTGGAACTTGGCGAACGCCGCCGGCGTTTCGTTGCCAGAGGTGCAATGATGACCGCCAATGACAACAGGCCGGACAATCATTCCAGCGATCGGCAAACTGCTTACGAAGCGCAGGAAACGGCGCTGTCCCGAGAAGGGCGCAGCCTGTCCGCCTGGGCGTTGCTGGGCGCTGTCGCCTTCGTGATTGCCGCGGTCCTCTTGGCGTTCAGCGTTTGGACGGGCGGCGGCAGCAGCCCTGCACCGAGAGCACCGGCAGGGGCAAGCAGCCCCAGCACCGCACCGCCGCCGACGCAGAACACGAACTGACCAAGGCCCTCACGTCATCCATTTCCGGTGCTCCGCGAAGCGCTCCGCGAGGAGGTCGATGAACAGGCGAACTTTCGTCGGCAAGTGGTTGCGGTTCGGATAGATGGCATTGATGCTGAACTCGACGGCGCGATAGTCGCGCATGACCCGGACAAATCGTCCGGAGGCGATGTCATCAAACACAACGAAACTTGGTGCCAGGAATATGCCCTGGCCCGTCGTCGTGAGGTGCCGCAGGGTCTCGGCACTGTTGGATACGACGTTGCCGCCAATCTTCACACTCATCTGGGCGCCATCTGCATCTTCGAAGCGCCATTCGTCTCCGTAGGGGTAATACGTATATTGGAGGCAGTTGTGATTTGCCAAATCCGCCGGGACCTGTGGCGCCGGATGGTTCTCAAGGTAGTTCGGCGAGCAGACCAGGATATGGCGCCATGGCGTCAACTTCCTGACAACAAGGCTCGAATCCGGTGGCGGCACGGTGCGGATCACGAGGTCGTAACCTTCCTCGACCATATCGATCATCCTCTCCCCAACACTCAGGTCGAGCGCGATCGAGGGATATAGCTCAAGATACTCGCTGACGACGGGCAGCAGGAAGCGGACGATGGCCGCGCTGGTATAGACCTTGAGCGTGCCGCGCGGTGTCGAGCTCATTGCACCGGCCGTGCTGTCGGCTTCCTCGAGATCGGCAAGTATCTGAGCCGAGCGTTCGTAGTAGTACTTGCCGGTTTCCGTGAGGCTGACCTTGCGCGTGGTGCGGTTGAGCAACCTGACGCCCAGCCTGTCCTCGAGGGACTGCACGTGGTTGCCGACCATCGTCACCGACATGTTGAGACGGCGCGCGGCCGCTGAAAAGCCGCCGCACTCCACCACGCGACCAAAGACTGTGAGGCTCGTCAGCCGATCCATTGCACCCCCTAGATTATCCGCTCTGAGTTGATGATCCTTCCCGATTTAAGCAGATTATCAGATCGCGTGTAACGACGCATTGTCTGTCTCATCGAATTTAGCCTCGCCTGACGAGGCAAACCACTGGAGAAGGACAATGGTCGAATTACCCCGCAAGGAAGCCTTCGAGGCGGCTGGCGAGCCCGAGGTTGCAAGGGTCACCGAAGCCCCGGCTGCACCGGCAGCGGACGTTGCCTCTGCCGTCGAAGCCAAAGGCAAGAAGGGTCGCAAGCTCGTTAAGCGGGCGATCTTGGCTGCCGCGTTTCTTGCCGGTGCCCCCTTTGTGGCGGACTACGGCCATCACTATTGGACGGTTGGCCGTTTCATCGAATCCACTGATGATGCCTATGTGAAGGCCGACTATACGACCGTTGCACCGAAGGTCTCGGGCTATGTCGCCGCAGTCCTTGTCGGTGATAACGATGCAGTCGAGGCTGGGCAGGTGCTCGCCAAGATCGACGATCGCGACCATCAGGCCGCATTGTCCCAGGTCAAGGCCGACGTCAAGGCCGCAACTGCAGCCATCACAAATCTCGATGCGCAGATCGAACTGCAGCAGTCGATCATCGGCCAAGCCAGGGCGACGATCGATGCATCACTGGCGACGCTGGATTTTGCTCGCTCCGATGCGGCCCGTTCGCAACGGCTGATCACCAATGGTGTCGGTACGCAGTCGCGGGCGGAACAGAGCCAATCACTTCGCGATCAGGCGCAGGCGGCACTTGAACGGGATCGGGCGGCGCTGGTCGCCGCGGAAAAGAAGGTGCCCGTTCTTCAGACACAGCGCGAGCAGGCTGTCGCGCAGCGTGAGCGCGCCGCCGCCGCCCAGCATCAGGCTGAACTTAACCTTTCCTATACACAGATCATCGCTCCGGTCGACGGCACCGTCGGCGCCCGCACCATTCGAGTCGGACAGTTCGTAACCTCGGGGACGCAGTTGATGGCGGTCGTGCCGCTGCATTCCGTCTATGTCGTCGCCAACTTCAAGGAAACACAGCTCACTCATGTACGCGCCGGGCAGCCTGTCGAGGTCAAGGTGGACAGTTTCCCCGACGTGGAAATCAAGGGCCATGTCGACAGTATTTCACCAGCGAGCGGGCTGGAGTTCTCACTGCTACCCCCTGACAATGCGACCGGCAACTTCACCAAGATCGTCCAGCGCATCCCGGTAAAGATCGTCATCGACGACGAGAAAGTGAGCGGTTTGCTTCGCGCCGGAATGTCCGTCGAGCCTGAGATCGATACCAAAGCGGCCGTCAGGTAGGTGGTACCGGGAAGGATTATCCAGCCTGACTGGATGATCCTTCCCTCCTTTCCCGAATTATCAGCCGAACCTCGTCATGAGATTGTTTCCGCATAGCCGGAAGGAGAGACGTCATGGCTACACTTCAGATCGTCGCCAACAATTCCAGCCCGCGTCCAGTGGACGCTGCGGCTCCGAAGCCCGCAGCTGCGATGAGCGCCTTTCGCATGTGGAGCGCCGTCGTCGGTTCGACGCTCGGCGCGTTCATGGCCGTCCTCAATATCCAGATCGTCAACGCTTCGCTCGCGGATATCCAGGGTGCGATCGGCGCGGGCAAGGACGACGGTGGCTGGATTTCGACCTCCTACCTGATTGCGGAGATCGTGGTCATCCCTCTCAGCGGTTGGCTTGCTCAGGTCTTTTCCGTCCGCAAGTATCTCCTGACCAACGCCATTTTGTTCCTGCTATTTTCCGTCGCCTGTGCTTTCGCGGCGAACCTCCAGCAGATGATCGTGCTGCGCGCCGTTCAGGGCTTTGCGGGCGGCGTGCTGATCCCCATGGCGTTCACCATCATCATCACGCTTCTGCCGAAGCCCAAGCAGCCGATCGGTCTGGCCCTCTTTGCCCTCTCGGCGACCTTTGCTCCTGCCATCGGGCCTACCATCGGCGGATATCTGACCGAGAACTACGGCTGGGAGTTCATCTTCTACGTCAATCTGGTTCCCGGTTTGCTCATGGTGGGAATGCTCTGGGCGTCGCTCGATCGCGCTCCGATGAAACTCGGTCTGCTCGCCAAGGGCGATTGGCCGGGCATCATCACCATGGCAATCGGCCTTGCCGCCCTGCAGACGGTGTTGGAAGAGGGGAACAAGGAGGACTGGTTCGGATCGGATTTCATCGTCCGCCTGTCGATCATCGCTGTCGTGTCGTTGACGCTGTTCCTCATTATCGAGCTGAAGACCGCCCATCCGCTGCTAAACCTCAGGCTCCTCGTCCGTCGCAACTTCGGCTTCGGGATTGTGGCGAACGTCCTGCTTGGGATCGCCCTTTATGGCTCTGCCTTCGTTCTTCCAATCTATCTGTCGCGCATCCAGGGCTACAATTCCGAGCAGATCGGCATGGTCCTCGCCTGGACGGGCATTCCGCAGCTGCTGTTGATCCCGCTGGTGCCCCGCCTGATGAAGCGTTTTGACGTTCGCTTACTGATCGCCTTCGGTTTTGCGCTGTTTGCCGCTTCGAATTTCATGAATGTCTACATGACCGCCGACTATGCGAGTGACCAGCTCTTCTGGCCAAACGTCATCCGCGCCGTCGGGCAGGCGCTTGTCTTCGCGCCGCTCTCGGCCGTCGCAACAGCGGGCATCGAACAGGAAAATGCAGGTTCCGCATCCGCGCTCTTCAACATGATGCGTAACCTCGGAGGCGCCGTCGGCATCGCAAGCCTGCAGACCTTTCTGAGCAAGCGCGAGCAATTCCATTCGAATATCCTGACGAATTCGATCTCGGTCTTCGAAGAAGCCACTCGGGATCGTGTAGCGAAACTGACCGCCTACTTCATGAGTCACGGTGTCAGCGATCAGGCTGTTGCCACCAACAAGGCCGTCGTCGCCATCGCGCTCAAGCTGCGCAAGCAGGCCAACATCATGGCCTTCAGCGACACATTCTTCGTGCTCGGTGCCGCATTGCTCGTCGCACTGCTCGCAACGCTGCTGCTGAAGAAGCCGGGTCATCTGTCCGGGGGCGGCGCTCACTAGCGCCTCACTCCGCCACCAGGGAGAAACGCCATGAACCGCATCCTCCAAATCGAAACCGAGACCCGCCCCTCAAAGACAGATCGCGTAGCAGGCAATACAAACTCACTGCTGTCGTTGATCGAGTGGCTCTCCGGCGATGAATGCCATGCGCTCGATGAGCCCGGCCTGATCTCCACCCTCGGCCGCCGCCTACTGGCACTCGGACTGCCTATCGATCGCATGACGCTTCATCTCATGACGCTTCATCCGGAACTGATTGGCCGTACGCTTGCCTGGGCTCCGGGCGATCCGGTCGAGATCCACGATCGCGAACACAGCGCGCGCCAGACCTTTGCCAGCAGTCCTTTGCGCAAGGTCATGGACAGCCGCGAGCCGCTGGTTGTCGGGCTGGGTGACAGCATGCACGGCCGCTGGCAGGATATCGATATCTTTGCAGGCCGTGGCCTCGTGCAATTGATGATCGCGCCTCTTTGCAATGCCGACGGGCCGGTGAGCGCGGCTGCCTTCGGGACCCGGCGGCCCGGCGGCTTTACACCTGCCGAAATCCAGGCTCTCGAGCGGATCCTCCCGGCGTTGCGCAACACCTGCGAATTGCGGGTGATGCGTCAAGTCGAACTCAGCCTGCTCGACACCTATATCGGTCCGCTCACAGCGCAGCGCATCCTCGCCGGGCGAGTCCGGCAGGGCGAGATCGAGTCCATTGAGGCGGCTCTTCTGCTTTGCGATCTGCGCGGGTTCACGGAGATATCCAACAGGCTGCCAAGCAACAGCGTGCTCGAGTTGCTCAACGCCTATTTCGACAAGGTCATTCCCGCCATCACGCGCGAAGGCGGCGAAGTTCTGAAATTTATGGGCGATGCCGTCCTTGCGTTCTTTCCTGGCTATGATCCGGCCCGCAGTAGCGCTTCGGCATTGATCGCCGCCAAGGACATTCTGCGTGAGATCGATAAATTCGAGTTCGGCGATATCGCTCTCAACGTCGGCATCGCCCTGCACCATGGCGAAGTCAGCTACGGCAATATCGGATCCGGTCGCCGCCTCGATTTCACGTTGATCGGTCCCGACGTGAATCTGGTCAGCCGCATCCAAACGGCATGCGGAGATCTTCGCGTCCCGCTCCTGATGTCCGATGCATTCCGGTGCGAGGCTCAGGCCGAGGCCGTCTCGGTGGGCTGGCACGCGCTCAAGGGCTTCTCGGAGAAGGTCGAGCTCTTTCGCCTTCCGGAGTCGTTCCCGGGGCGAGCAGAAGGCGAATATAAACTATATAAATAATAGCTATTTGTTGTGTGTTCACGGTTTTGGCGTTATTTGCTGAATAATGGGGATGGAGAGTACGGGGGCGTAAGGCAACAAGAAATGCTGACGAAAAAGGGAAAGTATGGGCTGAAGGCGCTGGTTGACTTGGCGCGGCTTGCGCCGGGGGAAACCGCCTTCATCAATGACGTTGCTTCGCGCAACAACATTCCGAAGAAATTCCTGGATACGATTCTTCTCGAATTGCGAAATGTCGGCATTCTTCGGTCGAAAAAGGGCCCCGGTGGCGGGTACTCGCTGTCGCGTCCGGCGTCTGAAATTCGCATTGGCCACGTCATCCGCACGCTTGACGGGCCTTTGGCGCCTATTCGCTGTGCGAGCCGTACAGCTTACGAAGCCTGCGACGACTGTTCCGATCCCGAAAACTGTCAGGTGCGGCGCTCCATGACTGAGGTCCGCGATGCGATCGCAGACATTCTTGACAATATGACGCTTGAGCAGTTCGTCGCGTCGGGCAGCAAGCTGGACGATGCGGACGAGGAAGTCGCTATCTCGGTTGCCAACTAAGCAGCATCAGCTACCGCCAAAATAATGCTCTGCTGCCGCCCGGTAAAGATCGTCGTCGGCCGCATCATTCGCGCGAATTCGCGCATTTCTCCAATGTCGATCGAGATTCCGGCCGATGCTTGTCGCGCCGGAGCCCGACAGCTCGAACAGTGCGTTGGCGACTTCCAGGGCCGTCCTGCTTGCCATGATCTTGGCAGCTGAAGCGGAGAAGAACGCGAGTTCGACCGCGCCGGTCGATGGGCCGACCTGGGAAAAATCGAGTTTGTTGCCGGCGCTTTCCAGGAGCGCTGCAGTCGCCTGCACGGAAAGGGCAAGCTTGCCGATGCTGGCTGAGAGCGGCGCCTCCCGGAGGTTGGCGAGCGCGGCCCGGGCAATGCCGAGGTCCGTGCCTGCATGGAGTAGGGCGGCCAGCGCCGAACTGGTCGAGTGGCGTTGCCGTTGATTGTCCGTCTCTTCGGCGTTCCCGGTGACACCTTGGGCGACAGCGGTTCCGGCGCCATTCGTCCGTTGCCCGAAACCATCCCAGTCATCGATGATCTGCAGGCCCGCGGCTTCGCGGGGAAGGTAGAAGCGAACCGATTGCCCTTGCGTGTCAGTCGCGTCGACAGCGATCCAATCGGCAAAGAGGATGCCGGGCGCACGCAAGCTCCGGCCGCTTAATTGATAATGGAGGCCGGAGGGAACAGCCGCACCGGCTTCGGGAAAAGCTGCTGCGACGAAATGATCGCCGGCAAGGACGTGAGCGAAGAAGAGTGCCTTTCGCTCTTCATTCTGTTCACTCCGGAGTTCCTCGAGCACCGTGAAATGGCGTTCGAGGCACTCCCCGATGGAAGAATCGCCTTCAGCGATTATGGCAACGATCTCGCCGAGAAGCGCATTGCCGACGTCCAGCCCCTCGTTCTCAGGCGGCACGGTCACGGCCGTCAGTCCCGACTGGAAAAGGGCGTCGAGCTCCGCGCGAGGAAACACCCGGTTGATGTCACGCTCGCTCGCCTGCAGCGCAAAGTCCGCGGCAAGGCGGCGCGCGGTGGCTATCGCCTCTTCCTCGCTTTCGATACGGTGCGCGGCTGGTCTTGTCCGGTCTTGAAACCGCGATACGGTTCCCATCGCTTCTCCTATCAGTTGCGCCTCTAGGATTGCTGGATCGCGGGTGCAATGATAAGGCGCGTTTTTCTACGAATGCACGAGCGATTGAATTTTATTGTCGCTTGATTGCACTAATGCGAAGCGTGCGACGCTTCGCTGTCCGCAATGAGAGGTTCAACATGCCTTCAACAGTCCATGAGCGGCTGAAACTGGATCCCGGCGACATTCCGATCTACGCCATCGGTGACATTCATGGCAGGTACGACCTGCTGCTGAAGGCGGAGCAGGCCATCATTGACGACGCTGCCGTGATCCCGGGGCGCAAGCTTATCATCACGCTCGGTGACTACATTGATCGCGGCCCCTCTTCGGCACAGGTGATCTCGCACCTGATGATGCCTCCAGCGGCGAATTTCGACCGCATCTGCCTGACCGGGAACCACGAGACCACGATGCTCGACTATCTCGACGGTCTGGTTTCCTTCTCGGATTGGATGCGGATGGGGTCGGATGCGCTGCTACGCTCCTACGGGCTCGATCCGGAACAACTGCCGCTGGTTTTTCCGAACGCCGCCAAGCTCGTGGGCTACATCAAGCAGTCAATACCGAAGCCGCACATAGATTTCCTGCGATCCCTGCCGATCTTCGTCGACACGCCGAATGTTCTGTTCGTTCATGCCGGCATCGATCCGATGCTGCCGATCGATGCGCAAAGCGACGAGGATCTCGTTTTCATCCGCCATCGCTTTTTCGAGAGCAGCCGGCCGCTGCCGAAAGTGATCGTTCATGGCCATACGCCGAACGATGAGCCCGAGGTCCTGCCGATGAGGCTCAACCTTGATACAGGCGCCTTCCACAGCGGCAGACTTACGGTTGCCAGACTGTGGAGAGGGCGCGTGCATCTCTTCCAGACGTGATCAGGCGCCGGCTTCTGCGGGCTCCCGCTTCCTTGACGTCTCTTCGGTGTAGTAGCTCACATATTTGTGGCGGTAGCGTTCAGTGCCGCCGAAGTTGGTGAACTTGCCGAGTTCCGTCATGTCGGTCTTGTTGAGGATCACACCCAGAATCTTCGACTTGATCTGCGGCTCGGAATTCAGAAGGTCGCGCACGACTGATGTCGGTGTCGAGCCCCATTCGGTCACAAACAGGAAGCCGTCTACCTGCGGAGCAAACGCCTTGGCGTCGATAACAGGGCCGAGCGGTGCAAGGTCGACCACGATGTAGTCGAACATCTTGCGGGCATTTTCCATCAGATTGAACATGCCCTGCGAAGCAAGCAGTTCGCTCGTGTGCATAAGGTGATCGTTCGGCAGAACCGGCAGGATCGCGAGCTTCGTTATCGGATCGATCTTGACGGCACTCGCCCACGGAACCTCACCGAGGACTGCTTCGACAAGACCCTGTTGCGGTGGGTTCCGCAGCATACGGGTCAGGCCCGGATTGCGCAGGTCGGCGTCAATCAGCAGCGTGCGCTTGCCGCTGGAGGCGAGAAGTGCTGCGAAATTGGCCGCCGTGGTCGACTTGCCTTCTCCCGGCATCGCCGAGACGACTCCGATGACGCGGTCCGACTTGCCCAGGAACATGACGTCGCTTGCAAGCTTCGCGTTGCGCAGCGTTTCGGCGAAGACCGAGCGTGGCGCCTCGAGGACGACGCGCATGATGCGTTCGAAGGTTGCATCCGACTCTGCTTCGGCGGCTTCGACCGGCGGATTGGTGCGCGGCCGGAAGATCTTACCCTCCCGCGGCGCCTTGCCGATGAGCGGCAGGTAGCCGAGGAACTTGAGGCCAAGGATCGTCCTGACATCGCCTTCGACACGGAAGAACCGTTCACGGAATTCCTGGAACGCCGTAAGTCCACCCCCGGCCATCAGGCCGAGAACGATGGCGAGGCCAAGCGTCATGGTCTTTTTCGGGCTGGACGGCGATGCCGGCACGCCGGCTTCAGAGATGACGCGAGCCTTGGCGATCGGGAAGGACTGTTGCTGCGAGGCTTCCTCGTATTTGCCGAGGTAGGATTCATAAAGGGTCTTCAGGGCGGTCGCGCGCTGCTCGAGATCGTTGAGTTGGACGAGCGACCTGTCGGCCTCCGAATTCTTGCCAGTCAGGTGTTCGATGTTCTGGCGGAGCGAGGCCTCGCGTACGCGCGCGACTTCGGATTCGTTGTGGTAGCTGGCCGTCAGTTGCTGCAGTTCCTGATAGATCTGGCGGGTCAGGTCCTGCTTTTCGGCACGCAAAGCGACGGCCTGCGGATGGTCTTCCCCGAAGTTGGTTGTAACCTCCTGCTCGCGCTTGTTCACCGCGGCGTAACGCGTGCGCAAATCCTTGATCACGGTATTATCCGCTTGGCCTGACGAGATCGCGGCGTTGTTCACAGCGCTCTCCGGACCAAGGTCGATGATCGATTTGAACTGGCTGTAGCGGGCCGACGCGCTGGCACTGTCTGCCTGGGCGACGATCAGTTGCTTGTTCAGGTCGGCAAGCTGCTGTTCCGACATCAGTTCGCCATTGGCCGACGTGAGGCCGTTGTCGGACTTGAACTTCGCGACATCGAGGGCAGCCTGCTGCGACCGCTCGCGAAGATCCGCAAGGCGCTGCTGCAGCCACACCGAGGCGCTTTCCGTGGCGTCGAAGTTGGCGTTCAGCTGATCGTTCAGGTAGGCGGTGGCGTACGCCTTGGTGATCCGTTGTGCCAGAAGCTTGTCGGTCGAACGGAAGGAAACCGCGAGAACGGAGCTGCGATTGACCCGCGATACCGCCACGGCCTCCTGCAGCAGGGCGGCCGCCTTCTGGCGGCGGCCGTTGCGCGCATCGTCTTCCGTTACCGGCGGACCGCCGGGCGCCAAGGCGCTGACGATCAGCTTCACGCCGGACTTGACTAGCTCAACTGGCGACTTCGAAGGGTCAAGGATTGTCGAATTGTCCTGAAGTTTCTCGGCATCGACGACGCGAAGCGCAAGTTCGTTCGACTTGAGAATTTCGACGGCGCTGGCGATCTGCATGTCGACCTGCTGCGAGCTGGCGGCCGGCGTCGGATCCTGCGCGTATTTCGCGATGTCGTCATCGAGCAGGATCTGCGTCATCGACGTATATTGCGGGGTCGCAAGGAGCAGAAAGATGACGGCGAGCGTCACGGTTGCGGCAACGCAGAGCGCGATTGATCCGGCGCGCCGGATCAGGATGGCAATCAGGCGATCGATGTCGATGAAAGAATCGGAATCGTCGGCCGCTTTGGGCAGAGTGCTGTGCAAGGTCAGGTTCCGTTGGTTCATGGCTCTATCCTTTGCGGGAGCGGGTCACGCCATCGATGGCTGTAAGGTTGGTCCGAGGGCTTACCAAGTGGCGAAGCGGCGCGAGTGCGCGATTGATCCGGATGGCGATTGGCATCCTGAGATGGGCCAACGCCGACGGATTGCTCCAGGCCGTCTTGATCGCTCCGGAGATCGACCGGTCTTTGATGTTCTGTACGAGGATGAGGAATGCGCGGCCCCGGCGGAGGCTTTGTTCGCGAAACTCCTGTGCGGCCGCCGCCTCCGCATCCAGCGTGTGATCTCGAAGGAAGGCCTTATCACCCTCGATCATGGCATCGATGTGATGAAGGGCAAGAACGCGTGAAATCGATCCCTCACGAATCTGATAGTCGTAGCCAGGGATTGGCTCGATCACGCAACGCCCACCAAGCGCCATGGCCGAGGCGAGAAACAGATAGTCCTCACCGACCTTGAGGGCTTCGTTGAAGCGAAGTCCATGCTGTTCGATAAAGGCGCGCTGAAAGATCGGCTTGAGATAACCAAAGTTATGCGTTGTCTGAAAAAGGGCATTCGATCGTATGAATATCGGAAGCGTCAGCTCAGGTGTCTCGGCCAACGACTGCTGGATAAACATCGTCTCCGGCGGCGTGCCGTCGGCGCGAATGACACGGAGATTGTCGACGGCAATCTGGGCACCGGCATTCTCTGCGCGCTTGATCATGCGCTGCAAACGCTGCGGCTCGACCGTGTCGTCGGAGTCGAGCACTGCAAGCCACCGGCCGGTTGCAGCCGACAACGCGGCATTGCGCGCTGCCGCCGGCCCACCATTGCGCCCAAGCGCCAGGAGCTTCACGCCCCTGTTCGCGTAACTTTCCGCAATGGTTCTCGTCTCGTCCGTTGAGCAGTCATCGGCGACGATCACCTCAACCGACACGCCCTCTTGTGCAAGGGCGCTGTCGATCGCCTTGGCGAGCGTCTCCTCGGCATTGTAGGCAGCGACGATGAAGCTGACGTCGGGCTGGGTTTGCGTCATGCAGCCTCCGCCGTTCCATACTGACGAATCTCACGAACGCCGAGCAGGCCACTCACCACGCCGGTATGCATGAGGCCGCGAAGGGCGTAGCGATACCTCAGAACCGGAGAAAAGACGCAGGCAAGCGCCGCGCCGTAGCAGAAGGCCGCCTTGGCTGCCGCCAGGCCGATCTGCTTTAGCCGCTGCGGGCCAGCGTTCTTTTCCTGGAGCAGCCGCCCATGCGTCTGGCCGAAGCGGAAGCGGCGCTTGGCAAGCCAGGACAGGCCAGCGCGGCTTTCGGTCACCGGTTCATAAACATAGGCCTCGGGTGCAAAGGCAATCCCGCCGCCATCGGCATGCATGTGGCTGAAGAACTCCGTGTCCTCGCCGCCGGTGCGCCCAAGTGCAAGGTTGAAGCGGCGCCCGACCACATGGGGCGAATCGAGGCGAAGAAGGACGTTGCAGGTGTAACCGGTGCGGATTTCACCGCAGACCCATACGGGCAGGGTCGAGTGGAAGTCGCCCTCGCGCATCCAGTTCGGCGCCGTGGACGAGTAGACGCTGCGGACGGGGCCAAGCACCGCATCCGCCTTGGTCTTCCTGGCAACGGCAAGCAATTCCACCAGCCATTCCTCGCTGGCATCCTCATCATCGTCGATGAAGGCAAGGAAATCGCCCGTCGCATTTTCCAGGCATGCATTGCGGGCAATCGAAATGTTCGATGCCGGGCAGTGCACATAGGCAATTTCATGCGGAATGGTCGGACGAAGCGCATCGACCCGTTCCTTGGCGCTCGGAACCTTGTCGTTGTCGGCGACGATGATCCGCAGCGTTGCTCCATCGGGCACCGCGAGGACCGCAAGCGAAAGCAGCGCTTCGTCAAGCGAAGCGCGGCGGTAAGTGCAAATGCCGATATCGATCTGCAGGGGGGGCATGTCGTTCATGAAGAGACCTTTCTGCCGCGGAAGCTCAGAAGCTCCATCCAGAAACCGGCAGACCAGGCGAAGTGCATCACCATTGCCGAAACAGCGGCAAGCGGGCCGTATGGATTCTTGTGGCCGATGGCCATCCAGAAGCCGTAGCCGACGCATGCGACGGCCCAGAGGCTGAATGGGATAACGGCCGCCCAGTTCAGAACGGCAAGAAATGCGCCGATAAAGACCGGAACGACGAGAAGCGGGAGCATCTGCCGAAGATTGGGCATGCTGCCATGCTTCAGGATGTTCTTCGCGCGACCTCTGCCATAGCCAAGATATTGGCGGAACAACGTCGAAATGGTCGAGCGCGGATAGTAGGTCATTCGCGTCTTGTCGGTCATCCAGATGCCGAAGCCCGCCTGCTTCAGGCGGTAGTCGAGCTCCGCATCCTCGTTGTGGCTGAAGGTTTCATCGTAGCCGCCGACCGCGTCGAAGGCCGCGATGCGCATCAGCGCGTGATGGCCGTGATTGGTCCAATGCCCCTTGGCGCCCTCGCGATGCTTGGAACCGCCATTCCCGAGTTTGGAATTCTGAGCAAAGGCAGTTGCCTTCTGGAAGACACCGAAGCCGACCGTTTCCATGGCGACCACGACGGAGTCCGCCTGGGTGAGCACGGCCTCCTGAACGAGGCGTCGGCAGTAATCGGCGGGGTAATCGCCGTGTGCGTCGATCCGGATCAGGTAGTCGTAGTCACGGCCAAAGGTCTGAACCGCGAGATTGACCGCCGCACTCTGGATCCGTCGGGGATTGTGCAAGAGCACGATCCGCGGATCGGCAGCGCTGATGCGAGCGACGATGTCGCGTGTCGCATCCGTGCTGCCGCCGTCGGCGACGACGATCCGGGCATCCATGTGATCGATTTCGAGGCTCAATTTGGCGAGCAACGCCTCGATATGCTTCTCTTCGTTCAGGCAGGGAATGATGATGAGACTGGAGACGCTGGCACCGACATCAGGCTTCATGGTTGTCCACCCTTCTGGAGACACGCTTGTTGGAATGATTGCGCCGGCACCGCCCCTCTCTGCGGTTGCCGGGACAAGGCGGGAAAGGCTTGCGACGAGGGCCGCGCAATCGTTGCGGTCGGCAAGCCAGATCTTGCGATCCTTGGCGGCGACGGCCTCGCTCAATGCGCGGTGCCGCTCGCCTGTCATGGTTTCGAACAACTCTGCGAGCTGCGAAACGTTGGCTTCGGAAAGCTCTAGGCCGATGTCGCGTGACTGGAGGAAGCGCGCGGTCTCCGTGCCTTCGAGGGCAATCGGCACGGCGCCATACAGGCATCCCTCATAGAGCCGGTTCGGCAGGAGCCAGCTCGAATTGAGGCCGTCCTCGAAGAAATCGATCGCCCAGGAGAAATGGACGTCGTCGTAGATCGCCCGCAAATCCTCGGGATTGCGATAGGGGCCTTCGAAACGAAGATAGGGCTCGTCGCGCACGAAGGCATCGAAATCCTCGAACTCCGAGTAGGCGGGGCGACCACGCAGAACGATCTCGACCTTGCCTTCCATGCGGCGCGAGAATTCGGCAAGAAGGCCGAGCGACTTGCGGCAGCGAAGCGCACCGAACCAGCCGATCTTCCACGGCTCGCCCGGTTGCTTCAGGGGACGGCCAAATGCCGGCTCGATAGCGGCTTCGTCAAGGGCGATGACCTTGTTCTCGATCAGAAGCATCTCGGCTTTGACGCCGGAGCGAGGATTGAAATAGTTCTCGATGAAAGCCGGAGAGCTGGTCAGAATGAGCTTGGTATTCCTGCCGAAATGCGCCTCTGCGCGGCGGATCGCCTTGCCGACCACGTCGTCGCGCAGCAGAAGGCGATGGATATCCAGGCATTCGTAGACAACGGGAACGTTGCCACCGAAAAGCGTGTTGGCTTTGTGCGCGACGGCCAGTGCCTCCAGATTGCGGCCGATGATGAGATCGGGCTTCTCTACGTTCTTCAACAGAGCCTTGAGGCCGGTCATCGCCTTTGCGACGGCGCTCATGCGCTGCGCAAATTTGGCATCGGCCGTGCGTCCAAGCTCGATCGGCGTGACGCCATGCACTTCCGCAAGCCGGTTCTCGCCGCGGCGGAAACCGGCAAGCACGACCTCGGCGCCGCCCTCGCGCAGCATCAGCACCCGCCGTCTGACGGCCGGATCTGCCAGGTCGTGCACGAGGTAGAGCACTTTGAGCATCGACGTTCCTTTTGCTGTATGGGCTTGGCCCGCGCTGGTCAGTTGAGCGTGCATGCGATCGATTCAGGGAACTGGCACTTGTCGCCGAGCGCGGTGAAGGCCACGCGGTCAACGCTGAGAGTGGTTGGCTTCGTGTAGTTGAAGCGCCCCATCCAGTTCGAAAGTGTGTCGGAACCCCATAGGCTGAAGAAGATCTTCTGCGGGTTGGACGGTATCTTCGACGGATCAGTAACGTCCTGAACAAGCTTGCCGTTCAGGTAGTAACGCAGTCGATCCTTTTCCCAGATAAAGGCATAGTCATTGAAGCCCTCATCGGCTTTGTTGCCAACCGGAACGAGTTTCTCGTTGCCACCCTTGGCCTGCACATACTGGTTCACCTGCACCTCGCCGGTGTTCTTGCCCAGCACTTCGAAGTCGATCTCATCGTGCTTCTGCTTGTCGGCTGGACCGATATAGGTGAAGAAAGCGGAGTTCAGCCCCGAGCCTGTTCCAGCCTTGATGCGGGCTTCGTAGGTGCCGTAGCTGTAACGCTTGGTCGTCTGGATCTCACCACACAAGTAGTTGCGGTCGTTCGATTTTCCGTCGGCGAACGAAAGCTGAAGGGCGCCGTCCTCGGCCTTCGCGTTGTTCTTCGACCAGGTGCAATTCTGGTGGGCGCCGTTGTTCCAGCCGTCAGAAACGTACCAGAAGCCATGGTTGATCTTGTCGAAATCGTCAACGAAGGACTTTCCGGATGCCTGCTGTGCTGAAGCCGGCAGCGCTGAAGCGCAGGCTGCCGTAATGGCGATCAGGCCGAGGCAAAGTTTTCGCGCATGGGCGATTTGGGTCGTCATGTGTCACCTTTGCTGTGTAGCAAGTTCGGGGGAGACGTCGTGCGGCGACGTCGGTTTTGCGGACCGTTTGGTTCTGCCACCCGTCAGGATTGCGTAGAGCCGCGGAAAATTCTTCCGGCAGAGCCCGTTCGAGAACGTGAGAAACGGAAACAGCAGCGCGAAAGACAGAACGAAGAAGAGCGGGTAGAAGCTCAGGTCCGACTTGCCCCATAGGATCCAGAAAAAGACGAGTAGCGGATAGTGGGCGCAGAAGATCCAGAAGCTCAGGCTTCCCGTTTTCGCGAGCCGTTGGCCGAGTTGCGTCTTGATCAGCGGCGCCGATAGCAGCCAGAAGCCAAGAGCGCCGACGATTGCTAGCGCGTTGCGAAACAATTGCACCCAGTCCGGCAAGGACGGGCCCGTGAAGAAGATCGCCGTTGCGAGGAGCGCCGAGGCGGCGAGCAAGAGAAAGACGCCAACCGGCGCAAAGCGATCGAGAGCCTTCAAGTCGAACTGCTGCAGGGCAATGAAGATGCCGAGACTGAAGCTGAAGAGGATCGAGCGCTTGAGAACGATGTAGATCGACAGCTCCGGAATCAGCGCGATCACCAGCAAGGCGGTCAACGTCAAAATCGGCGCACGGCTGATCAGCCACGCGAGGATCGGTGAAAGCAGGATGCAGACGAAGAGATCGCGGAGGAAGTAGAGCGGCACATTGTCAGGAAAATTCTCCACTGCCAGCACTTGCGTCATGAGATCGCGGCCGGACGCGTTCAGCGGATCAGGCAGATAGCCGTCACCGATGCCGACACTGGTCGCCAGAATGATCGCTGCAATGAACGCGCAGTTCCAGAGCAGGAATGGCAGGAACACCGTCTGCACTTTCGTGCGCACGGTTTTCCTGTAGCTGAAGTTTTCCTGTCCGCCGCGAAACAGCAGATAGCCCGAGATCGCGCTCAGGCAGGGAACGCCGACGCGAAAGAGCGCCTCCGTCAGGAAAACCCGAATCCAGTCAAATGCGCCGTAGGTCCCGTCGTAGGGACTGCTGGCGGCATCGAACGGTATGTGAACAAACACAATGCCCGAAATGAGCACGATGCGCATCAGATTGATCCGCGACGATACATTCGCATCAACATTCACGTTATCAGTCACCCCTTTTGGGCCGCACCTCCCCTTGCGACCGTTTTCAATCAGAGCAGACTCGAGCCCGCGCCGAGAAAGCTACGGCGGATTCCCGGAAGAAAATATGGCACTGCAGCAAAAAGTGATCGGCGGTCCCACTTCGTAACAGTCGTTCTGTCCTGGCTCAGTATGGGAAAACGCCTACGCAGGGGTCTGCCGAATCGAGCTCAACGTCAACGTGAGCAGTGCATTTCATAACATGATGATATTCATCAATTTCTGGGTTCTTTATGCGCCGCGGGGCCTGAAAGTTTTTGTTGACTAGTGAACGATTGTTACAACGCGAGGCTGACGAATTGCTCCGATCGTGGCCGAATTGCGGCTTGGGACTGAACGGCCGTTTCGTTCCGATACAGTTTGGGACGACCCGCTCAGATCACCCGCTTTGACAAACTTCGGCCGAAATGAACGTCATCATTTTGCAGTGCAGCAGACTTGCTGCACTTTCATTCACCCCTAGATGCGTCAGGGGCGGAAAACATCACTTCGCGTATCTCAAGGAGAGCGTATGGCGACCTTCACGATCATCATCCCCTTCTACCAACGTCAGGACGGCATTCTCAGCCGCGCCCTGGCGTCGGTCTTCTCGCAAAGCTTCAAGGATGTTGATGTCATCGTCGTCGACGACCAGTCGCCACGCTCTCCGGATGCGGACCTAGCGTCGCTGTCGGAGGAGGATAGGGCGCGTGTCACGGTGATCGCCCAGCCGAATGCCGGACCGGGCGGTGCCCGGAACACGGGACTCGATCATGTGCCGGAGGCGACGCGATATGTTGCCTTTCTCGACTCCGACGATGTCTGGACGCCCGATCATTTGGCCAATGCAGCCAAGGCGATGGAGGCTTTCGGTGGCGACTGCTACTGGGCGTCCATCGAAGGGGGCGAGGAGTTCGACTACCATTTTGGTATCGCCGCTCTCGAGAAAGAGGAGGGGGCGCGGCGTCTCCTGAGCAAGCCGCTAATCCTCGACGTGCCTGACCTCGCGGGCGTCATGCTGAAGAACTGGGCGTTCCTGCACATGTCCTGCATGGTCATCGGCCAGCCGCTGTTCGAGAAGGTTCGTTTCGACGCGGCCCTGCGCTTGGCGGCCGAGGACGTTCTGTTCTTTTGCGATTGCATCATCGCCGCGAAACAGGTGCTGCTCTGCGGCGAGCCTGGGGCGCTGCGCGGCGAGGGCATCAACATCTTCCACGGTGTCGACAACGCCTCGCCGGAGTTTCTCAAGCAGCAGTTCATCACCTGGATGGCGCTCGACGAGCTGGAGAGCCGCTTCTCTCGCCGACCGCGGGAGGTGGAGACGATCAAGGAGCACAAGAACACCGCCCGAAAGCAGGCGATCTGGAGCCAGATCGGCCTTCTGCGTCGCCGCAAGAAGCCGGATTTCCGGCTGCTCGCACGCTGGGCGGCACGCGATCCCCGATTGCTTCAGAGCGCGCTGCAGCTGGCGGCGGCCAAGTTTTCCAGATAGTCGAACCCGGCTACTTGGCTGGGGCGCTCAGAAGATATCGCAAGCCATCGCCTTGCGCGGTGACGGAAACGCCACCCGGATTTCGCAGGCGCTCGGTCTTGTCCATCAGGATGCCCGTCGCAATGGGCGGGAAGGCGGTTGGGTGGGTTGCGATATAGGCGATGGCCGCCAGCGGGCCCGATTGTGATTTGATGTCGAGGAACCGCCGCAGCTCATATTTGCCGCGCACGTGCCGCTCGTGCCGACGCACAGCATCGGCGGCCTCAGGCGGCAATCTTGACGATGCCAGCAGCACGCGATCGGCCTCGTAGAGGCGACGAAGATCTTCGGTGCGGTGTCGACCGCTGAGCGAATTTCCGCGCACGACCGCCCCGTAGCCGCAGCTGTGGATCACCTTGTAGCGCGCGCCGAGCGCCAGCGCCCTGATGTAGAGGTCGTAATCCTCTCCAAGCCGCATCTCCTCGCGGTAACGCAGGCCGTGCTTGTCCAGGAAGGCGCGTCGCATGATCGGCTTAAGGAAGCCAATCTCGCCGCGCCGAACGCCACGCTTGGAAATGTTGCCGTCGACAAAGGTGGGCAGGTCGAGGAAGAGCGGGCTTGCGGCAAATTGCTGTAGGCGCTGGGGCGCCTGGCTTGCTGTATCGGCATCGACAAAGGCGATGTTGTCGGCAACGAACTCCCAGTCGTCCTCCACAAGCATCTGGCGAAAGCGGCCCTCGAAGAAGAAGTCGTCCGCATCGAGGATTGCGATCAGGGGTGCCGAAGAGATGTCGATGGCGTGGTTGCGGGCGGCAGAGGGGCCCTTGTTCTGATCGAATCTGACGACATTCAGCCTTCCGCTGGTGTCGTCCGCACGTCTCGCGGCCCCTGCCGTGCCGTCGCTGGAGCCGTCATCGACGACCACCACTTCGGTCACTTCGGGCTCCCGAAGCGCCGATCTCACGGCGGTTTCTATCGTGTCCGCCGCGTTCTTGGCTGCGATGATGACGCAAATGCTTGCCGTTTCTGCCACGCGTAGCCTCCGTTGTTTTCGCTCAACAACTAGGACGTCAAAGTGTGGCGGACAACGGGCGGCCGTTCAAATGATGTTACGGGGCGAGGATGCCTTCCATGCCGGACAGGCACGACCGCGGTACGAATTGCGATGCTTAGCGATTGAACGGCTCAGAGCCCTTGAAGGGCGACACAGGCATTTTTTCCGCTTCTTCGCGCTTTACGGCGGGGCGAATCGTGCGGCTCCTGGATTCCTTCCAGACAAGGTAAAGCACGCCGCCAAAGTAGCCGGCCTGAAGCAGGACGGCGCAAATTGCGGTCTTGATCGCGGTGCCAGCGAGGGAACCGCTCAGCCAATACGTCGCCACAGCAAATACGGCCAATGCGCCGAGCATGCTGAAGATAACGCGAGGTGCATACATCTGTTGCCTCCTCCATCGGAGCTTCTTCAACGAACAATTATCGAAGACGAAAGCGCCACCGGGATCCTTCCTAGGATAATGTTTTACAGGACTTCCTGTTTCAACTGAAGGTCTGGAGACGTTTTTTGCGCCTGCGAAATGCGTAGTACAGCGACGATCTTAAAGGTTTCTTCCGGCTATTGGTAAAAATGCCACGCGCTGTCACCCTTCGCGGGCTTTTGCGAAAGATGATTAAAGAAGATTACATCGATCTTTGGTTGCGCCTAATTTGGCAATACACGTAAGCATTAGTGCCACAATGTCGGTCACAACGGGTGCGTTGGAGGGGTTGTGCGTTCAACTTTTATTACAAAGTTTTTAATTTTAATCGGTTTGCTAGTGCAGTGCAAAACTGATGGTGCAATGCAATAGAGAACTCTTTCGACAAATAGAATCCATTGCTTTGCGAGAAGCCGCCAGTGCAAACCACCAATTGCTCCCACCATGCCCGAACGACCTAGACTTCAGTATCTTTGGCTCCGATAGCAACGGCCCAGACTTTTATTGGTACACGCATAGATTATTTCGAGATCGCCAGAGAATTGTATGACTATTTCAGCGGATTCTTAAAAACAAAAAATCTGAACGGCGGCCGGAAAAACACGTCGTAAAGCGTCAGTCGTAAAATTGTGGCTTAAAAAAACAAAATCACCTCATACACTTCGAATTCGTCAGGGCCAGCTAAGCGGCCTGAGCCTACCCGACCAAACGGCAAACATAAGTGGAGTTACCTCTATGAAGTCTGCGACGAGATCGGACAGTTCGCCATTTTATGGCGCAGTTCATCAGAGCGTGTTTCCGCCGACTGGCGGGATCGCAAAACGGGCATTCGATGTGTCCGCCGCCTGCCTCGGGCTCATCTTTCTGAGCCCGCTTTTTTTGATGGTGATGTTGCTTGTGAAGCTCTCCGACAGGGGGCCGATCTTCTACGGACATCGCCGCATCGGCCACAATGGCCAGGAGTTCCGTTGCCTGAAGTTTCGGACAATGGTCACCAATGGTGACAAGGTTCTGCAGGAGCACCTGCGAAACAATCCGAAGGCCATGGAAGAGTGGCGTGAAACGCGCAAGCTGCAGGATGACCCCCGGGTTACTGCCGTTGGTGCCGTTCTACGCAAATTGAGCCTTGATGAGCTGCCCCAGCTCTTCAATATCATCCGCGGCGAAATGAGCGTCGTCGGTCCGCGTCCCGTTGTTCGAGACGAACTCGAAAAATACGAGAATGCGGCCGTCTATTATCTGCAAGCTCGCCCTGGCCTGACAGGCCTCTGGCAGATCAGCGGACGCAATGACGTTTCTTACGCCACCCGCGTCGCCTTCGACACGCACTATGTCGAAAACTGGTCGCTGGTTCGGGATGTCGTGATCATCGCACGCACAATCCCGGCGGTATGCGCTCAACGCGGCAGCTACTAAGCCGCATCTCAAAACCCAAAACAGTACTGCGCGGCGACGCCTTGCGGCTTGTCGTGCTGAGACACGGGGAAGGTTCATGGAAAGACGCTTTCTTGACGGCAAGGCCGGACGATTTCGTTCGCTAAGATCCGGTATTGTTGTCGCAGCCGGACTTGCTGCTTTATTGGCGTCCTCATCGCTTGCCAGTGCAGACGACTACCGTCTCGGAATGATGGACAAGCTGAGGATTCGGGTGGCCGAGTGGCAGACCGCGGATGGCAGCATCCGCGACTGGTCGGTTATCAGTGGGGACTATACGGTCGGGCCTTCAGGAAGCATTTCCCTGCCTTTCGTCGGTGACATGCCCGCATCAGGCAAGACGACGGATGCGATCGCCCAGGAGATCGGTTCGGCTCTGCAGAAGCAATTTGCTCTGAAAGACCGACCTTCTGCCTCGGTGGAACTGTCGGAATTCCGGCCGGTCTATCTCTCCGGTGACGTTGAAAAGCCCGGTGAATATCCGTTCGCGCCCAATCTCACGATCGTCAAGGCCGTGAGCCTCGCGGGTGGCCTGCGCCGCGCGGACGCCGGGCAACGCTTCGCCCGCGACTTCATCAACGCCAAGGGTGACGCGGTCGTCTACATGGCCGACCGTGCACGCCTGCTGGTGAAGCAGGCGCGGTTGCGCGCGGAGATCGCGAACCAGGATACGATCGAAATGCCGAAGGAGCTGCAAGACAAGCCGGAGGCGAAGCCCCTGCTTGACAGCGAAACGGCTCTCATGAACACGCGCAAGAAGCGGCTGACGCTGCAGCTTCAGGCTCTTGCTGACCTCAAGCAACTGCTGCAAAGCGAGGTCGAGACCCTCGCCAAAAAGAGCGAAACGCAGACTCGGCAATTGCAGCTTGCGACCGCGGACCGCGACAAGGTCGAGGATCTTGCGGAGAAGGGTCTGGCACTCAGCGCCCGCAAGATGGCCGCCGAGCAGCGCGCTGCCGATACCGAGGCGACGCTTCTCGATATCGACACAAATTCGCTGAAGGCCAAGCAGGATATCAGCAAGGCCGATCAGGACGAGATCACGCTTCGGAACGACTGGGATGCGCAGCTTGCCCAGGAACTTCAGAATGCCGAAGCTCAACTAGACGAACTCCATCTTAAGCTCGAAACCAGCAATTCGCTGATGGCGGAGGCATTGACGCAATCCACCGATGCCGCCCGTTTTGACACCAGCACCGGGGCTGCGAGCATCGCCTACTCGATCGTCCGCGATGTCGACGGCAAGGCGAAGGAGATTCCGGTTCAGGAAAATACGGCACTGCAGCCCGGCGACCTGATCAAGGTCACCGCCGGATTGGCAATGAGATAACGAGGCCGCAATGCGGATCGCAAAATCTGTGCTCATTCAGCCAGGCAGGAATGCGAATTTCGCCATCCCTGCCGTGGCGCTGTCACTTTTTTGCTTCGCCTACTCGATTAAGTTCGGGCAGGTGGCGATCCTGCTTTACTATGCGCTCTGGTTGCCGCTGATTGCCGTGGACTACAAGAAGGTGCTCGGCAGCCATGGTCGCTATCTCTGGATCTATGCCTTCGCAGCACTTGCCTTCCTGTCGGTCTTCTGGTCGGCGGTTCCGAGCATTTCGCTGCGTGCCAGCATCCAGTACCTGACTCAGGTCATCTGTGCCCTGATTGCAGTCCGCGTGGTGGACGTCAGAAGCCTGACGGTGGGCATGATCGCCGGTGTGGGGATCGTTCTCGTCTATTCGCTGCTGTTCGGCTACTACGAGTACGATCCCCTGGACGGCACCTTCAGTTTCGTTGGGGCCTTCGCCTCGAAGAACCAGCTTGGCTTCTATGCGTCGCTTGGGTTGATCGTTTCCTTCGCGGCCGTCTTTATCTTCGGTGAGAGACGCCTCTGGATGGCGGCGTCGGGAATAGTCGGGCTGCTATCGGCCTACTGCCTCATCGCCTGCCAGTCTGCGACGTCCGTTTTGACGACTGCCGTCGTGATTGCCCTCATGATGGGGCTGCGTGTCGTGCTCGCACTGACCCCCGACCACCGCAAGCTGCTGGTCGTCGGCGGTGGCGTCGCCGTCATCATTCTCGCCGTTGCTGGCGTCTATCTCGGCGCGGTCGATGCCGTTCTCGGCATCTTCGGCAAGGATTCCACGCTGACCGGGCGTACCTATCTCTGGCAGCAGGGGATCGAGGCGGCAAAGCAGAATCCGGTCTTCGGCATCGGCTACCAGGCCTATTGGGTTCAGGGCTTCTCGGAGCCGGAGCGCCTGTGGGAAGAGTTCTTCATCGGATCGCGCAGCGGCTTCCACTTCCACAACACCTACATCGAAACGGCCGTCGAGCTGGGCCTCGCGGGCGTGGTCGTTCTTGCAGGAATGCTGTTGCGGATTTTGTGGGGGCACTTGCGCCGCGTCATCGAGGATTTCAGGAACGACGAATCCTATCTGCTGTTCTCGATCGCCGTGCTGCTGACGATCCGCTCCTTCGTCGAGATCGATATTCTGACACCGTACAACGTCGGGACGTTTCTTTTCTATTTCGCCGCCGGAAAGCTGGCGACAGCGCGCCGCCAACCAGCGGTGAGCTCATGGCGACAGCACGCGTCGCCTGAGCCTCTCCCTCAATAATGTCATTGCATTTTCGACCGGGCTTGGTCCGGTTCTCCGAGGAAACGGATGAAGACACTTTACGGCATCCAATATCTGCGCGCCTTCGCGGCACTTGCCGTCGTGGTCTTCCACGCGGCCGAAAGAACCGGTGAGCATTTCGCCATTGGTGCCGCCGGCGTCGATGTTTTCTTCGTCATCAGCGGTTTCATCATGTGGGTCATCAGCGACCGCCGCCCAATGACGCCACAGGGGTTCCTGCTTGATCGCATTCGCCGCATTGCGCCTTCCTACTGGCTGGTCACGAGCGTGATGATCGCCGGCGCCCTCGTCGGTCTGTTTCCAAACCTGAAGCTGACCGGCGCCCATATCTTGTCCTCGCTTTTCTTCATTCCTGCCCACTCGCCGAGCACTGGCGAGATCTGGCCGGTCCTCGTCCAAGGCTGGACGCTGAATTTCGAGATGTTCTTCTACATACTGTTTGCCGGCGCGCTCTTCCTGCCGCGTCGCTGGAGACTGGTCTATCTGACGGCCATTTTCGGGAGCTTCTTCCTGATCGGCCTGGTGTTCAAGCCTGCATCGCCCGTGCTGAACACCTATACCCGGTCGATCATCCTCGAATTCCTCGGGGGAGTGCTGCTCGCCGAATTGTGGATCCGGCGCTGGATTGCAGGCACCAGTCTCGGCCTTGCATTCGTTGGCGCATCACTCGTCGGCTTCGCCATGATCTTTCTGATCGAAGCCGATTTCAATGAAACGATCTGTGGGCCGCTGGCCATCGCTTTGGTCTACGGCATGGTGTCGCTCGAGGCGGACGGCAGCATTGGCCGCGTACCGCTTCTCACCTATCTCGGCGATGCATCCTATTCGATATACCTCTGGCACACGCTGGCAATCTCCGTGATCGTCAAGGCTGCCGGCGCGGCCGGGCTGTCGGCAACGCCGACGATCGTAATTGCCGTCATTGGCGGCACGATCCTCGGAACGGCAGCCTACGAGTTTGTCGAAAAGCCGCTCCGGAAGATCCTTTCGTCAGACCTGTTCAAACCGAGCGCGGTCGAGCGGCGCCCTTCATGAAGAAGTCTCAGTGGCAGCCTCCTCGGAGGGCGGGGCGGGCTCGGCCTGCGCAACAGGCTTTCGCCGGCGCCCGCGCAACACGACGTAAAAGACGGGTGTCAGGAACAGGCCGAAAATCGTTACGCCGAGCATCCCTGAGAAAACGGCCGTTCCGAGCGATTGGCGCATTTCGGCGCCGGGGCCGGTGGCGATCATTAGCGGCACGACACCGAAGATGAACGCGAAGGCCGTCATCAGAATCGGCCGCAGCCGCAGGTGACTGGCCTCGATGGCGGCCTCGGTTGCCGACTTGCCTTCGTCCTGTGCCTGTCTCGCGAATTCGACGATCAGGATGGCGTTCTTGGCCGCCAGCCCGATCAGAACGATCAAGCCGATCTGCGTCAGGATGTTGTTGTCCATTCCGCGCAGATGGACCCCAAGCAAGGCTCCCAGGATCGCAAGGGGGACGATGAGGATGATGGCTAGCGGCAGAACCCAGCTTTCATATTGCGCCGACAGGGCCAGGAACACGAAGACCACCGACAGGGCGAAGATGTAGATTGCGGTATTGCCGGTGTTCCTCTCCTGGAAGGCGATTTCCGTCCACTCGAAGGTCGTTCCTGCCGGCAGGATCTGCTTGGCGAGGCCTTCCATCTTGTCGAGTGCGGTGCCCGTCGAAACGCCAGGGGCGGCATTACCCTGCACGGGGACGGACACATACATATTGTAATGCTGGACGAGGGATGGGCCGCTGGTATCACGGATGTCGACCAGCGTGCCAAGCGGGACGAGTGCACCCGTCGCAGATCTTACCTTGAGGGCGAGGATGTCGTCACGCTCGACGCGATACTGCTGGTCGGCTTGCGCGCGCACTTGATAGACACGCCCGAAGGCATTGAAATCGTTGACATAGGATGTGCCGAGATTGATCGACAGCGTGTCGAATATGTTGGTGATCGGTACGTTCAGCGTGCGCGCCTTGTCGCGGTCGATTTCGAGGAAATATTGTGGACTGTTGGCGGAAAACGTCGTGAAGACACCCGTCAGACCCTCGGTCTGGTTCGCCATGCCCATCAGCTGATAGGCAACGCCGAGGACGCGGCGCATATCGGAGCTCTCGCGATCCATCAGCTGGATCTTGAAGCCGCCGGCATTGCCGATGCCGGAGATCGGCGGCGGCGGAATGGCGATGATGAAGGCTTCCTGGATCGCCTGCAGGCTCCCATAGAGCTGGCCGATGATCTTCGTGGCCGTCTCGCCATGCTCCAAACGATTTTCGAAGGTGTCGAAGGCGGCAAAGACCACGCCGGCGTTAGAAGCGTTGGTAAACGTTGCGCCGCTGAAGCCCGAGAAGGCAACAGCATTCTTGACGCCAGGCGTGTTGCGGATGATCTCCGAAGCGCGCTCGACGACCGCGTCGGTGCGTGAAAGCGCTGCACCGTCAGGGAGTTGCACGACGACGATGGCGTACCCCTGGTCCATGACCGGGACGAAGCCGCCGGGAACGATCCTGCTCATATAGTATGTGGCGCCGAGCAGGCCGACAAAGATCAGCAGTGCGACGCAGAGTGCTGCGACTGTCTGCACCGTATGACGGACGATCCATGAATAGCCGGCACTGAGCCTGTCGAACCCATTGTTGAATCCATTCGCAAGCGCGCTTCCGAAACGCGCGATCGGATTGCGCCGCTTCTCGTGCTCCTCGTGTGGCTTGAGCACCAGTGCTGCGAGCGCTGGCGAGAGGGTCAGGGAATTCAATGCCGAGATCGCGGTTGCGACCGCGATCGTCACGGCGAACTGACGATAAAACTGGCCTGATATGCCGGGGATAAAGGCCGTTGGGACAAACACGGCGATCAGCACGAGAGAGATGGCGACGACTGCCGTTCCGACTTCGTTCATCGTCACATGCGCCGCCGCTCGCGGCGTCATTCCCTTTGCCAGGTTGCGCTCGACATTTTCGACCACGACGATGGCGTCGTCGACGACGATGCCGATCGCCAGTACGAGGCCAAACAGCGTCAACATGTTGAGCGAAAACCCGAAGGCAAGCAGAAACGCGAAGGTGCCGATCAGCGAGACCGGGATGGCAACGATGGGGATGATTGCCGTTCGCCACGACTGTAGGAAGATGAGAACCACGATGGCGACGAGGAGGGCGGCTTCAGCGATCGTCTTGTAGACCTCGTTGATCGACTCCGCGATGAATTCGGTCGGGTTGTAGACGATGTCGTAGCTAAGGCCCTGCGGGAAATCCTGGGCGACTGTGTCCATCGTCTTCTTGATTTCGGCCGCGGCTGCAAGCGCGTTGGTGCCGGGACGCGCGAAAATGCCGAGCGCGACCGCCGGCTTGCCGTTCAGATAGCTATTGGTGACATAGTCCTTGGCGCCGAGTTCGATGCGGGCGATATCCTGCAACTGGACGAGACGCCCCTCGGAGGTCGCTTTGACGATGACGTATCGGAACTGTCGGGCATCCGAAAAACGTCCTTGCGTCGTCACCGTATATTGGAAGGCGTTGGTGCCGGCGGCCGGCGGCCCGCCGATCGAGCCGCCGGAGACCTGCACGTTTTGTTCGCGCAGCGCGTCGACGACATCGCTGGCGGTCATGCCATAAGCCGACAGTTTCTGCGGGTCGAGCCAGATGCGCAGCGAATACTCGCGTTCACCGAACAGGATGACGTCGCCAACGCCGTCAAGACGAACCAGGGTGTCGCGGATACGGGTGCGTGCGTAGTTGGAGACATAAAGTTGGTCGTATCGGGAATTCGGCGACAGCAGATGCACCACCATCATCAGGTCGGGCGAGCTTTTTGCCGTCGTGATGCCAATGCGCCGCACTTCTTCGGGAAGGCGTGGCTCGGCGATGGCAACGCGGTTCTGGACAAGCACTTGTGCCTTGTCGAGGTCCGTACCGAGCTTGAAAGTCACGGTCAGCGCCATGGAGCCATCGGCCGTCGAATAGGAAGACATGTAGAGCATGTCCTCGACGCCGTTGACCTCTTGCTCGATCGGCGTCGCCACGGTGTTGGCGATCGTCTCGGCGTCAGCGCCGGGATAGGAGGTGCGGATGACGATGGTCGGCGGTGCAATCTCCGGGTATTGCGCCACGGGCAACTGGAAATAGGCAATGCCGCCGACAATCAGCAGCACAATAGAGAGCACCGACGCGAAGATCGGGCGGTCGACGAAGAAGTGTGCAAATCTCATCGGCTGAGCTCCAGGCCGGCGGCTTCTGGCGCAATCTCCTCGCGGCTTTGCGGTAGCTCGACGACCTGCGGCGTGACCTTGGAGCCGGGGCGGGCTCGCAGCAGGCCATTGATGACGATCGTCTCGTTGCCGTCCATGCCCTCGCGGATGACGCGATAGCCGTAGAGGCGCGGGCCCGGGCGGACGGGCTTTGCAGTGACCGTCCCATCCTCTCCGACGACATAGACGACGCGCTGGTTCTGGTCGGACCCGATTGCTTCGTCGGGGACAAGGATCGCCTTGTAAACATTTGACGCCTCGACAGAAACGCGACCGAACAGCCCCGGCTGGAGCACATAGTTCGGATTGTCGAAGCGCGCGCGTATGCGCTTCGTGCCGGTCTCGCTGTCGATCCTGTTTTCAGCGAAGTCCAGCTTGCCCTTGAATGGCTTCTCGGTCGAATCCGTGATCCTGACCTCGACCTCCACGCCGCCACCGCCTTGCTGCAGATCGACCCCGCGGTCGCGGGCAGTCTGCGCGAAGTTGAGAAGGCGGCGTTCATCGACGTCGAAATAGAAGTCGATGGGATCCACCGAGACAATGGTCGTCAGAATCGATTGGTCAGCCTGAACAAGGTTGCCGACGGAGATCAGCCGGCGGTCGATGCGGCCGCTGATCGGCGCTGTGATCTTAGTATATTCGAGGTCGAGTGCCGCGCGATCGGCCGTTGCTTGCGCTCCACGGACGTTTGCCTGTGCCGAAACCCATTCGCGCCGGCGGTCGTCAAGGATCGATATCGACTGGCTACCACTCGTCGCAAGGCTCTCGGCCCGCTTGAATTGCGCTTCGGCATAGACGAGCGTCGACTTGGCCACCTCCAGTGCCGCATTCGCCTCGTTCAGGGCAGTGACGAATGGCCTCTGGTCGATGACGAAGAGCAGGTCACCCTGCTTGACGAGCGCGCCGTCGGTGAAGTGAACCTCCTGAAGGTAGCCGCCAATGCGCGAGCGCACCGATACCTGATCGACCGGCTCGAAGCGTCCAATGAACTCATCGTTGTCGACGACATCGCGCACGACAGGTTTGGCGACAGAGACGGGAGGGGGAGAGCCTGGCTGCTGCGCCACCGCCGAAGCGAACGGCAGGAAAGTCAGGGTGCCAATAGTCAGCAGTCGTCGAAGGGAGGAAGGCATGGCGGTTTCCTTATCCGGACGGCCGCAAACGCTGCCGTCGCTTATGCTGATGTGATGCGATTCATGTCTTGATGTCTCTGAACAAAGGCTCTGCCCTCATTCACCTATGCCATTGTAAATTCACGATCACCGCGTTCGGCCGCGTTCCGGCCCTACCATCGAGAAAAATGGGTCGGCCGCCGGTAACCCTCTGGATTTCTACTTTAAACGGCTGCCGCTCGAAATTGCAAATGCCACACGGTTGCAATTTGCGAAAGCCCTCAGAAATCTCTGCGCGTATTCTCATGCGGCATTTTGGCCGCAGATGCGGAATCTGGAGAAGCGCCTATTGTGCTATGCACACGCTTAATATATCTGAGCGTATTATAAGTGTGCTTATTAATTATCGGCACTGGCTTCCATGAACAGCAATCCTACTCTCGGCTTCCTATTGCACGACGTCGCACGGCTGCTTCGCAAGCGGTTTGAGCAGCGTGCGCGCTGCCTTGGGCTGACGCGGTCGCAGTGGCAGACCCTGGCTTATCTGCGCAGCAATGAGGGGATCCACCAGAGCGGACTTGCCGAGATCCTGGAAATCGAGCCGATCACGCTTGTCCGCATTCTCGACAAACTCGCCGATCGCGGTCTCATCGAGCGCCGGCAGCATCCGACCGATCGCCGTATCTGGCTTCTCCATGTGCGCGAGGAAGCCCATCCGCTTCTGGCCGAGATGCGCGAGCTTGGTGACCTGACACGCGGCGAGGCATTCGCCGGCATCCCTTCCGAGCAGCGCGATCAGCTGTTCGACATTCTAACCGAAATGAAGACGAACCTGGTGCAGGCCTGCCGATCCCCGGTAGCCGAGAATGAGACAAAACATGGCTGAGAAGTCCTCCCTGCGCGTCGTTACAGACGCAAATGCCAAGAACCCAGTTGAAGAAAAGGATGTTTCTCCTCGTGAGGAACCGGTAGCCGAGGCGCCTTCATCCAATTCAGCGCCCGCTACTGCTGTGGCTGCGCCTAGCGGCACTCAGGTCCGCCGCCGGCGCAGTCTCACGCGCCCCGTTCTGTTCACGCTGCTGCCCGTCGCGCTCGTCGTTGGCGGCTACTACTACGTCAATGGCGGACAGATCATGTCGACCGACAATGCCTATATCCAGGCTGACATGGTGGGGCTGACGACAGACGTTTCCGGTATCGTCGACCAGATTAACGTGCATGAGAACGAAGCCGTGAAGAAGGGCCAGGTGCTCTTCAGCCTGCGGCAGGATTCCTTCAAGATTGCTCTCGACGGTGCGGAGGCGCAGCTCGGCGCCGTCCGAAACCAGATCCTCAATCTGAAGGCTAGCTATCAGCAGTCGCTTGCCGAGATCACGCAGGCCGAAGCTGATATTCCGTACTATCAGACCGAATTCGACCGTCAGCAGAACCTGCTGAACAGCTCGGCCGCGACGCGCACTGCTTATGATCAGGCCAAGCACAATCTCGATGCGGGCCATCAGAAGGTCGCCGTCGCAAAGGCCGAAGCGGCAGCAACATTGGCCCAGCTCGGCGGCAATGCCGATCAGCCGGTTGAGCAGAACCCGCTCTATCTCGAAGCCAAGGCGAAGGTGGACGACGCACAGCGCGAACTCGACCACAGCGTCGTCAAGGCGCCGTTCCATGGTATCGTGACGAACGTCAACTCGCTGCAGCCGGGCTCCTACCTGCAGGCGTCCACGCAGGCCTTCTCGCTGGTTTCGGACAATAACCTCTGGATTTCCGCGAGCCCGAAGGAAACGGAACTGACCTATGTGAAGCCGGGCCAGCCGGTGACGATCTATGTCGACACCTATCCGGGCGTGGAGTGGAAGGGCAAGGTCGAGAGCATCAGCCCGGCCTCCGGCTCCAGCTTCTCGCTGCTGCCGGCGCAGAACACGACGGGCAACTGGGTCAAGGTCGTGCAGCGCATTCCGATGCGCGTCAGCATCGATCACGCGGCAGGCAAGCCGCCGCTTCGTGTCGGCATGAGCACGGTCGTCGATGTCGATACGGGCCGCGCCCGTGGCCTTCCGGATTTCGTTTCCAAGCTTTTGGGCCGCTCTGGCGGCAAGGACCATGAGTAACGCTGCATCATCACCGGCCACCCTGGTTGCCAACAGGGGCGCGATCACGGCTTGCGTCATCCTGGCAGTGATCATGCAGGCGCTGGACACGACGATCGCCAACGTCGCGCTGCCCTATATCCAGGGCAGCGTCTCGGCGAGCGCCGACCAGATCAACTGGGTCCTGACCTCCTACATCGTGGCGGCCGCGATCATGACGCCGCCATCAGGCTTTCTGGCCGCCAAGTTCGGTCGCAAGCGGGTGCTTTTGGCGGCAATCGCCGGCTTCGTCGCGGCTTCCGTTCTTTGCGGCCTTGCGCAATCGCTGAACCAGATTGTTGCCTTCCGCCTGTTGCAGGGCCTGTTCGGCGCGTCTCTGGTTCCCCTCTCTCAGGGCATCCTCCTCGACATTTACACTGCTGAGGAGCGAGGCTCGGCCATGGCCTTATTTGGCGTCTCGGTCATGGTCGGGCCGGTCCTGGGACCCGTCATCGGCGGCTGGCTGACCGATAATATCAGCTGGCGTTGGGTGTTCTACATCAACGTGCCGATCGGCGCGCTGGCGTTTGCCGGCATCGTGATCTACGTCACGGAGACGAAGCTCGATGCGCTGGCGAAGCTCGACTGGTTCGGGTTCGGGATGATGAGTCTCGGCATCGCGTCGCTGCAGCTCTTTCTCGATCGCGGCGAACAGCTGAACTGGTTCGCGTCCGGCGAGATCATGATCGAGGCGATCGTCTGTGCCGCTGCCTTCTATCTGTTGATCGTGCATACGCTGACGGCCGAAAAGTCGTTCGTGAATCCGAAGCTGTTCCTCGATCGGAACTTCTCGGTGAGCATGCTCTTCATCTTCGTGATCGGCATCACCTACCTCGCCTCGCTGGCGCTGATGACGCCCTATCTGCAGACGCTGATGGGATATCCCGTCATCACCGCGGGCATCGTCATGGGGCCGCGTGGGCTCGGCACGATGCTTTGCATGTTTATCGTCGGCAAGCTGATCGGGAAAGTTGACTCGCGGCTGCTCTTGGTGACCGGACTCGGGCTGACGGCCTGGGCGATGTATGACATGACCGGTTGGACGCCCGATGTCTCGCAGTGGACGATCGTGTCCGTCGGCTTCATTCAGGGCGCCGGGCTCGGCTTCCTGTTCGTGCCGCTGACGACGATCGCCTTTTCGACGCTGCCCGCTCACATGCGCGGCGACGGCACCGGCCTCTACAACCTGTCGCGCAACATCGGCTCGAGCGTCGGCATTTCGATCGTTTCGGCGCTTCTCGTCGAGAACGCCCAGGTGAACCACGAGAGCATCGCTGCCTATGTGACGCCGTTCAACCGGGCCTTCGAGGCGACGTCGGCACAGGGGCTGAATCCGCTGACTGCGGCCGGTCGTGCGGCTCTCAACGAAGTGATCACCCTGCAGTCGACGATCATCGCCTATATAGACGACTTCAAGCTGCTGATGCTCATGTCGCTGGCGGTCATTCCGCTCGCGCTGCTGCTGCGCAAGCCGAAAGTGGCACCTGCCATGGATCACAGCGCCGTCATGGAATGAGCCTCAGCGGAACGGTTTGCTGAGATAGCGAGATCCTGAGATGCCGAAGCGCCATGGCGCTTCGGCATTTTTCGTTATGCCGATCCGCTGGCCGGCGACAATTTCGACGGGAGCCGAAGGAGCGATCGAGAAGGGCGACCGGTCGAGCAACCTGTCGTTCAGGGAGAGATCGACGCCGAGCGCTTGGCAGAGCTTGCCGGGGCCGCTGCAGAGCTGCGTCAGCGCATGGTTGCTGCGGCGTTCGATCATCGTCGCGATGCCGGCTTCCGGCTCGATTGCGCGGATCAGCACGGCCGCGCCGGGGGTGCACACGAAATTCAGGCACCAGTGTATCCCGTAGATGCGATAAATGTAGACATTGCCAGGTCGACCGAACATGGCGCGGTTGCGCGGCGTGGGACCGCGGAAGGCGTGCGAGGCTTCGTCGTCAGGGAAGTAGGCTTCAGTCTCGGTTATGCGGCCGCCGACATCGCCGACGCGCAGATGGGAGCCCAGCAGATCCTGGGCGACGGCAATCGCATCGCGCTCGAAAAAGCGCGTGAGATCAGGGCCGGCGAGGGGAGTGGCGCCGATCGCACCGACGCCATGTGTCATCTGTTTCAGGCTTCCGGTCCATGAGGCACTAATGACCGACCTTTGGGTCATGAGCAGAAATGGAGGATCCGGTCACCGAGACGGGATCGCTTGCCGGAAAAGTATCCTCGAGGCCTTCTTCCAGTTCTTCTTCGAGAAGCGCGGCATCCTTGCCGCGTGTGCCATCGGCTTGCGAACTCTGCAGTGTTGTTGCGAGCAACGCCCTCGCGCGGGTAATCGCATTATCGCTCGTTAGCCCGGGAGAGGCGGCGGCATAGAGCGTGACCGATATGTTGTTGCCGGACTGATCCGTGAAGATGACGACAAAACAGCCGTCCTTCGGATGCACGGTGACGTCTGTGATGGTCATGAAAATTCTCCAGCTCTGACAGTCACTGTAAGTGAAACGCTTTTCGCTAGGATTGTCGAGCAAAGACCTTCACCAGCCAGTCGATGAAAACGCGAACGCGGGGCGAGAGCTGCCGGTTGGGCGGATAGAGCAGGGAGACCGGTGTTTCGGTCAGCGGGAAATCCGGCAGGACGTGAATGAGCGTGCCGGCCGCGAGATCCGCTTCGGCGTGATAACGTGGCACCTGTATCAAGCCGAGGCCGAGCCTGGCAGCCGACATGATGCTCTCGGCGGCGTTCACCGTCACCGTCGCGGGCAGGGTGACATTACGGATGCTGCCGCCGACGATGAATTCCAGTGGTAGCACGCCGCCCGTCGCCGTCGAGCGGAAACCGACCATGCGGTGGCCATCGAGCCTGTCCGGATGTTCGGGGAGGCCGTGTTTCTCGACATAGGCGGGAGCTGCAAGGGTAACTTCCTCCAACATTGCGACGCGTCTTGCTACCATGTCGCTGTCCTGGGGCGTGCCGACGCGTAACACGCAATCGATGCCCTCGCGAACGAGGTCGACCAGCCGGTCGCCTTCGCTCATGTAGAACTCGATATCAGGATAAGTTTCGAGGAAATGCGGAAGGCTCGGCAGCACAAAATGCCGGGCAAGCGTGCCATGCACGTCCACACGCAGCATGCCTTTCGGCATGGCGTCGGCAAAGGCGCCTTCCGCGTCTTCGATGTCGGCGAGGATCGAAAGGCAGCGTTGGTAATAGGCTTCGCCGTCCAGTGTCGGGCTGACATGGCGCGTGGTCCGCTGCAGCAGCCGCACGCCGAGGCGTGCTTCGAGTTGTTTGACGGCATCCGTCACCGTGGAGCGCGGCAGGCCGATGTCCTCTGCGGCAAGTGTGAAGCTCCGGCGCTCCACGATGCGGGAGAAGACCCGCATGGCATCGAATCTGTCCATCTTATTTGTTCGCATTATTCGGATAGTGATGCCAGATAGTGATTGATTATCCGCAAACTGAAAAGCGGCATCTTCTCCCCATCAGAAACGTGCTGAGCAAAACGAAAGAAGGAGAGAGGCAATGGGCAATGAGAACAAGGTTGCGCTGGTTACTGGTGCATCGAGAGGCATCGGCGCCGCAATCGCGGAGCGTCTGGCCAGAGACGGTTTCACCGTCGTCGTCAACTACTCAGGAAACGTCGCACTCGCCGAGGAGCTTGTGCAGACGATCGAGCGCGACGGCGGCAAGGCTCTGACGGCGCAGGCCGACGTCAGCAATGCCGAGACTGTCAGCCGGATGTTCGATGCGGCAGAAGCAGCCTTCGGCGGCATCGATGTGCTCGTCAACAATGCCGGTATCATGCAGCTTTCGTCGATTGCCGATGCTGACGATGCCCATTTCGATCGCCATGTCAGCGTGAACCTGAAGGGCACGTTCAATACATTGCGCGAAGCCGCAAAGCGCCTCCGCAACGGCGGTCGCATCATCAATCTGTCAACGAGTATCGTCGGCCTGAAGCTGGAAACTTACGGCGTCTACGCCGCGACCAAGGCCGCCGTCGAAGCCCTGACGGCGATCATGTCGAAGGAAATGCGCGGCCGTAACATCACCGTCAACGCCGTGGCTCCCGGGCCGACAGCAACCGACCTTTTCCTTGATGGGAAATCGGAGGAACTGATCGCCCGCATGGCCAAGATGAACCCGCTGGAGCGCCTGGGCACGCCCGAAGATATCGCCGCCTCCGTCTCGTTCCTTGCAGGTCCCGACGGCGCCTGGATCAACGGCCAGGTGTTGCGTGCCAACGGTGGCATCATCTGATCTCCGGCTCCCGCGGCGGGTTTGGCCCGCCGCCGCCGATGCCGATGCGGGCACGGTTGCGATGGCAACGCCGAGGCTATCCTCATGCCGTTCGGCACGCGTCGGTTCCGTACGCATATCGATCCGTCAGAGGACGGTGCCGAGATCGTCGTTGGCGTCGCTGATCGGGTCCGCGCCGAAATGTTCCGGCGGATCGGCATGGAGGATCTTCTCAAACCGGCCGTTCACTAAACCGTGATACCGGCCATTGTTCCGGTTTTGCGAACCTGCTGTGCATAAATCAGTACTTAACAAACGGCAAAAAGCAGGCTTATATTATTTGCGTAAAGGCGACTGGGAAGACCTCCAACTCGGGCGCCACCTCAGATACCGGCCGAGCCATTTCCCTGGTGACGCGGCAGGGTCTGAAAGGAATTCGATGATCGACTGTTGCGGCCCGTCGAAGGGACTCCTTCCGGGCCGCAATTGCGTCAGGCATCATTCAGCTTGGCATCCGAGAGCAATTTCACCAGCCAGTCGACGAAGACACGGACCTTGTTGCTGAGGTGGCGGTTCGGCGGATAGACGATATAGAGCGGCAGCGGTTCGCGGCTCCATTCCGGCAAGATCTCCACCAGGTCGCCCTTGGCCAGCGCATCGCGGATCATGAAGCGCGGCAGTTGGGCAATACCGAGCCCGTTCAGCGCCGCATTGACGAAGGTTCGGCTGTCATTGACCGACAGCAGGTAGCGCGGATTGATCTCCAGTTCCTCATTGTCCTTGCGGAATTCGAAGGGAAGTGTCCGGTTCGTCTGAGCGCGGAAGTAACTCACTGAATAATGGTCGTTTTCCAGCTCCTCGGGGCGAGTCGGAATGCCGAATTTCTCGATGTAGAGCGGTGCCGCGCAGGTGAGCATTTCGACCTCCGAGACACGTCTTGCGATCAGCGACTGGTCGGCCGGCGTGCCGGCGCGAAGCGCGCAGTCGACGTTCTCCGCGAGGTAGTCGACGGTGCGGTCGCCCACACCCAGGTCTACCCTGATGTCTGGATACTTCTGGTAAAAATCGCAAAGCGCCGGGACGACAATCCAGTCGGCGAAAGCGCCGGCCATTTCGACGCGCAAGCGGCCGGTCGGCAGGCCTTGCGAGTTCGAAAGGCTGCCGTCGAGTTCCTCGAGCTCGGAGACGATCTGCGCCGCCCGCTCGTAGTAGAGCGCGCCGTCGGTCGTCACCATGACGCGTCGAGTGGTGCGATTGAGAAGTTTGGTATGCAGATGTGCTTCAAGCCCCTGAATGAGATTGGTCACCGTCGCCTTGGGCATGGCGAGCGTGTCGGCGGCCCGTGTGAAATTGCCCGTCTCTACGACGCGGATGAAGGCGCGCATTGCCGAGAGCTGGTCCATCGGAAAATCACCTAAGCAGATTGCACTGCGGTATTGTTCGAAATTCGGAACAGTGTAATCGCTCTATGGCTTCTTATTCCGACAATGGAATAACAATATCTTTTCTTCACAAATTGCAAGCCATCTCGGCTCGCAATACGTTATGTGGGTCAAACGCGAGCCGGAGCCATGGCGGTGCATGTGAAAGACATAGTGTTGGAGAAGGTGGCCACCGGGCCCGTTTCCGCGCGCGTCTATCAGGGTGCCGAGTTCGGCAAGGGTTCACCCATCGTACTGTTTTTCCACGGCGGCGCATTTCTGCAGTCGGGCGTCAAGGACAGCGTGGTTGCCGAAAGCCTGGCGAAGGCTGGCGCGATTGTCGCTGTACCTGACTATAATGCGCCGCTTGGCAACGTCTTTCCTAAGCCGCTCGAAGTGGGTTACTCGATCTTTTCCTATCTCGCCAACAAGCGCGCGTCCGGTATTGGCGACCGCAATTCGCTGCTGATCGTGGCTGGCGAAGAGGCGGGCGGCAATATTGCTGCCGGCGTCGCCTTCAAGGCGCGCGACCATTTTGCGGATGCGCTCAATGGCCAGGTTCTGATTTCGCCGCTGCTTGATCCTTTCATGGGCACGTCGTCGATCCGCAAGGCGGATGGCATAGGCATGCGTCAGCGCTGGGCCGAGGGCTGGAGCCAATATCTCAGCGGCGGCGGCTGTCATCCCTATGCCGCGCCGTGTCTGTGTTCCCGCATTTCGGGGGTCGCGCCGGCACTCGTTCTGACGGCGGAGGATGATCCGCTTCGCGACGAGACGCTCGGTTACGCCGATCGCCTCAAACAGGCTGGTGTGCCAGTTCGCCGGAATGTCCTTCCCGCCGGGGCAGGCTGGCCGATGCTTTATGGCGGGAAATGCGAACAGGCACCGAATTGGCAACAGACGATCACGGACCAATTCGAAAGCTTCGTTCGGGATATTAGCAGCCAACCTATTGCATTGAAGACGAACTGATTGAATTCGGCCACTGAGAGAGGGCCGTAAGGAGAGTACCAATGACGTCCAGTAAGAAGCGCTGGGCCCTTGTGGGCGCCGGCTTGGGAGTTGTTGCGTCCGTTTCGGCCGCAGCCATGTTTTTCGAACTGCCGATGAGCACGACTGCCACGGCGGCTTCCGCACCTGCGCAGGCTCCCGCTGTGCCGGTGACGGTGGCCGTCGTCGCCGGCCGTGACGTCACGACATGGCAGGAGTTCTCGGGACGGCTTGAAGCCGTCGACCGCGTGCAGGTCCGTTCACGTGTGGCCGGCGCTGTCCAGTCCGTGCACTTCCGCGAAGGCGCGCTGGTAAAGGCCGGCGATCTGCTCTTCACCATCGATCCGGAGCCCTACCAGGCGGCGGTTTCGCAGGCTGAAGGACAGACTGCCTCGGCCGAGGCCAAGGTCAATCTTGCTCAGATCGAGCTGGAGCGTGGCCGCAGGCTTTCCGACAACAAGACGATTTCGCAGAGCGATTTCGACCAACGGCAGAATGCCTTCACCGAGGCTCAGGCCGGTCTTCGCACCGCACAGGCTGCTCTTCGCTCGGCCCAGCTTGAGCTCGGCTACACCGAGGTCCGCGCGCCGGTCGCCGGCCGCGTCGGCAAGATCGAGATTACCGTCGGTAATCTTGTTGCCGAAGGCAGTTCATCTCCCGCCCTGACGACGCTGGTGTCGGTCGATCCGATCTATGCCAGCTTCAACGCCAGCGAGGAGATGGTCACCAAGGCGCTCGCCGAGTTGCCGGCTGGCGATGGCGCCGTTCCCGCTGTCGAGCAGATCCCGGTCGAGGTTGGTACGCTCGCCGATCAGGGCACGCCGATCAAGGGCAAGCTGCAGCTGATCGACAACCAGGTTGACGCGGCCAGCGGTACGATCGGCGTTCGCGCCGTCTTCGACAATCCCGGCGGCAAGCTGATCCCAGGCCAGTTCGTTCGCGTCCGCATGGGCGAGCCGAAGGCCGAAAACAAAATCCTGGTCAGCGACCGTGCAATCGGCACCGACCAGGACAAGAAGTTCGTGTTCGTCGTCGATGCCGAAAACAAGGTCAGCTACCGGCCGGTGCAGCTTGGTCCGATAGCGGATGGCCAGCGCATCGTCGAAAGCGGTCTTGTTGTCGGCGACAAGATCGTCGTCAACGGACTGCAGCGTATTCGTCCCGGCGCAGTGGTTGCGCCGCAGGCGGAAGAAAAAGTGGCGACGGCTCAGTAAGCCGAAGCATGCGGAGCGTCTCGGCGCTCCGCGGAAATTCCGAAACGACCTGATCCACCGGCGGCTTCCCAACCGCCGGAGCGGGTCGTTGCATCCCGATTTCATCCCGGAGAGGGCTTTGAAATGAATTTCTCCAGATTTTTTGTCGACCGTCCGGTGTTTGCCGGAGTCCTGTCGGTCCTCATCGTCGTCGCCGGTCTGCTTGGCCTGCGTGCGCTGCCGATTTCCGAATATCCCGAAGTCGTGCCGCCATCGATCGTCGTGCGCGCCACCTATCCGGGCGCAAACCCGGAGGTCATCGCGCAGACGGTCGCAACCCCGCTCGAAGAGCAGATCAACGGCGTCGAGGGCATGCTCTACATGTCGAGCCAGGCGACCTCGGACGGCGTCATGACGCTGACGGTCACCTTCAAACTCGGCACCGACCCCGACAAGGCACAGCAGCTCGTCCAGAACCGCGTGTCGCAGGCCGAACCGCGTCTGCCGGAGGAGGTGAAGACCATCGGCATCACGACGGTCAAGAGCTCTCCCGATCTGATGATGGTCGTCAACCTGATCTCGCCCGACAACCGCTACGACATCACCTATCTGCGCAACTACGGCGTCCTCAACATCAAGGACCGGCTGGCGCGCATCGATGGCGTCGGCCAGGTACAGGTGTTTGGTTCCGGCGACTACTCGATGCGCGTCTGGATCGACCCGCAGAAGGCCGCCGAGCACGGCCTTGCCGCCAGCGATGTCACCAACGCGATCCGTGGCCAGAACGTCCAGGCCGCAGCCGGCACAATCGGCGCCTCGCCGAGCCTGTCGGGTGTCGACCTGCAGCTGAACGTCAATGCGCAGGGCCGTCTCCAGACGCCTGAGCAGTTCGGCAACATCATCGTCAAGACCGGCACGAACGGCGAGATCACCCGCCTGCGCGACGTCGCCCGCATCGAGCTCGGTGCGGCCGACTACTCGCTGCGCTCGATCCTCGACGGCAAGCCGGCGGTCGCCATCCCGGTCTTCCAGTCCCCGGGGTCCAATGCCATCACCATCTCGGACGAAGTCCAGAAGACGATGGAAGAGCTGAAGACCGCGATGCCTGACGGTGTCAGCTACGAGATCGTCTATGACACGACGAAGTTCGTCCGTTCGTCGATCGAGAAGGTCGTCGACACGCTGCTCGAAGCGATCGCGCTCGTCGTCATCGTCGTCATTCTGTTCCTGCAGACATGGCGCGCGTCGATCATTCCGCTGATTGCCGTTCCGGTCTCGATCATCGGCACGTTTGCGGTGATGTATGTCTTCGGCTTCTCGATCAACGCGCTCAGCCTGTTCGGCCTCGTGCTGGCGATCGGTATCGTGGTGGACGACGCGATCGTCGTTGTCGAAAACGTCGAGAGAAACATCGAAAATGGTCTCAGCCCGCGGGCTGCCACCTACAAGGCGATGAAGGAAGTCTCGGGCCCGATCATCGCGATCGCGCTGGTGCTCGTCGCGGTGTTCGTGCCGCTCGCCTTCATCACCGGTCTGTCCGGACAGTTCTATCGCCAGTTCGCGCTGACGATCGCGATCTCGACTGTCATTTCGGCCTTCAACTCGCTGACGTTGTCTCCGGCTCTGGCCTCGCTCTTGCTGCAGGATCACCATGCCAAGCGTGACTGGCTGACGCGCGCCATGGACGCGGCCTTTGGCTGGTTCTTCCGTGGCTTCAACAGGGCGTTCGGTGCTGCCTCCAAGGGCTACGGCAAGGGTGTCGGCGGCCTCGTGTCGCGCAAGAGCATCGTCATGCTGGTGTATCTGGTGCTGGCCGGCGCCACCTACGGCCTCTTCAATGCGGTGCCGGGCGGCTTCGTGCCGGCGCAGGACAAGCAGTATCTGATCGGCTTTGCCCAGCTGCCGGATGCCGCGAGCCTCGACCGCACCGAAGACGTCATCAAGCGGATGAGCGACATCGCCATGGCCGAGCCTGGCGTTGCCCATGCGATCGCCTTCCCGGGCCTGTCGATCAACGGCTTCACCAATTCCTCGAACGCCGGCATCGTCTTCGTGACGTTGAAGGATTTCGAGGAACGCAAGTCGCCGGCGCTTTCGGGCGGCGCGATCGCCATGTCCCTGAACCAGAAGTTCGGGGCGATCCAGGATGCCTTCATCGCGATGTTCCCGCCGCCGCCGGTCAATGGTCTCGGCACGACGGGCGGCTTCAAGATGCAGCTCGAAGACCGCGCCGGTCTCGGCTATCAGGTGCTCGACGAAGCCAACAAGGCGATAATCGCCAAGGCCTACCAGACGCCTGAGCTGACGGGCATCTTCTCTGCCTATCAGATCAATGTTCCGCAGCTCTATGCCGATCTCGACCGTGAGAAGGCGGAACAGCTGGGCGTCCCGGTAACCGACGTGTTCGAGACGCTGCAGATCTATCTCGGTTCGCTCTATGTCAACGACTTCAACGCCTTCGGCCGTACCTACAGCGTGCGCGTCCAGGCCGATGCCAAGTTCCGGGCGCAGCCCGAGGATATTGGCAAGCTGAAGGTTCGTTCGGCATCGGGCCAGATGATCCCGCTGTCTGCGCTCCTGAAGGTGAACGCGACAACCGGGCCGGAGCGGACCAACCGTTATAACGGTTTCCTCTCCGCCGATATCAACGGCGGTCCTGCTCCGGGCTTCTCCTCCGGCCAGGCTCAGGCAGCGATCGAAAAGATCGCCGACGAGACCTTGCCGAAGGGCATCAGCTTCGAATGGACGGATCTGACCTATCAGCAGATCCTGGCGGGCAACTCCGGCGTGATCGTCTTCCCACTGGCGCTGCTGCTGGTGTTCCTGGTGCTCGCTGCCCAGTATGAGAGCCTGGCGCTGCCGATCGCGATCATCATGATCGTGCCGATGGGCGTGCTGGCGGCGCTGACGGGCGTCTGGCTGACCGGTGGAGACAACAACATCTTCACGCAGATCGGTCTGGTCGTCCTTGTCGGCCTCTCGGCGAAGAACGCGATCCTGATCGTGGAATTCGCCCGCGAGCTGGAATTCGAAGGGCGCACCCCGGTCCAGGCTGCCATCGAGGCAAGCCGCCTGCGTCTGCGCCCGATCCTGATGACCTCGATGGCCTTCATCATGGGTGTCGTGCCGCTCGTCGTCTCGACCGGTGCCGGTGCCGAGATGCGCGCCGCCATGGGTGTCGCGGTGTTCTCAGGCATGATCGGCGTCACCTTCTTCGGCATCTTCATGACGCCCGTCTTCTACGTGCTGGTCCGCAAACTCTCGGGCAACCGCCCGCTGATCCAGCACAAGGAGCACGAGCACGACGCGGAGGAAGCCGAAATCATTCGGCTCGCTGCCGAATAACCCCCACTCAGCGGCGAGACGTGGAAAGGCGGAGCATTGCTCCGCCTTTCCTGTTTTCATGAGCCGGCCAGACGGTTATGTCTCGAAGGGCATGCACGGGCGAGGGGAGTCGCACGCTGCAAGGTTTGATGGAGGCGGCCAATGCATATCGCGATTATCGGCGCAGCGGGAATGATCGGGCGCAAGTTGACCGCGCGGCTCGTTGCGGACGGGCGGCTGGCGGGTCAGGCCATCAATCGCCTATCGCTTGTCGACGTCATCACGCCGGCTGACCCTGAAGGCTTTACGGGGCGTGTGGAGACGAGCGCGGTCGACGTTTCCGCTCCAGGGCAGGCCGCACGGATTGTCGCCTCGCGCCCGGATGTAGTGTTTCATCTGGCCGCGATCGTATCCGGCGAGGCTGAGCTGGATTTCGAAAAAGGCTACGGCATCAATCTCGAAGGCACGCGCGCGCTTCTTGAGGCGATCCGCGCCGCTCATCTGCAAGACGGGTACCGGCCTTGTGTCGTCTTCACCTCGTCCATTGCGGTCTTTGGAGCGCCTTTCCCCCAGGTCATTCCTGATGATTTCAATCTCACGCCCCTGACAAGCTACGGCACGCAAAAGGCGATGGGTGAATTGCTGTTGGCGGATTACACGCGCCGCGGCTTCATCGACGGCATCGGAATCCGGTTGCCGACGATCTGCATCCGTCCCGGCAAGCCGAACAAGGCTGCTTCCGGCTTCTTCTCCGGCATCGTTCGTGAGCCGTTGGCCGGGCAGGAGGCGACCCTGCCGGTGCCGGAAACTGTTCGCCATTGGCACGCGTCGCCGCGTTCGGCCGTCGGGTTTCTGGTCCATGCCGCCAGCATCGACCTGCAGCCGCTCGGCGCGCGCCGCAGCCTGACGATGCCCGGTGTCAGCGCCACCGTCGGAGAGCAGATCGAGGCGTTGCGCAAGATCGCAGGGGAGAAGGTCGTCAGCCTGATCCGACGCGAACCCGACGAGCTGGTCATGAAGATCGTATCGGGTTGGCCACAGGCTTTCGAGGCCGAGCGCGCGAAGGAGCTGGGTTTTGTCGCCGATGCTTCGTTCGAGGACATTATTCGAGTGCACATCGAGGATGAATTGGGAGGACAGCTATGACTATCGGCAAATCACGCAGCATTGCGTTTCTGGGAACTGGGCTGATGGGCGCGCCGATGGCTCGCAGGCTGTTGCAGTCCGGCTTTGCCGTCACGGTCTGGAACCGCAATCGCGAGAAGGCGGAAGGCCTCGTTCCGGATGGCGCGGTCCTGGCGGATACGCCCGCTGCCGCCGTCAAAGGGGCATCGGTCGTGTTCACCATGCTGACCGACGGAAAGGCAGTGGAGGACGTGCTGTTCACGCAAGGTGCTTCGGAGGCGCTTGATGTCGGCGCGGTGGTCATCGATTCCAGTTCCATTACCCCTGACGCGGCCCGGCAGCATGCGTCAAAGCTCGCCGGGCGTGGCATCCGCCATCTCGATGCGCCGGTCTCCGGCGGTGTGGTGGGGGCGGCTGCCGGTACACTTGCGATCATGGCAGGCGGCGATGGCGCTTTGGTCGAAGAACTGGCCGACGTCTTTGCACCACTTGGCCGCGTGACGCATGTTGGACCAAGCGGTTGCGGTCAGCTCGCGAAGCTCGGGAACCAGCAGATCGTCGCCATCACGATCGGCGCCGTTGCCGAAGCGATGCTGCTCTTCGAGGCGGGGGGCGGTTCACGCGAGGCGTTCCGCCGGGCGATCCGGGGAGGCTTCGCCGAAAGCCGCATTCTCGACGTTCACGGCCAGCGGATGGTCAATCGCGATTTTGGGACCGCCGGCCCTTCGAAATTGCAGCTCAAGGACCTAAACAATATCGTCGCAACGGCGGAAGGTCTCGCTTTGACGCTGCCTCTGACGGAGGCGGTCCGTGCCGAGTTCGCCGAGTTTGTCGAACATGGTGGCGGTGAGACCGATCACAGTGGCCTGCTGCTGCAGCTTGAAGAAAAGAACCGCCGTTCGTCGAAAGGCTGAATTGCCTAGACACTCGAGTCTCTGAGAAGATCGATGATGCATTCGGCTTGCAATTGTTGATGGATTTTTAGTGCATCCTAATTAATCTCTCGCCAAAAGGTTGGTTCTGCACCCATAATGGGCTTCCTCCTTGGAGGCCTGACACCATACTGTTACTCGAAGCTGCATGAGGCTTGAACGGCGTTGGCATCGAGCAGTCCCACACGGTCCGAACGAGAGTTTCAGGACATCCTGCGGCGCCTTGAGCTTGCACTCGACGCGTCACAGATCGGTGTTTGGGAGCACAACCTCGATCGGCATGAAATCTCCTGGGACGTTCAGATGCACCGGATCTACCAGACCGGAAGAGGCAGCGGGCCGGTCGCCGCTACAATCTGGTCGGATGCGATTCACCCCGACGACCGCGAGCGTGCCGAACTGGAGTTCGAGGACGCCATTGCCAGACGCGGGCAGTATAATTCGGAGTTTCGGATCGTCTGGCCGAACGGCGAGATACGGCACATCCGCTCGCGGGCTCATTTCTATGTCAGCGAGGAAGGGTCACCCTCTTTCATCGGCGCGGAGTGGGACGTCACTTCGGACGTGCTTCTTGCCAACGAGGCGGCGCGTCAGCGCGCCGTCGCGGAGGCACGGGCCCTCGCTTTGGAGGAGAGCAGTGCCCACATCGAATATGCTGCGGAACACGATTATTTGACGGGCCTTCCCAACCGCCGGCTTTTCGACAAGCGCCTGGCGGAACTGGCCGAGGATGCCTCAGTCTCGACGCTCGCCGTCCTGCATCTCGACCTTGACGAGTTCAAGCAGATCAACGACAGCCATGGCCATGCGGCGGGCGACACCGTATTGCGTGCCGCAGCTTTGCGGATCGAGGCCGCCATTCCGAAAGCTACGATGGTGGCACGCATCGGTGGCGACGAATTCGTTATCCTGCTCGTCAATTTCGGAGGGCTGACGGAACTGAACCGCATGGCGCGTGAGGTGCAGCGGCGCTTGAAGAAGAAGGTCCGTTTCGGCCACGAAATGCTGCAAAGTGGAGCGTCGATCGGCATTTCCTGGTCGGCAGATCGCTCCGGCTCCAATCTGCTCGCCGAGTCCGATATCGCGGTATATCAGGCAAAGACATCGGGCCGCGATCGTATCGAGTTCTTCTCGCAGCAGCTCAAGGACGATCTGATGGGCAAGCGGCGTCTTGCCGAAGAGCTGAAGCTTGCACTGGAACAGGGCGATATCATTCCATTCTACCAATTGCAGCTCGATGCCCACACCCGCGACATCGTTGGCATCGAGGCCCTGGCGCGCTGGCATCACAGCGAGCGCGGCACCCTCTCGCCTGGCATATTCCTGAAGATCGCCGATGAGTTCGGCTTGTCTTCGGAGATCGATGCTTCGATCCTGCGACGCGTGCTCGCCGACCGTGTGACATGGGAGCAGCACGGCACAACCCTGCCACGGGTCTCGGTCAACATTTCGGGGCAGCGCCTCTACGATCCGCAGTTGATTGATGATCTGGAGACACTCGAGATACCGCGTGGCGCCCTGGTTTTCGAATTGGTCGAGACGATCTTTCTGGACGACTGCGACGACGAGCTTCTGCAGACGGTTGACCGCATCAAGCAGATGGGTATCGAAATCGAGATCGATGATTTCGGCTCGGGCCACGCGTCGCTGATCGGTCTCGTGCGGTTGCGCCCGGCTCGGCTGAAGATCGATCGGCAACTGGTAAGCGAGGTGGATACCTCCTCCGAGCAGCGCCGTGTCGTCAAATCGATTGTCGAGATCGGCAAGGCCCTCGGCGTCGATGTGATCGCAGAGGGCGTCGAGACGGAAAACCATGCCGTGGCGCTTGCCAAGCTCGGCTGTCATACGCTGCAAGGTTTTGCGCTCGGCCATCCGCTGCCGGCATCAGAGATCGATGATATTTTCGCTTCGAAGAAGGCGACGCAGGCGGCCCACCTCCGACGCTAGCCTAACGGTGGGGCCTCCCTAAGGCTCGAGTTCGCCGCGTGCTTCCAGATACCAGTCGACGAAAGCCTTCACACCGACATTGAGTGTCGTCTCCGGCTTGTAGCCTGTCAAAGCCGCCAGCAGATCGGGGCTCGCAAAGGTTCGTGGCACATCGCCCTTCTGCATCGGCAGCATCTTGCGCTTTGCCGGCTGGCCGAGGACCCTTTCGACCGTCTCGACGAAGGTCATCAGGTTCTCCGGCTGGCCGCCGCCGATATTGACGACGCGGAATGGCGCCTGATGCGAGAGCGTCTCCACCCGTTCGTCGGCCACGCGGTTGGCCTCCGACGGGGCGACGGACGACAGGCGGACGATCGCCTCCACGAGGTCATCGATATAGGTGAAGTCGCGGCTCATCCGGCCTTCGCCGTAGATCTCGATCGGTTGATCCTCCAGCATGTTCTTGACGAACTTGAAGAGGGCCATGTCGGGACGGCCCCAGGGGCCGTAGACGGTGAAGAAACGGAAGGCGGTTGTCGGGATCTTGTGGAGATGCGCGTAGCTGTGCGCCATCAGTTCCATTGACTTCTTCGTCGCCGCATAAAAGGTCAGCGGCTCGTCGGCCCGGTCTGTCTCACGGAAGGGAATGGACGGATTGGCGCCGTAGATCGACGATGTCGAGGCCAGCATGAGATGGTTGACGCCAACATCCTTGGCGATATCGAGGATGTTCCAGGAGCCTTCGAGGTTCGATGTGAGATAGGCTTTCGGGTTTTCCAGGCTGTAGCGGACGCCGGCCTGTGCTGCGAGATGCACCATCACATCAGGCGCCGCGCTGGCCACGGCCTCTTCCAGGGCTTTGCGATCTTCGAGCATCGCTGTCACCGGGCGGAAGGCCGGAAACTGCGCCAGCGCCGCATTGCGCATGTGCTTGAGCTTGATGTTGTAGTAGTGCGTCATGCCGTCGAAGCCGACGACTTCGTGGCCATCCTGCAGCAAGCGGCGGGCAAGATGAAAGCCGATGAAGCCAGCAGTGCCGGTGATGAAATAGCGCATCTCTACTTCTTCTCGTTCTTCTTTCCGATGGCGAAATAGCTGAAGCCATGCTTGGTGACTTCGGCGACGGGATAGATGTTGCGCAGGTCAACGATGGTCGGGGTCTTCACCAGCGACTTCATCCGCTTGAGATCAAGCGCTCGGAACTCGTCCCATTCCGTGACGATGACGATGGCATCCGCGCCTTCTGCAATCTCGTACGGGTCGCGGCCGTAGGTGATGGGGCCGATAACCTCCTTCGCCATTTCCATGCCTTCTGGATCATAGGCGTGAACGTTGGCGCCGCCATCCAGCAAGGCCTGGATGATGGTGATCGATGGCGCGTCGCGCATGTCGTCGGTGTTCGGCTTGAAGGTCAGGCCGAGGACTGCAATCTTCTTGCCGCGGACATTGCCGTCGCAGGCGGCGATGACCTTGCGGCCCATGGCGCGCTTGCGGTTGTCGTTGATCGCAACCGTGGTTTCGATAAGGCGAACCGGGCTGTCATGATCCTGTGCGGTCTTGACCAGCGCCAGCGTATCCTTGGGAAAGCACGAACCGCCGTAGCCCGGACCTGCATGCAGGAACTTGTCGCCGATGCGCTTGTCCATGCCGATGCCCTTGGCGACCTTCTGGACGTCGGCGCCGATCTGCTCGCAGAGATCGGCGATCTCGTTGATGAAGGTGATCTTCATGGCGAGGAAGGCGTTGGCGGCGTACTTGATCAGCTCGGAGGTGCGGCGTTCGCAAAAATAGAGTGGTGCTTCGTTGAGGTAGAGCGGCCGGTAAACCTCGCGCATGATTTCGATTGCGCGCGGCTCCTCAGTGCCGAGAACAATGCGATCGGGGCGCTTGAAGTCCGTGATTGCCGCGCCTTCGCGCAGAAATTCCGGGTTGGAAACGACGGAAATGTCCTTCTCGGGGAATTCTTCGCGGAAAATGCGCTCGATCTCATCGCCAGTGCCAACAGGAACCGTGGACTTGGTAACGACAACGGTGAACCCGGACACGGCGGCCGCTATCTCGCGAGCGGCGGCATAGACATAGCTCAGGTCGGCGTGTCCATCGCCACGACGTGACGGCGTGCCGACGGCGATGAAGACTACGTCCGCGTCGGCAACGGAAGGCGCCAGCTCCTTCGAAAAATCCAGGCGACCGGCGGTACGGTTGTGGTCGATGATCGTGTCAAGGCCCGGTTCGAAGATCGGAACCTTACCGGCTTCCAATGCATCGATCTTCGCGGCCGACTTGTCGACGCAGGTGACATGGTGGCCGAAATCGGCGAGGCAGGCACCGGAGACGAGGCCGACATAGCCCGAGCCAATCATCACAATACGCATGGAATCATTCCCTGAGACAACGATCGCGGCCCCGCCAATTGGCGGGGCCGCGATCGTGTTACAGGGGGAAGTTTATAAGTTCAAGACAACAGTGATCAGCTGCGGCCGAACTCATCGACGATGCGGATGATATCGTCCTCTCCGAGATAGGATCCGGTCTGCACTTCGATCAGTTCGAGCATGATCTTGCCGGGATTGGCGAGACGGTGGACTTCGCCGAGCGGGATGTAGACGGACTCGTTTTCCCTCAGCATCTGCACGTTTTCGCCGATCGTCACCTCTGCCGTGCCCTTGACGACGATCCAGTGCTCGGAGCGGTGATGATGCTTCTGCAGCGACAGCTTCCTGCCCGGAGTGACGAAGATGCGCTTGACCTGGAAGCGGTCGCCGTTCAGCACCGATGTGTAGCCGCCCCAAGGCCGGTAAGAGGTCGGGTGCGTCTCGGTCAGTTGCGATGTCGTGGGGGCGGCGGCGAGCATCTTCACGAGATTTCCGACGTCCTGGCTGTCCTGCAGCCGCCCGACAAAGACGGCATCCTCGCTGGCGATGACAGCGATGTCGTCCATGCCCTGGACGGCGAGGTGCACGCCATGGGTCATGATGAGCGAGTTCTTGGTGTTGACGACCGTCGTGTTGCCGGCTGCCACATTGCCATTTTCGTCGCGGCTGCCGCTCTTCCAGACGGAATCCCAGCTGCCGAGATCGGACCACTTGAAGGGCGAGGGGACGACGGCGGCGTTGCTCGTCTTTTCCATGATGGCATAATCGATAGAGATGTTCGGGCTGGTTGCGAACGCTGCCTTGTCGAGGCGGATGAAGTCCAGATCTCTGACACCTTTTGCAATGGCGTCCACCGCAGCTTTGAGGACCGGCGCGGCATAGCTCCGCATCTCGGCAAGCACGCCTGAGACCGAGAACATGAACATCCCGGAGTTCCAGTAGAAGCCGCCAGTCGCGACCATGTCTTCGGCCTTGGCGAGCGGCGGCTTCTCGACAAAGCGCGCGACCGTTCGTGCGCCCGTCGGGAGTGTCTTCCCACCTTCGATGTAGCCGTAGCCGGTTGCTGGCTCGGTAGGCTGGATGCCGAAGGTTACCAGCTTGCCCTGGGCGGCGGTGGCGGCAGCGATGCGAACGCACTCAAAATAGGTGTCGTCAGCGACGATCTCATAGTCGGAGCCAAGCACATGCATGACCGTGTCTTCATCAAAGCGATCGCGCACGAGCGTTGCGGCCGCCGCAACTGCCGCCGCGGTGTTTCGAGCGACCGGTTCGAGCAGAATTGCCGCTAGGCCGATGTCCAACTCACGCGCCTGCTCGGCAACGAGGAAGCGAAACTCCTCGTTGGTCAGGATGACGGGTGCTTCGTAAAGCGCGGGATCGGACACGCGCAGCAGCGTTTCCTGGAAACAATGTCTTGTCGCCGATAAAGCGGATGAACTGCTTAGGCGCTGCGGCGCGAGACAGCGGCCAGAGACGAGTGCCCTTGCCACCAGCCATTATCACGGGAACGATCTTCTGTGTCATATGGAGTGTCCTCGAATATCTGTCTTGCTTCGCCCATCAACCCACCTGCGCCCACCAGCGGATTCGCTCCAGACCAGTGTGCAGCAACGTCGCGGCGGCTTCTTCGGTTTCCGCCTCGGCGTAGCAGCGCATTTCGGGGGCATTGCCGGACGGGCGGAAATGGATGATGCGGCGATCCGCCAGCGTAACACGAAGGCCGTCAATATCGCTGGCGCTGCCAACCTCGCCGATCGGCTGCAGGAACGCCGCGAGATTGGCGGGTGCGGCGCGAAGATAGGCCATCAACCGGGCACTGGTCTCAACCGGAAAATTCTCAAGCCGGTCGGCCGCGGCAAATGGCAGATTGAAGGACGCGGCGACCACCGAAAGAGGCTGCCGTTTGGAGGCAGCAAGGGAAAGCGCCGCCAGGATGGGGACGAAGCAGTCGCGTGTCGGCAGGGCCTTCAGCGTGTGACCGTTGACCTCGAATTCACTCGCGGTGAGCAGGCCGCCGTTCGCTTCGAAGCCTGCCACGCGAGTCCGGCCAGCCGCGAGTGCTTCTTGCATCCCTGATATGACGAACGGAGAGCCAACACGCGTGCGAATGACGCTGAAGCGACCGGCGGCTTCGATGCCGGAATTCGATGTCACGGGTGTCACAACCGATGTCGCACCGAGAAAGTTCGCGGCGATCAGGCCGAGCAAATCGCCACGCAGCGGCGTCCCGGTTTCGTCCGCCACCAACGGGCGATCGCCATCACCATCCGCAGAGACCATGGCGTCGAGGCCATGCTGTCTTGCGACCTGCTTGAGCTTGGCGATCGTCTCCTCCGAAACCGCCTCGGTGTCGACCGGAACGAATGTTTCCGAGCGGCCAAACGGCACGACCGTTGCGCCGAAGTGTTCCAGGAGATCTACGAGCAGATCACGGGCGACCGTGCTGTGCTGGTAGACGCCGACTTTCAGGCCCGCGAGTGCTTCCGTGGGAAGAATATTGGCATTCCGTTCGCGGAAGAGCGCCAGGCATTCGACGGATTGGTTTTGCATCCCGGCACTGCGGGGGACAAACGTAAAGCCGGCACGGTCGAGTTCTGTCGCGACAGTCGTGATCGCTGCTTCGTCCGTTTTGTCGATCTCTCCGTCCGACCGATAGAACTTGATGCCATTGCGATCGGCGGGGATGTGCGAGCCTGTCACCATGAGACCCGCGGCTTTTTTCTGAAGTCCGTAAAGCGCCAGCGCCGGTGTTGGCACCGTGCCGCAGTCGCGGACCTTGAATCCAAGGCGATCAAGTGCATCGGCACAGTTTGCAACGATCTCCGGGCTGGAATCCCTGAAGTCATGACCGATCAGGATGGTGTCACCCGGGCGGGTCATTCCACGGTCGAGCAGATAGCGGCCAAAGGCTGTGGCATAAAGCGCCGAAGCCCGGCCCTTAAGGTCGACAGACAGGCCGCGAAGCCCACTGGTTCCGAATTTCATTCTGAATAAGCCCCGGATGCGCTTGAATTCGCCAGCGATTCGACCTCAATCTACTAGGTGTTCGTAGATAGTGAACTCCGGTGAACAATAAAATGTTTGCCAATTCCCGGCTCGAGACAAGCCGAAGGCGCCCACGCGCCGACGAGGATCGTCGATGAATGAACAATCAATCGCACTGGAGGAGGGCTGGAGGGACGCTCTCGCCGGCGAATTTTCCAGCCCCTATATGCAGCAGCTCAAGGCGTTCCTCGTCGCACAGAAGCAGGGAGGCAAACGGATATTTCCCAAGGGATCGGAATATTTCCGTGCGCTCGATCTGACGCCGCTGGCAAACGTCAAGGTCGTGATTCTGGGCCAGGATCCCTATCACGGGCTAGGGCAGGCGCACGGCCTGTGTTTCAGTGTTCGACCAGGCGTTCGCATTCCGCCTTCACTCGTCAACATCTACAAGGAGATGCAGAGCGATCTGGGGATTACACCGGCGCGACACGGATTTCTGGAGCATTGGGCACGGCAGGGCGTCCTGTTGCTGAACAGCGTGCTCACAGTGGAGGAGGCCCAAGCCGCGTCGCACCAGGGCAAGGGCTGGGAGCGATTCACCGACGCCGTCATTGCCAAGGTCAACGATGAATGCGATGCCGTCGTCTTCATGCTCTGGGGCTCCTATGCCCAGCGCAAGGCAGCCTTCGTCGATATAAGGCGTCACCTCGTGCTGAAGGCGCCACACCCCTCTCCGCTCTCCGCTCATAACGGCTTTTTCGGTTGCGGCCATTTCTCCAAGGCCAATGCGTTTTTGCAGACGCACGGTCGAGCGCCAATCGACTGGCAATTGCCGACGAACCCCGGCGACGCCCAACTCTTCTGAACGATTGGCTTTTGTCGTTCACTAAAAAGAGACAATGCGTTCCGGTCCTCGGGGCTATTCCAATTGGTCCGGAGCGATCATCTATACCCCATACGAAGCCCGCGAGGCGGGCAAGAAAGGGGTCTTAAATGCTCGATCAAATCAAGGGTCTGCACCACGTCACGTCCATGGCGGAGGATGCCCGCACAAACAACCAATTCTTCACTAACGCCCTCGGTCTGCGTCGCGTCAAGAAGACCGTGAATTTCGACGCGCCCGACGTTTATCACCTCTATTATGGTGACGAAACCGGTGCACCCGGCACGATCATGACGTACTTCCCATTTCCGAAGATGGCGCAAGGTCGTCCGGGAACCGGTGAAGTTGGAACCACCGTTTTCTCGGTCCCGCAGGGCTCGATCGGCTTCTGGAGCGATCGCTTGAACAAGTTGAATGTCACCGGCCTGAAGACTGAGGAGACATTCGGCGAGAAGCGTCTGAATTTTGCCGGTCCCGATGGTGATGGCTTTGCCCTTGTCGAAGTCAAGGATGACAGCCGCCAGCCTTGGACACACGGTGGTATCAGCGAGGATAACGCGATTCGTGGCTTCCATTCGGTGGCCATGCGTTTGCGTGACGATGGCGCCACGTCAGAACTGCTCAAGTTCATGGGCTACGAAGTCCAGGAAGAGCGTGATGGTGTCAAGCGCCTGACTATTCCGGGTGGGAATGGCGCGCATCTCGTCGATCTGGAAACCATGCCGAACGTTTCACGCGCTTTGCCAGGTGCAGGGTCCGTGCATCACGTGGCCTTTGCCGTAGAAAATCGTGCGAAACAGCTTGAGGTCCGCAAGGCGCTGATGGATACCGGCTACCAGGTCACGCCCGTCATCGACCGTGACTATTTCTGGGCGATCTACTTCCGGACCCCGGGCGGCATCCTGTTCGAGATTGCGACCAACGAGCCCGGCTTCAACCGGGACGAAGACACTGCGCATCTTGGCGAGGCACTGAAGCTGCCACAGCAGCACCAGCACTTGCGCGCTCTCATCGAGCAGCACTTGCAGCCGCTTGAGGCTTAAAGGGGACGCACAATGACCGATAACAGCTATGTGCACCGGCTGCAGGCCGGTGCACCCGGAAAGCCCATTCTGTTCGTGCTGCACGGAACGGGCGGGGATGAAAACCAGTTCTTTGATTTCGGGCGGCGCCTGCTGCCGGCGGCGACGATTGTCTCTCCGCGTGGGGACGTCTCGGAGTTTGGTGCCGCACGCTTCTTCAAGCGTACCGGCGAGGGCGTCTACGACATGGCGGACCTCGCCCGTGCAACCGAGAAGCTTGCATCCTTTGTCGCGGCGCTGGCGAAGCAACATGAGGCAAGCGACGTGCTCGGCCTGGGTTTCTCAAATGGGGCAAATATCCTCGCCAATGTGTTGATCGAGAAGGGATTGTTCGATGCATCGGTTCTGATGCATCCGTTGATCCCGTTCCAACCGATGGCAAATCCCGCCTTGAGCGGGCGCAAGATACTGATCACGGCAGGCGAACGCGACCCGATCAGCCCTGCGCCCGTGACGAAGGCCCTGGCGGATTACTTCGAGAGCCAACACGCTTCCGTCAAGACGGAATGGCATGCAGGTGGTCACGATATCAGGCAGAATGAAATCGACGCCATCCACAGGCTCTTCGAGCCGTACCGGTAAGCCACTGCTGTCGGATGGTCATCGGCCATCCGACAGGGCTCCTTCGAATGCAGAGGGTGATAATCCAATAGGCTTATTTTTGGTTGTGAAGCCTTTTTGTTGTGGTAATTCATCGCGCGATGAAACCTTAGCGAGTATTTTGCTGTAACGAGTTGAAGGGTTGCATTCGCATGAACGATGTCGCAGACGTTCGAATGCTGATTGGATTGGCCCACCGACAGGCTCGGACAATATTGCTGGTGGGATTGTCGATCTTCCTGCTGAGCCTCGTCATCGTCTTCTCGTTCACACCTCGCTACACCGCCCAGTCGTTGGTTCTTGTCGATACAAGTTCGAAGAATCTGCTCGACCCGGACGCTGCCACGAGTAGCGGCCTTACCGATAATTCCCGGGTGGAAGGCGAGGTTCGTATCATTCAATCCGATGCGGTGCTGCTGGAGGCAATCAGGAACGGCAAGCTTCTCTCCGATCCAGAGTTTGCTCTCAACCGTTTCAACGGCCGATTACTCTCCGCCGCTGGGCTCGCTGCCGACACGCCCTCAGGCGATGCGGCGCCGGGTGAAGTGCTGTCGGCTTTCAAGGATGCCGTTCGGGTTCGCCGCGAAGGCTTGACCTATCTTATCAGTGTGGGCGTGACATCGGATGATGCGGACAAAGCCGCGCGTCTCGCGAATCTTGGAACGACCGTCTACATCAGGAAGCAGGTCGAAGCCAAAGTGGCGAACACCGTTTCAGCCGGGAAGATTCTTGAACATCAGGTGACGGCCGCCAGAGATGTGCTTGCGCAGAATGAACGCAATCTCTACCTTTTCGTCACATCCCATAGTGATCTCCAGGCAGCCGGTTCTCTCTCGCAACTACGGCTTGCGGATGCGCAGTTTGGCGAGACGACATCCGATGCGCACCAGGGGGGTACGGGCGCGGTCTATCGGCGGAGGTCCTGACACAATTCTACGCGCTCCAGCAGTCGGCACAGGTCGCGAGGGTGCAGTACCAGAACCTTTTGACGCGATTGCAGGACTTTGAAGCCCAAGCCAGCCTCCAGGTGGCTGACGGTCGCGTGGTTTCCGCAGCCCTTGCCCCGATCGAGCCGTCATATCCGCGGAAAGGTCTGGTGCTCGGCATCATGGCCATCGTGGCGTTGGGTGCGGGCGTCGGGGGGTGCCCTGCTACGAGAGTTTTCCATCGGCGGCTTCACGAGCGAAGATCAGGTGAGTGCGGTCCTGAATGTCCCGCTGACCTCGGTCACGCCCGATCAGGCGGGGAGTGAAGTTGAGAAGCCGCACGGTCGCGGTCTCTCCGACACGATCATCTCCGCCCCGCTCTCGGTCCGACGCGCCCGCGCCTGCTGTCAGGCTGTCCCCGAAGGCGACGATAGAACGCCGCTTTGGTATGGCGCGACGCGCTGCTTGCGTTGGATTGACACTGAGACCGAGAAACATAAAAGGCTCCACAGTAATGAATGGGAATGTGATCCTATTTCGGCTGGAGAAAGCGGGGATAATTCCACTCGGCGACCGACTAGTCTGCGGAAATCGACCGGGCGGTTTGTGGCAATCACTGCCTCAAATGGCTTGTTTGGAAGGGCGAAGAGCAGTCGTTCTTCAAGTGCGGCTGTGACCAGTGGAAGAGATGGTATAAGATCGACCGCGGTGGCGACCCATCGCCTATGCGCTGCGAGACCAGAGACCACAAAGCGGAGTTTTGAAATTGAGTGTAGCCTTCGTCAAAGAAGAAAGTGCCGAAGCTGCTTCGGAAACACTTTTGCCGGACCGTCCAATTTCGCCGCATCCGAACCTCGTTACGGAAGCGGGCTTCAAGGCCCTGGAATTGCAGCTGCAGCAAGCGCGCGAGGCCTACGATGCCGCGAACTCCATTGAAGACGTGAACGAACGGCGGCGACAGGCGGCAAATCCGTTGCGGGATCTGCGCTACTTTGCTGCCCGAGTCCGTACGGCGCAGGTCATCCCTGAGCCGATTTCGCTTGATGTCGTCGCCTTTGGAACCAGCGTGACCTTCAGCCGGGACGACGGACGCGTGCAGACCTACCGTATCGTCGGAGAGGATGAAGCCGATCCGAAAACCGGATCGATTTCCTTCGTATCCCCGGTGGCCAGGGCTCTCACCGGAAAGACGGTTGGAGATGTCGTCAGCGTCGGCGGACAAGAACTCGAGGTCATCGCCATCGGTTAGGCGCTTTTTTCTTAGCTGATGCGAAAGCGATGGCTGTCCGATTTTCGAACAGCTTATGGCTCTTAACCCGTCTTCATGCTCTATTAAGTAATTATCTTGAGATTGTAATCTCCCTGTTCCATGATGATTGCGATGCAAAGAATTTCGGCTCGTACTTCATGACGATCGCTGCAGATCGCTTCAGCCATGAACATGTTTCTTTGCCGTCGGGTGGCTTTACGGCTGTTAGACTTTGATCTTTATTTATCCCGCAGGCTCTCAACTGCGGTCGATCTGATTAGGGACGTTGCATGAATTCGGAGTTTACCGTTCGTCCGATGCGACCCGGTGAGTTGGAGCTAGTGCTCGAGTGGGCACGTCAGGAGGGATGGAATCCCGGCCTCGACGATTCGGTTGCCTTTCACGATGCGGACCCGTCGGGATTTTTCGTGGGCGTGATCGGGGAGGTGCCCGTCGCCTCGATCTCAGTCGTCAAATATGGCGAGGATTTTGCTTTCCTCGGTCTTTTTATCGTCCATCCGGATTTTCGGGGCAGGGGCTACGGCAAGGCCATTTGGAATGCCGGGATGATGTCGGCTGAGGGCCGTAGCATCGGTCTGGATGGTGTGCCCGCACAACAGGACAATTACCGAAAGGCCGGGTTCGAAGAGGCCTATCGGACGGTTCGCTATGGTGGCGTGATCTCTGCCTTGCCGGAATCAACACTGGTTGCCCACGCTGTCTCGGATAGACTCGACGGATTGCTGCGCTATGACGCGATGATCTTTCCGGCGCCGCGGCCAACCTTCGTGGCGTCATGGTGTGCTACTCGCAAGGACAGGCACTCGGCCGTGGTGCGCAAGCGTGGCAAGATTCGCGGCTACGGAACCATCCGCCGTTGCTACGAGGGCTACAAGATCGGCCCGCTGTTTGCAGGCGACAGGGATAGCGCGGCGGCTCTGATTTCGGTTCTGGCGCAGCATGCCAAGGGAGCGAAGGTCTTCATCGATGTTCCCACCAACAATGGCGAGGCCATTGAACTTGCCGAGAGCCTGGGCTTGGCGCCCGTCTTCGAAACGGCGCGGATGTATCGGGGCGCAGCGCCGGTCGTTCCGCTCAGGAGCATTTTCGGCGTGACGACCCTGGAACTCGGCTAGAGCCTTTCGGGGTTAAATCGAAGCGTTCTGTTGGCTCAAACGGAGTCGGTCGGTCGATCAGGCGGCCCGTTTCAGCCAGCCCGTGAGGCCGGGCATCGTTCCTCCAGGAACAGCGGCGACCGGCTCGGACGTACCTTGGGTATGTCCTTCATCAATCGTTCCTGCCCTGTCGAAAACCTGCTCCGGCAGAACGTTTCAATTTTCTGAAAGCTCTAGTCCATAGGCGAGGCGGGGACGGTCGAGACTGCGCGCTGGGGACGGCCTTTTTCGGCGATGGCAATGCCGCCCAAAGCGAGCGCAAGCGCGATCACATGGAACGGCTGAAGATGCTCGCCAAGCAGCGCCACGGACAACAGCGTTCCGAAGACCGGCACGAGGTTGATGAAGAGCCCGGCGCGATTTGCGCCTATCGCCTCGACGCCCTTGATATAGAGGATCTGGGCAAGCAGGGACGCGAAGATGGCAGTGTAGAAGGCAATCAGCCAGCCCTTGTTGTCTGGCAATTGCACAGCACCTTGCGTGCCCTCCCAGATGAGAAGTGGCACTGCTGTCAGCGTCGCGCCGAGGGCGGGGATCGCCATCAGCGTGCGCCAATCAAGGGGCGGTTTCCAGCGTAGAAAAATCGTGTAGACAGAATAGGCGGCTACGGCGATCAGCATGAGGCCGTCGCCACGGTTGAGACCGAGCTGCAGCAGGGTCGTCAGGTCACCATGCGCGGCGGTCAATGCGACGCCGCCGAGCGTCATGGCGAAGCCGACTATCTGTGCTGTAGAAACGCCTGTGCGGAAGAAGACGAAGTTCAGCAGGAAGATCAGCATCGGGATCCCGGCCTGCTCGATCGCAACATTGATCACGGTTGTGTACTGGACGGCCGAGTAAAGCATCGCGTTGAAAAGCGTATAGCCGATGATGCCGTAGAAGAAGAGCAGCGGCAGGTTCTTGCGGACGATCGGCCAGTCGCGCTTCAATTGCGGTACGGAAACGGCGGCAATGAGTGCCGTCGCAAGGAACCAGCGCAGAAACGTCAGCGTCATCGGGCTGACGTGCCCGAGCGCGAGCTTGCCCGCCACCGCGTTTCCGCCCCAGCATAGTGCCGCGACGACGAGAGAAATATAAGCGGCGACCTGCACAGGCGATTCTTCCAGATGACGGCGATGTGGTTCTCAACCTTGGGACATGATCGGCCAATAGCCCGATGATGGCTGATTTGTCACGTAAAAAGCCGATTTCGGCGGCATAACAGGGTCGATTTCCCGGTGACAAAGCTTTATAGATGCGCGGGTTTGAGAAGGGTGCGGTTAAATCCGCCTTTAACAGGAAGACGTGAATGACGAACGTAGTTGTAGTCGGTTCGCAATGGGGTGACGAAGGCAAAGGCAAGATTGTCGATTGGCTTTCGGAACGCGCCGATGTGATCGTGCGCTATCAGGGCGGACACAATGCGGGCCACACGCTGGTCATCGACGGTGTCAGCTACAAGCTTGCCCTTCTGCCATCCGGCCTCGTGCGCGGCAAACTCAGTGTCATCGGCAATGGCGTCGTCGTCGATCCGCATCATTTCGTCGCCGAAGTCGCGAAGCTGCGCGCGCAGGGTGTCAATGTAACGCCCGAGGTGCTGCGCATCGCGGACAACGCACCGCTGATCCTGTCGCTGCACCGCGACCTCGATGGCTTCCGCGAAGACGCGGCTTCCAACAGCGGAACCAAGATCGGTACCACTCGCCGCGGAATCGGCCCGGCTTATGAAGACAAGGTCGGTCGCCGCGCGATCCGCGCCATCGACCTGGCCGACAAGGAAGCGCTGCCGGCCAAGATCGACCGTCTGCTGACGCACCACAATGCGCTGCGCCGCGGCCTCGGACTGCCGGAGATTTCGGTGGAATCGCTCGAGAAGGAACTGAACGAGGTCGCCGACCAGGTTCTGCCTTATATCGACCAGGTCTGGCGTATCCTCGACGACCAGCGCAAGGCCGGTGCCCGCATCCTGTTCGAAGGTGCGCAGGGTGCGCTGCTCGACAACGACCACGGCACCTATCCCTTCGTCACCTCGTCGAACACGGTTGCCGGTCAGGCCGCCGCCGGCTCGGGTCTCGGCCCGACGGCAATCGGCTATGTTCTCGGCATCACCAAGGCTTACACGACGCGCGTGGGCGAAGGTCCGTTCCCGTGCGAACTGAACGATGAGATCGGCAAGCATCTTTCGACAGTTGGTCGCGAAGTCGGCGTCAATACCGGTCGTCCGCGCCGCTGCGGCTGGTTCGATTCGGTTCTGGTCCGCCAGACGGTGAAGACATCGGGCATCACGGGCATCGCGCTAACCAAGCTCGACGTTCTCGACGGTCTCGACGAACTGAAGATCTGCGTCGCCTACAAGCTTGACGGCAAAGAGATCGATTATCTTCCGGCTAGCCAGGCTGCCCAGGCCCGCGTAGAGCCGATCTACATCACGCTGGAAGGCTGGAAGGAATCGACTGTCGGCGCACGCAGCTGGGCTGATCTGCCGGCCCAGGCAATCAAGTATGTTCGCCAGGTCGAAGAACTGATCGGGGCGCCCGTCGCTCTCTTGTCTACAAGTCCTGAGCGCGACGACACGATACTTGTGACCGATCCGTTTGAGGACTAAGGTCGCGGGTCATTATTTGTGCGGTTCGCAGGGCGGACCGCACTCTTAGAGAAAGTACGAATGGCGGATTTTATCGCAGTTATCCGGCGGGCGGTTGACGGCCTGTCTGAAAATACTCCCGAGATGCGGGTGAAAGTCTACGAGCGTGCTCGCGGTGCTGTTCAGCGGCAGCTCGAGAATATGAAGCCGCGACCACCGGAAGCGATGCTGCAACGGCAGCTTGAAAAACTCGAAGCTGCAATCCGCGAAGTCGAAGCCGAACACGCAGAAGCCGTTCTGGTCGACGATGCAGCGCTAGCCGCCGAGCCTGAGGTTGAGGCAAGCGCCGAAGCGGCCAACGAGCCGGAAGCGGCCGTTCCCGAACCGGTTGCCGGCGAAGCTGTGGTCGAGGAGCCGGCGCATGAAACGCCGGTTCACGAAGAGCAGATGGCAGCCGAAGAACCTGCGCCTGCCTACGAAGAGCCGGTCGAAGAGCCTGCGCCCTATCACGAAGAACCTACGCCTCATTATGAGGAGCCTGTCGCTGCCGAACAGGAACACACCGCGCAGCAGGACGCACATTGGGAGCATGAAGAGCCGCGCGCTCCTGTCGGGGAAGCCGAGCCTGTCCAGCATTGGCAGGCCGCTCATGAAGACGACGTCGCTCGCGAGGAGCAGTACGGTCACGAGGAGTATGTTGGCGCAGTCGAGGAGCCTGTTGTCGAGCCGCCCGAGCCGCCCGACGAAGAGCCGGTTCTGCAGCCAATTGCTCGCGACTACGACCTGACCAATCGCCTTGTCGAGCCCGTCTATGGGCTGGATCGTCCGCCGGAAGAATTCGTGGATCGCAGCCAGGAGGAGCCGCTCCAAGCGGATGCCGCTGCGCATTTCGATCCGGTGTGGGCAGAGCCAGTAGAGGAAACGCCTGCACCTCCGGCCAAGGATGCGCAGACGGATTGGGCGCTCGAAGAACTCAGGCAGTTTTCGGAATCTGCGCCGGTTGCTCCGGCCAACGAAGCGGCGCGCGCGTTTGAAGACGTCATCACGGGATTCGACCATACGCCGGGCGGCGTGAAGATGCCCGCCGCGAATGAGGGCTTCTCCTGGGAGGCCGCAGCCTTCGACGATCTGCCACCGATCGAAAACGGCAAGAAAGTTCCGATCAACGCTCATTTCGATGACGGCGATCTCTTCTCCGAAATTCATGGGACGCCGGCAAAAGCTGTACCGGAAACCAATTGGCAGGAGGCAAAGCCGCTTCGCGGATACGACAACCGCGGCGTGGTTGCCGAAGATGATGATGGCATTCCGGCCGCCGATCTCGACAGTGCTGTTGCTGCTAAGTTCCAGGGTAAGAACCTGCGCATGGAGCCGAAGCGCCGTCGCTTCGGCATTGGCTCCATCGTGACGATCCTCATTGCGCTTGGCGTGGTCGGTGGTGGCGGATACGCTGCCTGGATCAATCGGGACGCGCTGTCGTCAATGGTGAAAAACCTCGTCAGCGCTGCTCCCTCGCAGAGCGCGAAGAACGAGCAGACGCCTGCCAAGCCGGATGCGGCGCCCCAGAGGAGCGATGCGAAGCCAGCTGAGGCAAACAAGGAAGTTGCGTCCTTGAATGACGGGGCTTCCGTCAACAACAAGTTCAACCAGCGGCTTCTTGCCGATGGCACCGAAGTCGACAACGGTCCGGCCTCCGTTCCGGGAACGCCTACGGCGGAAGGAAAGTCGGTAGCCGAGCAGAACGTTGCTGCAGCGGATCCGACGCCGCCCGCGACCTCGACGACACCTGCCGTCCCGGCTGCCACCGCACCCGCGACGACGCCGCCGGCGGCTGGAGCCACGCAAGCTGCGCCGGTCGGCTCCTCCGAGAAGATGTTCCTGTACGAAGAGCGGATCGGTCAGAGTTCACCGACCGCCATCCAGGGCTCGGTCGTCTGGAGTCTTCAGCACGAGACAGGCCCGGATGGCAGGCAGGAAGCGACCGTACAGGGGACCGTGACTGTTCCAGAACGCAATCTGTCGGCGCAGCTTACCTTCAAGCGCAATTCCGATGCGTCGCTGCCGGCCAGCCACATCGTCGAGGTGGTTTTCTCGCTGCCGCCGAACTTTGAAGGTGGCGCTATCGAGAGCGTTCAGCGTATCTCGATGAAGCGAACCGAACAGGATCGGGGCGACGCCCTGATTGCCGTTCCGGCAAAGATCACCGACGATTTCCACATGATCGCGCTGAACGACTATCCGGATGCGCGCAAGGCGAACCTCGATCTCCTTTCAAGCCGCGACTGGATCGATATGCCGATCACCTACCGCAATGGTCGCCGCGCGCTTCTGACGATGCAGAAGGGTACTACGGGCGGCGAGGCGTTCAACGCCGCGATCAAGGAATGGGCTGCTTTTGGCGATGTATCGACCAGCCAATAAGCGCCTGTCGAATGGATAAAAGAAAGGGCGGGACCATCGGTCCCGCCCTTTTTGATTTGAAATTGCAATGGCGTTACGCGGTCGCTTCGACCACGCGAACGGCCTTGGCGCGTTCGAGAGCGTCCTTGCGGACGGCATCCTGGACCTTTTCGAAGGCGCGGACCTCGATCTGACGAACGCGTTCGCGGCTAATGTCGAATTCGGACGAGAGGTCTTCCAGGGTCACCGGATCTTCCGCGAGGCGACGTGCCTCGAAGATACGGCGCTCGCGGTCGTTCAGAACGCTCATCGCCTTCGCCAGCATGCGGCGGCGCGTGTCGAGCTCATCCTGTTCGATAAGAACCTCTTCCTGGCTGTCATGGTCGTCGACGAGCCAATCCTGCCATTGACCGGATTCGCCTTCCGAGGCCTTGATCGGTGCGTTCAACGAGGCATCGCCGGAAAGGCGACGGTTCATCGAAACGACCTCCTCCTCGGAGACGTTCAGCTTGGTGGCGATCTCAGCAACGTGTTCCGGCTTCAGGTCGCCATCGTCAATGGCCTGGATACGGCCCTTGAGGCGACGCAGATTGAAGAACAGCCGCTTCTGGTTGGCGGTCGTACCCATCTTCACCAGAGACCACGAACGCAGGATGTATTCCTGGATTGAGGCCTTGATCCACCACATGGCATAGGTGGCAAGACGGAAGCCGCGCTCCGGATCGAACTTCTTGACGGCCTGCATCAGGCCGACATTGCCTTCAGAGACGACTTCGCCGATTGGTAGGCCATAGCCGCGGTAGCCCATTGCGATCTTCGCAACGAGGCGCAGGTGGCTGGTGACGAGTTTGTGTGCCGCTTCGCGATCGCCGTGTTCCGCATAGCGCTTCGCCAGCATGTATTCCTGCTGCGGCTCCAGCATCGGAAATTTGCGGATTTCGTCGAGATAGCGATTGAGACCGTTTTCGCCGGCGGTAATGGACGGCAAGTTATTTCGGGCCATAAAGCACCCTCCTATCTGAATTCCGGTTCCCAATGGAACGCGCCCCTGCGTCGAAAGGCAAACCGGGACATGCGGCTTTATCCAAGCCCGCACTAAGTCAATATACAGATAAGTATGGCGGAACAGGGGTTCAAGACCATACACCGCTTCACGAAGGCGTTACTCTCGCTCCGCACGCAGGGCGTCTGCCAACTCTTCCATGTCCTCGGGCAGAGGCACCTCGAAGTGCATGACCTCGCCGGTGCGAGGGTGCTCGAATTGCAGCATGTAGGCGTGGAGCGCCTGTCTTCCGAAGGCATTCACGGTCTTCCTGGCGGCAACCGGAAGCAGGTTTGCCTTTGTTTTGAAACCTGCTCCGTAGACGGTGTCGCCGAGTAGCGGATGGCCGATATGTGCCATGTGGACGCGGATCTGATGGGTGCGGCCGGTTTCGAGATGGCACTCGACCAGCGAGGCTAGCGACGTGGCATCAGGATTCTCATGGAAGCGTTCGAGCACTTCGTAGTGGGTGATCGCCTCGTCGGCATCCTGCGTCTCGGATCGCTTGACGGCGCGACGCGTGCGGTCGCCGACGGCGCGGCCGAGCGGTGCATCGATCGTTCCAGTCAGCGTGCGAGGGCGGCCCCAGACAATCGCTTGGTAAGCCCGCTCCAGCGGCATGGTCCGCCCATGGTCGGCGAATTGCAGCGACAGATGGCGATGGGAGATGTCGTTCTTGGCGACGACCATGACACCTGTGGTGTCCTTGTCCAGCCTGTGGACGATGCCCGGACGGCGCACACCGCCGATACCGGAAAGACTGTCGCCGCAATGATAGATCAACGCGTTGACGAGCGTGCCCGTCCAATTGCCAGCCGCGGGGTGCACCACGAGACCGGCCGGCTTGGAAATGACGATGAGGTCATCGTCTTCATAAAGAATATCGAGCGGGATATTCTCGCCCTTGGGCGTCGGATCCTCCGGCTCGGGCAGCAGGATCTCGAAGGTGTCGCCTGGACGAACCTTTTTCTGCGGATCGGCGAGGATCTTGCCGCCCACGGAGACCTGGCCCTCCTTGATTAGCGCCTTCACGCGGCTGCGCGAAAACTCCTCGCCGAGCTGTCCGGTCATCCACGCGTCAAGACGGCCTTCGGCGTTCTCGTCGGCGGTGAGGACTTTTCTAATGCCGGCAGCTTGTTTAAAGGGGTCGCTCAAGACGCTTCTTCTCCGAATTACTTAAAGAACGGAACGCCACATATGACGAATATCCAGCCAGAAGACGATCAGGACGAAAAGCCCCTGGATCCGGCGATGGAACGTGTCCGGCGCAAGATGATCCGCCTGCAGATCGTCTCAGGCGTCATCATGTTCGTGAGCCTTATGGCTGTCTTCGGCGCGGTTGTCTACAAAGCGATGCGCGCGCCCGCGAAGGAACCGACAGCCGTAACTTCTGCCGGTGTACCATCCGATGCGCCGGTATCGGTCACGGCAACTTTGCCGTCGGGCTTCGTCATCCAGTCGTCGTCGCTCTCGGGAGGCCAGATCATGTTCTTTGGCGCGACAGCCGATGGAATCAAGAAGTCGCTCATCTTCGATATCAAGTCGGGGCGCATTGTTGCCGATGTGACGGTCAGCGGCGGCTAGGACAATGGCCTCTCGCCTCGTTGCCATCGAGAGCGCGGACGATCCTCGTATCGCTGACTTTCGCGACATCCGCGAGCGCGATCTGACCGGCCGGCAGAACCGCTTCATCGCGGAGGGCACGGTAGTCCTTCGCGTGCTTGTGGAAGCGAGCCACGGCGGTCGCTTTGCGACCGAAAAAGTGCTGCTTCTCAGGAACCGTGTCGACGGCGTCGCTCCAATCCTCGAGAGACTGCCTGATGACGTGCCGGTCTATGTCGCAGAGGCGGACGTCCTAGATCGGATCGTCGGGTTTCATCTCCATCGAGGCGTGTTGGCCCTTGGCAGGCGAGAGGTGGTCGGAACCGAGCTTGTCGACCGATTGCCCGATCGTTCGCTTGTCCTTGTCGGCTGCGGTATTTCCAACCATGACAATGCCGGGTCGATGTTCCGCAATGCGGCCGCCTTCAAGGCGGATGCCATCTTTCTCGATGAGACTTCGTGTGACCCGCTTTATCGCAAGGCGCTACGCGTTTCTGTCGGCTCCGTACTCAGTGTTCCCTATGAGCGGAAGGGCACGGCGCTCGACGTTCTAACACGGCTTGCTGCGAGTGGCTTTGCAATCTGGACGCTCTCGCCGCGCGGGGAGACCGACATTCGAGCCATACCGCCAACCGATCGCATGGCGCTGGTCGTGGGTACGGAAGGCGAGGGGCTGCCGCCTGCACTCCTGGAACGTTTTCAAAGCGCGCGGATCCCGCAGTCGGAGGGACTGGACAGCCTCAATGTGGCGACGGCGACCGGCATCGCCCTCTTTGCCATGTCATCGGCAGCGAAGCTGATCTGAGTTCAGCCCGGTTCGGACAGGATTGTCGCGGCGCGTTGCGCGAGGTTGATACGCTCTCCGTCCTGATTGTCGGTGCCATCCGGCAGAAGGTCGCGGATCGGTGAGGAGGGTCCTTCGTTGATAGCGGTCAATGCAACCATGCTTGCAGCAATGCCGGCGATCTCTTCACGTATCGCACCGTCGTGGCTGGTGTCGGATTTCGCTTTCAGAAGTTGTTCCGAGACGGCGGCGCTGCGCTTGCGCACTTCGTCGCTCAGGCGCGCTGCAATCGCTGCTGTGTCGAGCTCAGTCGGCATTGTTTCCTCGGTTGCCCGCTCCTCTGAAACCGCATCTGCGACCACGGGCTGAAGTCCAGCGTTGCGCAATGCACGGTTTGCCTTGCGCAGCTCGGCATTCGCCGCCTTGATCTGTTCCTTCAGCTTGGTAATTTCCTGCTGGCGGCGTCCGAGAAGCGTATCCTTGTCGGCCGTTGACGCCGCATCGCGCCCCGCTTTGTCCTCGAGCCGGATGACTGCGTGCTCATGCTGGGCGAGCGCCTGCTCCGCATCCTTGGCGCGCTTCTGCAGCAGGTTCACGTCCTGGCGAAGATTGTCGCGCTCGATGCGGACTGCGTTCGCCTTGAACGTCAGGCTCTCGATTTCGGTATCGCGCGCTGCGAGATCGATCTTGAGATTGTCAGTCTGCTCCGCAAGCTTGTTAAGGCGCGTGCGAAGAGCGTCGAGCTCGCCTTCCTTGGCGGCGCTTGCTTGCTCGGCGATGTGGAGGCTCGTCTTAAGCTGGCTGATGTAGTTCTCGTCCTTGCGCAGGTGCGAGCGCTGTTCCGCGGCCTCGACACTCATGTCGCTGATTTGCGCCTGTAGCCCCTCGATCTCGGCGGCAAACCGTCCTGCGTCGAGCGCCAGCGAGTCATGCTTTAGTTGCAGCGCCAGCGACTTTTCGCGCTCGCGCACGAGGTCCTGTGTCGTCTTGGCGTTCTCGGCAGCATAGAGGGCCCGGACCATATCCTTCTGCGCGCGCACTTCCTGCGGGCTGAGTGGCATGGTCGCGCGCATACGGTTTTCCGTATACCAGACGATGCGGCGGTGGACGGCAGGCGACACGAGAAAGACGAGAAACGCTGCCGCCAGGAAGCCCAATCCGAACAAGAGAGCATATTCGATCACGGCGCGGCCACGGCTTCCAGAAGTTGAGTTGCGTCAGGACCAATGATTAAGCGGACCTGACGCGTAGAGCAAGTGGCGGATAGGTCACGGCGAGCGAGAGTTCGCTGCGCCGATGGGAATCAGAAGGGATTCCAGGTCGGATTAGGGGTGACCTTGAGGTAGCCGACATTCAATCCGAGGCGAGCACCGACGCCTGTGCGGATCGGCACCACCAGTACGTTGTCGTTCTTGAGAAGCGTCATGCCGAAGCCGGCGATAACGAAGGCTTGACCACTGACGCCACCGAAGCGCGCGTAGATGGCGTCGGTCGAGGGCAGGTCGTAGACGAGCATCATGACGCGCGTGCCCTGACCGCCATAGTCGATCCCGAGCGACGGACCCTGCCAGTAGAGCGGATGCTCACCGGCATTCTTTGTATTCAACTGGCCTTCGCCGTAGGTGAGACCGGCGATGAAAGCTCCGGAACCTTCCTGGCCGAGGACATAGCCGTTGGGAAGGCCGTATTTCTGAAAGGCGGCTTCGATCACCTTGGCCAGCCCGCCGCTGGTCGAGCCGAAGAACGAGTGCCCAGCGTCGACGATTTCCTGCATCGAATACTGGCCGCCGTTAGACTGCTGCGCCGATGCCTGCATTGGGACAAGCGCGAGGGGCGAAAATGTCAGCGCAACGAGAAGCCGCCAGATGGCGGAGAGTCTTCCGAAAAAATGGGCGCGCATGGTGTTATCCGTTCATCATGGTCGGTACGATGAGCCGTTTCCGGCGTTTCGTTCATTTTGCGCGTATGGTCTTAACAATCGGTTTACCAAATATGGTGTCATTATGGCGCTGAGTACGGCCGCAAACTTCGCGCAATTTAAATGACGCAAAAGAGGCGGCGGAATGAACCTGCCGCCCTCCTGGAGACTATGATGTCGAAGAATCCAAACCTCACCCTTGCTGGCCCCGACCTGGCCGCGCTTCTGTGCAGCCGCGTCTGCCATGACGTCATCTCGCCGGTTGGCGCAATCAACAATGGTCTGGAGCTTCTGGACGAGGGCGGCGCCGATGCCGACGCGATGGATCTTATCAGGACAAGCGCGCTCAACGCCTCTGTCCGTCTGAAGTTCGCCCGGCTTGCCTTCGGGGCCTCGGGATCGGTCGGGGCTTCGATCGATACCGGCGAAGCCGAACGTGCGGCGAAGGATTTTGCTGCCGCGGAGAAGAAGACCGAGGTTGTCTGGACTGGTCCGCGCGCGATTATCGCCAAGAACCGCGTCAAGTTGCTGCTCAATCTCTTCCTGGTAGCCTATTCGTCAATTCCACGTGGCGGTGTCATCGAAGTCACGCTTGAGAACCCCGAACTGGACGCAAAATTCAAGATCGTTGCGAAGGGCAAGCTGATGCGCCTGCCGCCGAAATTCGTGGAGATCTCTACGGGGGAAATCGAGGAAGCCATCGACGCCCACTCGATCCAGCCCTACTACACCGTGCTGCTTGCCGATGAATGCGGTATGGCGCTCGGGCATAGCGCGACCGCCGAAGAACTTACGTTTACCGCTGACGTCGTCGCAGCTTGATGCAGGGACCTCGACGGCGATCCGACCGTCGAGGTAATAAATCCTTAGCCTAATGTTTCTATTCTTGGCCGATAACACGCCAGCCGCATTAGAAGCTGGGGCAAGGAGCAGCCATGCAGAGGTTTATGATCGCCGACTCATCTGACGTCGTTCGGAAGGTGGGGAAGCGCATCCTTTCCGAACTCGACTTCATGGTCATCGAAGCCTCCAACGTTGTCGAAGCTCTCTCCAGTTGCCAGGTGGAACTTCCAGAATACCTGATCGTCGATTCTGGCATGGACCGCGCGCTCGAGTTGATTTCGGCGATCCGCGGCATGGAAGGCGGCAAGGACGTCAAAATCTACTATTGCGTGGTTGAGGCCGACCTCAAGAAGCTGATGATGGGCAAGCGGGCAGGGGCGACTGATTTCCTCCTCAAACCCTTCGATCGCAAGATTCTGACGGCCGTATTCGGCCACCGCGCTATCGCAGCATAATTGCGACTACCCGCCAACGATCGAAGCCGCCACGGGCGGCTTTTTCTATGTCACAACGAAAAAATCCCGCCACAGAGGACGGGATTTTCTCAGTCTTGGCAAAGGGGCTGACGTATCAGGCGGTCTCGGCGTACTCGGCGCCGTCCGGCTCGCGCAGAACATAGCCGCGGCCCCAGACGGTTTCGATGTAGTTTGCGCCACCGGCAGCATTTGCGAGCTTCTTGCGCAGTTTGCAGATGAAGACGTCGATGATCTTCAGTTCCGGCTCGTCCATGCCGCCATAGAGATGGTTCAGGAACATTTCCTTGGTGAGCGTGGTGCCCTTGCGGAGCGAAAGAAGCTCCAGCATCTGGTATTCCTTGCCCGTCAGGTGCACGCGCTGGCCACCAACTTCGACCGTCTTGGCGTCGAGGTTGACGATCAGTTCGCCGGTCATGATGACCGACTGGGCATGACCCTTGGAACGACGAACGATTGCATGTATGCGCGCAACCAGTTCGTCCTTGTGGAACGGCTTGGTCATGTAGTCGTCGGCGCCAAAGCCGAGACCGCGAACCTTGTCCTCGATACCGGCCATGCCCGAGAGAATCAGGATGGGTGTCTTGACCTTGGACAGGCGGAGAGTGCGGAGCACTTCATATCCGGACATGTCGGGAAGGTTCAAATCGAGAAGGATGATGTCGTAATCATACAACTTCCCTAGGTCCACGCCTTCTTCACCCAGATCGGTGGTGTAGACGTTAAAACTTTCTGATTTGAGCATCAATTCGATGCTCTGCGCTGTCGCGCTGTCGTCTTCAATGAGTAGTACCCGCATTATTATCCCCTTTACCGCCGCCGAAAGGTGGTCTGGCCCCTACGCGATACCGAATACATCATTGCGTGATTTGGAAGCTGCCACGAAATGGTTAACAAATTCTGATTCACTCTGGCAAGAGGTAACGAATTTATTAAATATTTTGTCCATTCCGCTGTTTTCCAACGAGAATTCGCAAAGCCAGATCTTAACTTTTACATTAAGAACGGCCGGTAAGCGATTCATTCGACTCACCAATGAAACAGTATCGGAAATCGCGTAGTTGTGTTTACCGACCCTTAAATCATCGGCACTATCATTAACGATGCCCGTAAACGAAAGGTTACCAGCGGTAGGTTTTTGTTAATACCGACGGAAATTTTTTAGAAGGCCGCGTCAAAGCGGCCGGCAAGGGCGATTTAAAGTGGAGCAGGGGTCTCGCATCACTGGAGTAATGCGTATGAAGTCGCGTGAGAGCCTAGTTCGCCTGAAGGAGTTTCAGGTGAACGAAAAACGTCGCCAACTGCAGCAATTGCAGATGATGATGTCCGAATTTGATAGGATGACGAAGGATCTGGAGAGCCAGATCGTCGTCGAGGAAAAGAAGTCCGGCATTTCCGACCCGAATCACTTCGCCTATCCGACCTTCGCAAAGGCAGCTCGCCAGCGCGCGGACAATCTTCAGGTCTCGATCAAGGAACTGAAGATGCAGGAAGAGGCGCTTGAACAGGCGCTCGAAGAGATACAGGCGGAATATGCACGTGCAGCCGCGCTCGAAGAGCGCGACGGCGCAGTCCGGGCAAGAGCCTAAGGCGGGAAACGGGTGCTGTCGGCACCTTGGGATCGCCTCGAAAAAAGCCATGCATGATGGGCCGTCACGTCCGTCATACATGGCTTTTGGCGTTATTGGGCTAACCGTTAATGACGTCGCGCCACTCCTCGTGGCGTTGCGCTTGCGCTTTGAAGAAGGGACATAACGGGAAGATCTTCCATCCCCCTTTGCGTGCCTCCTCGACGGCATGAAGAGCAAGTGCCTGGCCAACGCCCTTGCCGCGCAGCGCATCGGGTACGCCGGTGTGGTCAATAATGACAAGCGCCGGCGATGCGCGGGAATAGGTCATTTCGGCCTGATGGCCCTCGACCTCTGCAACGTAGCGGCCGCCGGAGGGATTCTCTTCATTCCTGATGTTCATTGCCATTCCTCGTCAACATTCAGCTGTCGGTCGGAAATTGGCATGTCATCCCGGCCGCGCCAAGGCGGGCGATGTGGACACAGTGTTCGATGAGAAGAGGCGGGGACAACTGCTGCCGGTACGAGGCCGGCAGCAATTCCGGCTCACCGACCGATTTTCCTGCCGAGTGGTCTATGGAGCAGGGAACTCGTGGTGAGGCTTGTCGCAGCATAAAAGCAGGGCGTCTGCAGGCTGCGTTAATGATTGCGGGCCGTCTGTATATCCCCCTCAGGACATGCAAGCGGCCCGAATCTGAAAATCGTTGCCCAGGATGGGCGTGTCAGTGGCGATACTGCTGAATACGCGTGGTGCGCAAACCGGCAAGGCCATGGCTGTTAATGGAAGACTGCCAGGACAAGAACTCTTCGACAGTCAACGTGTAACGCTCGCACGCTTCTTCCAAGCTCAACAGGCCACCGCGAACCGCCGCTACAACCTCTGCTTTGCGACGGATAACCCAGCGCCTGGTATTCGGCGGTGGCAAATCCGCAATCGTCAGCGGGCTGCCATCGGGGCCGATGACATATTTTACTCGGGGACGTATCATTTCGGTCATTGGACTCTCTACACAACTCAAGACCACGGCCGTCACTCTAGCTTGTCACATTTAAGAATTGCCTAAGCGCATAGTAACACTTTGATAAGAAGTTTAGGCGTCGACTTCCTGGAAGCAATTTGCGCGCCCTCGTAGCCTTCCCCTGCGTAAATTTGTGATGAGCGCATAGGAGCCATGCGCAATGGCTAGTGGGCAATTGACGAACGTCAATTTATAAGCGCCGCAACATAGTTGTTAGTGCAAGACCGCGTCTCCGTTCTTTTCGTGGTGCCCGGAATAACTAAGGTTTGCTTCGTGTCCTTTTGATACGTGCCTTTGCTTTTCCTCTGCGGCGCGTGGCCATTCTGGTCGACGAAATGAAGAAGCTGAGGCGAAGCTAGCCGCCGAGGGACAGGAAAATGAAGAAGCAAGAACGCGCCGTCCGCGACGGCGTGGGGGATGCTGTTTTTTCGCGGATCGCGTCCGCGCAGAAAATGTCCTCGGAACGATTCAACGATTGCGTGGCTGAGATGGCAGTCGAGGCGGGATTCAACCACTACTTGTTTGCGGAGTTTCCGCGCGGGGACCGCAGTGGCTTCGCCAGCAACTATCTCGCTAGCAACTGGCCGCAAGAGCTCATTGATCTCTATGAGGAGGTTGACCTCTTCTATTGCAGCAAGCTGGTCTCGGCTCTCAAGACGACAGCGATGCCTGTCTTCTGTGACAAGGCGCCATTCGAAAGCGCGGCTGCAAACCAGGGAAACGACCGGCTGACGGCGCACTTCAGGGGCCATGGCCTCAAGGACACATTTGCCTTTGCCTTGCATGACATGCATTTGCGGCACTTCATATTCGCATTCTCGGGTGAGCGCGTGCGTCTCGCTCGCGAAGAGGCAATGCAGCAGGTTTTCCGGGCGATGGAGTTTCTGGAGCTGTTTGCGCAGCAGAACCCTGTTGAGCAACCGATGGAGAACCTCAGCAGCCGGGAAATCGAGTGCCTGCGTTGGTCGGCCGCCGGAAAGAGCAGTGAAGAGATCGCGATTATTCTCGATCTCTCCGCACATACGGTCATCGGCTACCTGAAGAGCGCGATGCGAAAGCTCGACTCTGTTAACCGCATGCAGGCAATCGCTCGCGCACTTCGCTATCGGCTGCTCTAGGCGTTTATCGAACCGATCTAGGCTGTGGTGACAATTTAACGATCCGGGATTCCATTCGAGTCGCAAATCAGATTCAACGCTGACTTTTGGAGGTCGGCGATGGATGGTGAGGTTCTTCGAGATGACCAGTGGGAGCGGCTGAAGCCGTTTGTGCCCGGTGGTCGCAAAGGCAGGCGCGGTCCTCGCAGTGATGGGCGTCGGTTCTTCGACGCGATACTGTGGCTTGCCCGGTCCGGAGCGCGCTGGCGTGATCTGCCGGAAGACCGTTTTGGCCCCTGTCAGACGGTCAAACGGCGCTATTACCGTTGGATCGAGCAGGGCATATTCGACCGGATTTTCGAAGCAGTTTCTGTCGATCCGGACATGGAGTGGTTGTCCATCGACGCCACGGTTATCCGGGCGCAG